>CAJXWJ010000049.1 GCA_913062925.1 uncultured Pseudorhodobacter sp. | reverse complement strand
GTGGGATAGTTGATCGGCTGCACATAGATGCCCCAGTCGCGCATTAAGATATCCGAAATCATCCGGCACTTGACCGGATCGCCGATCACCACCGGCACGATATGGCTGTCGTTCGCCATATGGGCGATGCCCAGACGGTCCAGCCTTGCGCGCAGTTTGGCGACCTGTTCTTGCTGCTTTTGCCGCTCGATCTGGCTGACTTTCAGATGCTGGATCGAGGCAGTGGCCGCGGCGGCCACAGCGGGCGGCAGGGCGGTGGTAAAGATAAAGCCCGAAGCAAACGAGCGGATGAAATCGCAAAGCGCCGCAGAGCCGGTGATATATCCGCCAACCACGCCAAAGGCCTTGCCCAATGTGCCCTCGATCAGGTCGATCTGATCGGCCAGGCCTTCACGTTCTGACACCCCACCGCCGCGCGGGCCATACATGCCAACGGCGTGCACCTCGTCAATATAGGTCAGCGCGCCGTGGGCCTTGGCCACCTGCACGATTTCCTTGATCGGGGCGATGTCGCCGTCCATCGAATAGACCGACTCGAAGGCGACAATCTTGGGCCGATCGCCAGCGGCGGCAAGTTTGCGGTCCAGATCGCGCCAATCATTATGCGCCCAGATCACCTTATCGGCGCGCGAATGGCGCACGCCTTCGATCATGCTGGCGTGGTTGCCAGCGTCTGAAAAGATCACCGCATTCGGGATCCGCGACCCCAGCGTCGACAGCGCCGCCCAGTTCGAGACATAGCCCGAGGTGAACAGCAAAGCAGACTCTTTGCCATGCAGATCGGCAAGTTCGGATTCCAGCAGCAAGTGCTTGTGATTGTTGCCAGAAATATTGCGTGTGCCGCCCGAACCCGCGCCATGGGTCTGAATACATTCGACCATCGCATCGACCACAGCAGGGTGTTGGCCCATGCCAAGGTAATCGTTGGAACACCAGACGGTGATTTCCTTTACCGCGCCATCCTTATGGGTATTGGCCTTTGGAAAATCGCCGCGTCTGCGCTCTAATTCGGCAAAGACGCGGTAATTGCCTTCGGCCTTGAGGGTTTCGAGTTGGGTTCGAAAAATCTGATCAAAGTCCATTGGCATCCTCAACTTGGTCGTTTTGCGGTTTCGTGGCGGGCAACATCCAGCGCCACAGTTTCTCGTCTGGCAGCGGCAGCACCATGAACCAATGCTCAAGCAGCGCCAGCAGGCAAAGGCAGGTCAGCAGGCTATAGCCAACCGACATGCCGGGGTGGGTGACATTGATCGCGCGTTCCAGCAGCAGCGCGGAAAACACCGTCAGCGCAGAAACCGAGATCGGAAAGAAAGCCGTGATCCGGCCGATGCGAAAATAGCTGGCCAGATGTGCAAGCGGGCGTGGCAGGAATTGAATGTTGATGCGCGGCACACCCAAAAATAGGTTCAGCTTGGCCGAGATGCGGGCGACAAACAGCAGCGCAAAGGTGCCAAAGGCAAACGGATTTGCCGCAGTCAGCGTCACCAGACCCAGGACTGCCAGCGTGCCAATCAAGGTGGCCTCGTGCCAAGCAATGGTGCCAACCGCACGCCAAAACCGCTCGCGCTTGGCGAGATAGGGCGGGCAGGGCATCCGGTTGGGGCCGGTGATGACGCCCGACAGAAAGGCAAGCTCGATCCAAGCCCAAAGTGCCAAGGCCGCAAGAAAGGCCATGTAGATGCCACCAGCCGAAAGATCGGGCAAAGAGGCGCGCGCGGCCAAGACCCCAATCGCCAGCAGCGGCAGGCCAAGCACGACCGACATCAGATGGTCTTTGGCGCTGCCGTTATCGGCCACGCGCACGCGCCACAGGATAATGCCTGTGGAAAACCACCATAAAAACAGGGTTATCAGGGCTGCAAACCAGGGGCTATCGCTCATCCGCGCGGCCCTTCTGACAGCAGGTGGGGGTAGGGGCGCGCCCGCCCCCAGCCCTCACCGCTGTGGGGGGAGACGGTCAATAGACCGGCTCCAACCGCACATTCTTTGGCGGCTCGCGGTGGATCACCGGAATGGTGTAAAGCTGCACAAAGGCCAGTGCCGCCTTGACCGCGCCCAGCTTGGCCGTAACGAAACCGCCCAAACCGCCCTGACGCTTGCCCGCCTCCATCTGACCAAAGGCGTCGCGCATCCGGCGCAGATTGGGCAGCCAGCGTTTGTGGTTGATATCGACCTCGACCGGAAACACCTGCCGCGCGATTTCAGAGGTTTTGCGGAACACCTCTTGGTCATACCATTCAATATCGACGCCCAAGGCCTTGTGAAATTCCGGCCGCGCGTGGTCGCGCACAAACATGGTCGAATAGACCGCCGTCAGGAAAAAGCGGATCCACAGCTTATTGGCAAAGCTGGTGGTCAGTTTCGGATCGGTGCGCATCAAAAGCGCAAAGGCCTCACCATGACGGAATTCGTCATTGCACCATTCGCGGAACCATTTGAAGATCGGGTGAAAGCGCAGCTCTGGGTTTGCCTCGAGATGGCGGAAAATGGTGATATAGCGCGCATAGCCAATCTTTTCAGACAGATAGGTCGCGTAATAGATGAACTTGGGGCGGAAATAGGTGTATTTCTTGGCCTTGGTCAGAAAGCCAAGGTTCACAGCCACCCCGGCTTCGCGCAGCGCGTCATTGATGAAACCGGCATGGCGGGCCTCGTCGCGCGCCATAAAGTTGAACAGCTCGCAGATGTCAGGGTTATTGCCGCGCCGCTTCATTTCCTTGTAAAGCACGCAGCCCGAGAATTCGGCGGTGCAAGAGGAGACCAGAAAATCAATGAACTCGCGCTTCAGCTTTGGCTCCATCCCCTCCCAATCGGCATCCCATTCGGCGTTTTTCTTGAAGTGAGACTTATTGGGATCGGCGCGCATTTCGGCCAGCAATTCGTCCCAGTCTTTGCGCACGGGGGTGACGTCGATGCGGTCCATCTCGTCGAAATCGGTGGTGTAAAAGCGCGGGTTCAACAGCGTGGTCTCGGTTGCCATCGCGGTGGTGTCAGTGGACTGCGAAGCCGCCAATTCGGCATATTCCGCCTCAAGGGCTTTGGGGGTCGCGTTCATGACATCACCTCTTCTGAAAACGAGAATTCGCACAGTTCCATAAAGCCGAAATCGCCCGTCAGACGGGTCCAGAGCCGTTCCAGCGCCGAGGCGCGGGTGATGGTGGCTTGACGGTCTTCGATGATCAGCTCGCCATAAGCGGCAAGGATCGGCTTGCCATGCACCAAGACTTCGTCGCCGGGGTGAATGACGGCACCATTGTTAAAACGAACGTGGGCATGCAGGCTCTCGAAGCGGTGACTGACTTCGACAGTGCAGGGGACGTCCTCGGCGTATCTGCTAAAAATTCCCATGATTTGGTTCCCATTATTGTTGTTAGTTTTGTGACATGAGCCGTTCGAATGCGGCCCTATTGTCGCTGCCAAAAGCGCCGAGTTCAGCGCTCCAGCCAGAGGCGTCGTCAAGGACCGCAAGGCGGCCATTGTCGTATTTTATGATGCGCACCGGCAGCGATTGGTCAAGCCCCGCATTGGTGCGTGCGCGTTCCAGTCCGTTTTGAATAACGGTGATAAAGCCGCCATGTGGCAGATCCATCATCACGCTGCCGTCGGCTGCAAGTACGGTCACGGCTTGCGCGCCGCCGCCTTGCAAGATCACGCTGCGCTCGGCCAGAATGGTTGCGGCCTTGGGCACGCCGACATGGGCGCGCCCTGTCACGGCTGCGGCCCCGACGATGGCAAGGCTTGTCACCACCAGCGCCAAGATCGCCACAAGCAGGGGCTTGGGGATCATGTCGCGTTCTGGCGCGGAATTGGGTTTGGCTTGGGCAAGCATGACGCCTCGCTATTCTGCGGCGGCAAGCATGAGGCCCGCCCCGCGTTGTGCCACCATTGGTTCGTTCAGCTTGGTTTCGGCGGCATCAGACAAGAGTTTTGCGACGCGGGCGGCATCGGGGATGCAGCGCAGCGCAGGCTGGGTCTTGGCAAAGACCCAAGGCCGCGCATGGGGCCAGCACACCAAGTAAGAGATCCGCGTCTCGCCCAAGGTTTGCAGCGCAATCGTACCGGTGCCATTGGGTTTTAGCGCCAAGCTGGCGGTGCCGATCTGCTTAAACGGCAGGTTCAGCGTCACGGTCAGCGCCGAGCCGATCCGCATCGCCACCCGTGCGGTGGTGACGGTGTAGACCGTGGTGCGGGCTTGGGTTGCGGCCAATCCCAACAAAATCGCACAGACCAGCAAGCCAATCGCCAGATAGGGCAGCGCTATGGCAAAGGCCTGCGTCAGGCTGCTGGCCTGCACGGCGATTTGCCAGACGGCAAGGCCAAGGAAGTAGCTTGCGACCCAAGTCAGCTTGAAGACGTCGCGGGCCAGCGCAAAGGTGGCAGGCCGGCCCTGCCAAAGCAGTTCTTCGCCCTGCGGCGGCTGCTCTGGCAGCCCGCGCACCGGCTCTATTTCATAATCGTCATGCGCGCTCATGGCTTCCAGGACTCCGGCCCATGCTTGCGCTTTTCGGCTGCATAAAGCGTGCCGCCAGCATAATAAGCGCTGATCTTTTCTTCCTCGAGCAGGGTGACTTCGCTCATGGATTTGGTTGCCGGCACGCCGTCGAACAGATCCGAGGACAGCGAATTGATCCGCACGCGGTCTTTCCAGATCTTGACCATCGGCATCGGCACCAAACGGCGATTGCCCGAGTTCAGCTCGATCTCAAGATAGCGCACCAGCTGTTCGGGGGCATCTACCCACATATCGCGGATGCGTCCGACAACCTCGTTGTCGCCCGCCTGCACCGGCAAACCGCGCGGATCGCGCCCAGCCGAGACACCAAAGCTGCTGGCCTGCGCCATCGGCACGATCTTAGCATGGCCGTGGCCATCCAGTTCCGGCACATCGCGGCGCGGTGCCCAGGCGGCTGGCCCAAGGCCATCAACCATCGGATCACCCAAAGGCGCATGAGGAAAGCCTTCCGAGACAGCGGTACGCCCCATCGCCAGCTCGCGCGCCTCACGCGCGCCATTGGGCAGGGTGACTTCGCCGCGCCCATGCGGCAGGATAAAGGTTTTTGGGCTGGGCAGCGGGAAGGGGCCTTGGTTGGCGGCTTTGGCCCCATCCTCGGATTCCAGCGGATAGCCTTCGCGCATGTTTTCGGTTTGCAGATAATAGATCAGCAGCGCGAAAAAGCCCCAGAAAAGCCAGATCGAAAGCGCGGCAAGATCGAAGTTGCCAAAGAAGTGCGTGCCAAGCATGAGTTAATCCTCCGGTGGTCAGTTGGGAAAGTCGATCAGGCCCATGCGGGCGGTCTCGGCTTTCGATTTTGCAGTGAAAAGCGTGACCCGAACAAGAGGGGCCAAAGCGATGAGAGTTACGAAAAGTACAAGTATTTCAACTTGGTAGACAAAAGAGTAGCCAAAGGTCTGGGTGGCAAAGATCTGGCCCAGATGGCCTTGCAGCGCATAGGCCCCGACGCTGTCGCGCAAGCCGCCGCCAATGGCGATCGATAGGCCCGCAGCTGTCGCCTGCGCCGCCCCCCAAGCCCCAAGCACCAGCCCGCGGCCGGCGTGGCCCTGCTCGGGCAGCGCCATCGCCGCTGTCAGGGTCGAGACCGCAAACAGCCCCGCACCAAGGCCGATGCACCAAGCTCCCGCAAAGAACAGCACGCCCGAGTGCAAAGGCGCGGCCATGATCACCATCACGAAAGCCACCACGCCAACCAAGATCCCGCGCGCCGACATCCGAAACATATCCTGCCCCTGCGCCATCCAATGCCCGGCCAGCACAAAGCCGATCAGCGCTCCCATGGCATTGCAGGCGGTCAGCCAGGTCGTGGCCCCCACTGAAAGCCCAAGGATCTGCGCACCATAAGGTTCAAGCAAAACGTCTTGCATCTGAAAGCCCATGGTCCCCAGCATCACCACCAGCAAAAGCCGCCCCGCCGTGCCACCCGCCAGCAGATCGCGCCAGCCCTCGTGAAAGATCGGACGGCTCTGCGCCATTTCTTCCTTGGTCATCGGGCGGACTTTTTCCTGCTTCCACAGCGCGGTCAGGTTCAGCAAGATCGTCGCCACACCGCAGCCCTGCACCACACGGATCAGCTTGATCTCGTTGAAATCACGCAGCAAAAGGCCAAGGATCACCGCCGAAACCGCCATCCCCAAAAGGTTCATGACATATAAAAACGCCACAACCCGCGACCGTGTCTCTTCGGTCGCGCGGTCTGAGGCCAGCGCAAGCCCCGCGGTCTGTGTCATATGCATGCCGATGCCAGTCATCAAAAACGCCAGCCCCGCCAAGGCCTTGCCCGCCCATTCCGGCCCGTGGATCTGATCACCCGACAGCACGATCAGCGCAAAAGGCATGATCGCAAGCCCACCCATCTGCCACAGGCTGCCAAACCACAGATAGGGAATGCGTTTCCAACCGATCCAGCTTTTGTGGGTGTCGCTCTTGTGGCCCAGCATGGCGCGGAACGGCGCCGAGATCACCGGCAGCGCGATCATCCCCGCCACCACTGTTGCAGGTACCGCCAGTTCGACAATCATCACCCGGTTCAGCGTGCCCAAAAGCAACACCGAGGCCATGCCAACCGAAACCTGAAACAGGCTCAACCGCAGCAGTTGCAAAAAGCTCAAGCCTTCCGAGGCCGCATCGGCAAAGGGCATCCACTTGGTGCCAAGCTGTTGAATGTGCTTGGATTTAACGAAAATCACCGCCGATACTCCAGACATTCCGAAATATAAAACCCGCGCGAGACACGATCGACCTTGCTGATCTGACCCGCGCCTTGGCACTGCGCCTGCAAGCGGGTATGGGCATGCGGCACCATTGTGGGGCTGCGGTCGCTGCGCGGAAACAGCTTGCCCATGCTCCAAAACGTTAACAAAAACGGCGTGCGCGGGGCCACGGTAAACACCACCGCGCCTTCGGTGCGCGCGCCAAGCCGCGCCAGCGCGGCGCAGATGTCGTGGGTGTCATAATAGATCAGACTGTCCATCGCCACGACATGATCAAAGCGCCCATAGTCCGCCGTCATATCGCCCGAGGCAAACTCCACCCGTCCGCGCAACGAGGCCGGCAAGCGCTCGCGCGCGATCTTGACCAGCGCAGGCGAGATATCCACCGCCAACACATCCGCCCCGCGCGCGGCAAGCTCTGCCGTCATCTGCCCCGCGCCGCAGCCTGCATCCAAAATCCGGGTGCCGCGCAGATCATAGGGCAGCCGCGACAGCATCAAGGCCCGCATGCGGTCGCGGCCCTCGCGCACGGTCTGACGAATGCGCGACACCGGCGCATCCGAGGTCAGACGCTCCCAAACCTTGGTGGCCGAGCGGTCAAAGTAATCTTCAACCCGCGACAAAGTTGTCGAATAGTCCGGCATCAATCAAACCCCAAAAGCTCAAAGATTTCCCGATCTGGCAGCGGATGCGGCGTGGATCCCGCACCTTGCACCGACCGCCACAGCGTATCGGCCAGCTTCATATATTCCGCCCGCGCCATCACCACATCTTCGGCGTCATCCATCTCGAACAGGGTCTTTTTCTTCAGCCGAGAGCGGCGGATCGCGTCAATATCGGGCATATGCGCCAAGCGGTTAAAGCCAACACGGGCGCAATAGCGGTCGACCTCATCGGTCTCGCGCGACCGATTGGCGACACAGCCCGCCAGCTGCACCTTGTAATTGCCCGATTTGGCCTGCACGGCGGCGATGATGCGGTTCATCGCATAGATGCTGTCAAAGTCATTGGCGGTCACGATCACCGCGCGGTCGGCATGCTGCAAGGGCGCTGCAAAGCCGCCGCAAACCACATCGCCCAAAACGTCAAAGATCACCACATCGGTGTCATCCAGCAGATGGTGCTGCTTCAACAGCTTGACCGTCTGCCCCACCACATAGCCGCCGCAGCCGGTGCCCGCAGGCGGCCCGCCGGCCTCGACACATTTCACGCCGTTAAAGCCGGTGGCGACATAATCCTCAGGCCGCAGCTCTTCGGCGTGAAAATCCACCTCTTTCAAGATGTCGATCACGGTGGGCTGCAACCGCCCCGTTAGGGTAAAGGTGCTGTCGTGCTTGGGGTCACAGCCAATCTGCAACACCCGCTTGCCCATCATCGAAAACGCCGCCGACAGGTTGCTCGAGGTGGTGGATTTACCGATCCCCCCCTTGCCATAAACCGAAAACACCTTGGCACCTTCAATGCGCGCATCGGCATCCTGATGCACCTGCACCGAGCCTTCGCCATCAAGGCCACGTAGATTTGGAACCAGATCTAGGCTCATGCTGATGCCCCTTTCATCTGTCTAAAAATATCCCCGCCGGAGGCTCCGACAGGTAAGTCGCGGTGGATTTGGCAAGGCTGTCTCATTCGGCTGCAATCCCTTCCAAACGGTCTTCCAATTCATCCGCAGCCCCCTGCAAAGCCGCAAGGGTGGCGGCATCAGGCGACCAGTAGTTACGCTCAGAGGCCTCGATCAGCCGATTGGCCATCCGCGCCGAGGCTTGCGGGTTCAGCGCCGCCAAGCGCTGGCGCATCGCCGCATCCAGCACAAAGGTCTCTGACAGGCGCTGATAGACCCAAGGCTCAACCGCCTCGGTGGTGGCCGACCAACCAACGGTATTGGTCACCTGCGCCTCGATCTGGCGCACGCCCTCGGCGCCATGTTTCAGCAGGCCCTCAAAGAACTTCGGGTTCAACATCCGCGACCGACTTTCCAGCGCGATCTGATCGCGCAGGCTGCGGATCTTGCCGCTGCCGCGGGTCTGGTCCGAGATATAGACAGGTGTGTCGCTGCCGCGTTGGCGTTTCACCGCCCGCGCAATGCCACCCAGCGTGTCAAAATAATGGTCCACCGAGGTGACACCCAATTCGACCGATTCCAGATTTTGATAGGCAAGTTCCACATTTTGCAGCGATTTTTGCAAAATCCCCGCCTGTTTCACCGCCTTGCCGTTGCGCCCATAGGCAAAGGATTTGCGCGCCTCATAGGCATCGGCCAATTCATCTTCGCCGCCAAAGGCCGAACTGTCGACCAGCTGATTGACGTTAGAGCCATAAGCGCCCTCGGCATTGGAAAACACCCGCAGGGCGGCAGTTTCCATATCAACGCCCATCTCTTCCGCCGCCCGCAGCGCATGGGCGCGGATGAAGTTTTGGCTCAGCGGCTCGTCGGCCATGGCGCATTTATAGGCGGCCTCGGCCAGCATTTTGGTTTGCAAAGGCAGCAGGTCGCGGAAAATCCCCGACAGTGTCATCAGCACATCAATGCGCGGGCGGCCAAGCTGCGCCAGCGGGATCAGATCGGCCCCCGAGAGCCTGCCATAGGCGTCAAAGCGCGGCCGCGCCCCCATCAGCGCCAAGGCCTGCGCAATCGGGCCGCCGTCGGATTTGATATTGTCCGACCCCCAAAGCACCAGCGCAATCGAGCGTGGCAGCGTCGGATGGGCGGCCAGCAAACGCTCAGCCTGGGCCGCGCCATCGCGCAGGGCAAATTCGGTTGGCATCCGGAAGGGGTCAAAGGCGTGAATATTGCGCCCCGTTGGCAAGATCTGCGGCGAGCGGATCAGATCGCCACCGGGCACAGGTGCGATAAAGCGGCCGGAAAGCGCGCGCAAAACCGCAGGGATTTCCGTGTCTTGCTGCAATTGGCGATCAATGCGCGCGCGCGCCACATCATCCATCGGCGGCAGCAGATCCAGATATTCGGCCCGCGCTGCATCCGACATCGGCCGCCCGACGATGTGCAAGCCATCCGGGATCAGGGCGGCTTCGGCCTCAAGCAGTTTCAGCCACAGCGCTGCGGGCTTTTGCCCACCCATATCGACGGCCATGGCTTGCTCGGCGATCAAAACCTCTAGATCGGCGCGCTCGGGCGCATCGGCGGGCTGGCTGCGCCAGCGCGTCAGGCTGTCTTTCAGCTCGACCAAGCCTTTGTAAAGCCCGGCTTGTGCCAAGGGCGGTGTCAGATGCGAGATGGTGATGGCATTTGAACGGCGCTTGGCCAAAGAGGCCTCGGAGGGATTGTTGGCCGCGTAAAGATAGATATTCGGCACCTCGCCGATCAGCCGATCTGGCCAATCGCGCGCGCCAAGGCCGGCTTGCTTGCCCGGCATGAATTCCAAAGCGCCGTGCATGCCGAAATGCAGATAGGCATCGGCGCCAAAGCTGTCGCGCATCCACAAATAGAACTGCACAAAGGCATGGGTGGGGGCAAAGCCGCGTTCAAACAGCAACCGCATCGGGTCGCCCTCATAGCCAAAGGTGGGCTGAAGCCCGACAAAGACATTGCCAAATTGCTTGCCCAGCACAAACACCCGCGCGCCGTCGCTTTGCACCTTGCCCGGAGCCGGGCCCCAGACCGCCTCCAAGGCTTTTAGCGGCGGGGTGTTGCGCACGATGTGATCGGCGCTGACAAAGGCTTCGACATTGGCAGGCTGGCCATAGGTTGCCGCATTGCCGCCCAGCACCGCCTCGCGCAGATCAGCGACGGTGGCGGGCACGTCCAAACTGTAGCCCTCGGCCTTCATGGCGCGCAGGGTGTTGTGCAGGCTTTCAAACACCGACAAATAGGCGGCGGTGCCCGCAGCCCCTGCATTGGGCGGAAAGCCGAACAGCACGATGCCGACCTTTTTCTGCGCATTGCCCAGTTGGCGCAGGCGGCCCAGACGCGCGGTCTTTTCGGCAAGCGAGGCGATCCGCTCGGGGCAGGGCGACATCGCCCGGCTTTCAGCGCCACCGGCGCACATATGCGCGCAGCCGGTGCAGCCCTCAAGCCCGTGGCGGCCTGCAAAGACCGTGGGATTGGTTGCGCCGTCAATCTCGGGCAGCGCGATCAGCATCGTGGTCTCGATCGGGCCCAGCCCCATGCCGGCAGAGGCCCATTGCCCAAGGGTTTGAAATTCCAGCGGATGGGCCGCGATATAGGGCACATCCAGCGCGCTTAGCGCAGCCACAGCGGCAGGGCTGTCGTTATAGGCAGGCCCGCCCACCAGCGAAAATCCAGTCAGCGACACCATGGCGTCAATGCCGCGGTCTTTGGTCGAGAAATAGGCGTCAATCGCGGGGCGGCCATCGAGCCCACCGGCAAAGGCTGGAATGCAGGCGATGCCGCGCGCTTCAAAGGCCGCGATCACCGCATCATAATGCGCGGTATCCGAGGCCAGCACATAAGAGCGCAGCATCAACAGCCCCACCGTCAGCTTGGCCCCGGCAGGGCGCGGCAGATCGGCAAGATCGGTGGTCATCCGGTTGGGCAGGGCGGGGTGGTAAAGCCCAACCTCGGGGTAATCAATCGGCGCTTTGGCCACAGCGCCGCGCCAGTCTTTGCGCGCGGCATAGCGGCCCAGCAAGAACCGCATCATCTGTTCGATATTGTCGTCTGATCCGCCCAGCCAATATTGCATCGACAAAAACCAAGCCCGCAGATCCTGCGCCTTGCCCGGAATCCAGCGCAGGATTTTCGGCAGCCGGCGCAGCATCGACATTTGCTTTTCGCCAGAATTGGCGCTGGTTTTGGCGCTGGGTTTCAGCTTTTTCAGCAGCGACATCGTCGCCGAGGCGGGTTTGGACATATCCAAATCGCCCATTTTGGTCAGCCGCACGATGGCGCTGTCGGCGATGACACCGATAAAGGCATCGACGCGGGCGCGGGCCTCGGTCAGGTCGGGCAGGATGGCGGTGATATGTTCTTCGATGAACAACAGGTTGGCGACGATGATATCGGCAGTTTGCAGATCGGATTTGCAGCGGGCAAGGGCGGCGGGGTTTTCGGCCCATTCGGCGGCGGCATGAATGGCGATGGTCAGGCCGGGGAAGTCCTGAGACAGGCGCGGCGCGATGCGTGCAGCAGGGCCTGCGGCATGCTGATCAAGCGTGACCACAACGATGTTGTAGCCGACCTTTGTGCCTGTCAGAGGGGGATCAACGCGCATAATGGGCTTTGGCCTCGTAAAGGGTTTCGACGGAAATCGCAGTGACACCTTTGGTTTCGGCGTATTTCTCGGTATTGCGGCGGGCCTTGCCGCGCACAAAGAAGGGGATCTTTTTCAGCTCGTTTTCGGCGTCTGATAGCCAGACGATTTCGCCGGCGGTTTGCGGCTGGGCTGGGGTGACGGCCGCAACGGGGGCGGCCTCGGCGGGCATCGAGCCCGCAGATGCCGCGGCCGCAGGCGCGGCCTCGGCGCCAGCATCGCGGGGTTTGTGCGTGCCGCCATGGTGCGAGGCTCCAGCCTCGTCATGAAATTCGAAATCGTCGCGGAACATATGCAGCAGATGCTCTTCCAGCCCCATCACCAGCGGATGCACCCAAGTGTCAAAGATCACATTCGCGCCTTCCCAGCCCATTTGTGGCGAGTAGCGGGCAGGGAAATCTTGCACATGCACCGGGGCCGAGATCACAGCACAGGGGATGCCCAGACGCTTGCCGATGTGACGCTCCATCTGGGTGCCAAGGATCAGCTCGGGTTGCAGGGCGGCGATGGCGGCTTCGACCTCGAGGTAATCGTCAGAAATCAGCGCCTCGACGCCGAAGTCTTTCGCCAGCGCGCGGATCGGGCGGGCCATTTCGCGGTTAAAGCAGCCAAGGCCTGCGACCTCGAAGCCCATCTCGTCGCGGGCAATGCGGGCGGCGGCGGCGACATGGGTGCCATCGCCGAACAAGAACACCCGCTTGCCGGTCAGATAGGTGCTGTCGACGCTGCGGGTCCACCAGGGCAGGCGCAGACGGCTGGTGTCGCTGACCACGGGCAGGCCGGTGATCTGCGCCACTTCGGCCAGAAAGTCCTTGGTGGCGCCGACGCCGATCGGCACACATTTGGTATAGGGCTGTTTGAAATTGGTCTCGAGCCAGCGCGCCGCGGATTCTGCGTGTTCTGGATACATCAGCACGTTGAAATGCGCCGCCCCCAGCCGCGCGATATCGGAAGGCCGCGACCCCATCGGGCCCACCACATTCACCGCGATGCCCATATCGGCCAAGAGGCGGGTGACTTCGGTGATGTCATCGCGGTGGCGAAAGCCAAGCGCTGTGGGGCCGATCAGATTGGCGGTGATCTGCTCGGTTCGTGCGCAGGGTTTGGCCAGATGGCGCACGATCTGCAAGAAGGTCTCGTCGGTGCCAAAGCCTTCTTTGCGCTGATAGCTTGGCAGATCCAGCGGGATCACCGGCAGACCCAGCCCCATGCTTTCGGCAAGGCCAGCGGGGTCGTCCTGGATCAGTTCGGCGGTGCAAGAGGCCCCGACGATCAGTGCTTCGGGCGCAAAGCGGTCCACCGCGTCTTGGCAGGCGGTTTTGAACAAGGTGGCGGTGTCGCCGCCCAGATCGCGGGCCTGAAAGGTGGTATAGGTCACCGGCGGGCGGTGATCGCGGCGTTCAATCATGGTGAACAAGAGATCGGCATAGGTGTCGCCTTGGGGGGCGTGCAAGACGTAGTGCAGCCCCTTCATGCCGGTGGCGACCCGCATCGCGCCGACATGCGGCGGGCCTTCATAGGTCCAAAGCGTCAGCTTCATTCTGCGGCCTCCAGATGGGGGCCCGCAGGCGGAGCAAGCGGGGCCAAAAGCGCGCGGCGGCGCAGAGGGCGGGCAAAAAGGGACGCAAGATCAGCGGCTTGTTCGTAAAAATGCACTGGCGTGAACACCAGCTCGATCGCCCATTTGGTGGCAAGACCCTCGGCTTCCAGCGGATTGGCCAGACCCAGACCGCAAACCGTCAGATCGGGGCGGGCTTCGCGCACGCGGGTCAATTGCAGATCAACGTCTTGGCCTTCGGAAAGGGTCGGGCCCTCGGCCAAAAGCGCAAGCTCTTGCGCCATCAGATCGCGGTGCAAAAACGGCGTGCCGACTTCAATCGCACGCATGCCGCATTCGCGGGTCAAAAACCGTGCAAGCGGGATTTCAAGCTGGCTGTCGGGGAAAAAGAACACCGATTTATCCGCCAAGGTCTGCGCCACCATCGCCACGGCTTTTTCTGCCCGCGCGCGCGGCGCTGCGGTGGCGGCGGCAAAAACCTCGGCCGAGACGCCGAATTCGGTGGCAATCGCTTGCAGCCAAAGCGTGGTGCCCTCGGCGCCAAAGGGGAAGGGCGCGGCGATATGGCGCGCACCTCGACCCAAAAGTGCTGCATGGGTGTCGCCCAAGAACGGCTGCACCAGCGCAAAAACCGTGTTCTCGCCCACCGCAGGGGTTTGCTCAGACCGGCGCGCAGGCAGGCAGGTGACCTGTGTGATCCCCATCGCCGCCAGCAGCGCCAGCGCCTGATCTTCGACCACATCGGGCAAAGCGCCGACAAGCAGCAGTTGCTTTTCGGTGGTTTCCGGCAGGCTTGGCACCATCGAGGCCAGGCAGGCATCTTCGCCTTGGGTAAAGGTGGTTTCGATCCCCGAGCCGGAATAATTCAGCACCCGCACATGCGGCGCGTGCTTGATGCTCATGCGCTCGGCAGCGCGGTGAAGGTCAAGCTTGATCACTTCCGAAGGGCAAGAGCCCACCAGAAACAGCTGGCGAATGTCAGGCCGGCGTGACAGCAGCCGATCAACCTCGCGGTCAAGTTCGGTTTGTGCGTCGGCCAGACCGGCCAAGTCTTTTTCTTCCAGAATGGCGGTGCCAAAGCGCGGCTCGGCAAAGATCATCACCCCAGCCGCTGATTGCAGCAGATGCGCGCAGGTGCGGCTGCCGACCACCAAAAAGAACGCATCCTGCATCTTGCGGTGCAGCCAGATGATGCCGGTCAGCCCGCAAAACACCTCGCGCTGGCCGCGCTGTTTCAGCACCGGCGTGGCGCTGCACCCCGTGCTGGGCAGCGGCGCGTTCATGCCTGCACCATCGCGTCAAGCCGTGCCAGCCGCAGCTTCCACAGGAATTGCGCGGCGTTCACCGCATAGGTTACATAGGCGGTCAGCGCCAAGACCATCTCGCCCACTGGTCCCAAAACCCCAGTCCAAAGCGCTATCAAATAGCCAGTGTGCAGCGCAATGACGGCAAAAGAAATCATGTCTTCCCAGAAAAACGCCGGCGCCAGAAGATATTGACCAAAGACCACCTTTTCCCAAATCGCGCCGGTGATCATGATGAGATACAGCAAAAAGGTTTTGATCAGGATCGACACCGTCGCCGCCAGATAGCCCTGATCGGTCGCCAGATAGCGCAGCACCAATACCACCGAGACCGCGAAAGCCAGAAATTGCACAGGCGCCAGCAGACCCTGCACGAGGGTCCATTTTGTCGCATCCCGACGGGCTCGTTCCTCGGCCGTGTACAGCGGCTTGCGTGGCGGCCTTGTAGAGTGATTCTTTGGCATGATCAGTCTTTCCGAAGGCGTCTGTTAAGCTGAACTTAACCCCCCGATTCTGAATGTGTCAATTAAAAGTTACACAATTTTGGTTGACACCGGCTGCGGACTGCCTGGGGCTCTGTGAAAGTTTTGTGGCAGAAATTTTGACTATTATTATTTATTTACATAGCCTTGCAAAAAATGGGGTAAGCTCTTAGACTTTAGACTGTCAATTTTCTTTGACAAAAGAATACGCCTAACAGAAGGTTACCTCAAAGGATGTCCCCGATCGTGCTGACAGAGCGTTGCTGCGGTTGTGTGGGGCACTTTGTGGAGGGCTCTTCGGATGCAGGCTTTTCATCCGCGCGATCAAGCGACTGCGGCGAGCCAAGATGGCGGCGCAGTTACGTCTTTTGCATCGCAAGTCGTCTCGATGCTGGCAAGTCGCAGCGCGCGCGCGGTGTCAGAGCTGCGCGAGCCGGTGATTGTGGGGCTGGTGGCGGCCTCGACCTCGGGCAGCAAGGATGCGTTTGCCAGCCTTTTGCTCGAAGTGCGCCGTGCGCGGATCACTCTGGCGGCGCTGGCCGACATTTATATTCCCGAAGCTGCGCGGCGGATGGGCGAGGCTTGGCACGAAGATCAGATGTCTTGGATGGATGTCTCGATCGGGGTCGGGCGGATGCAAAGCCTTCTGCGCGAGATTGGCGCGGCTTGGGCGGCCGATCAGGCGGGCGACGCGGGGCATGGCACGGTGTTGTTGCTGGTGGCCGAGCGCGAACAGCACACCTTGGGGCCTATGGTGGTGATGGGCCAGCTGCGCCGCTTTGGCGTTTCGGTATGCCTGCGGATTACGCCAACCTTTGCCGAGTTGAATACTTTGCTGGCAACACGACAGTTCGACGGGATTTTGATCTCGGTTTCCACCAAAGACAAGCTGGAAGCCGTTGCAAAGACCGTGGAATTTTTGAAAAATCTGATGAGCCAGCCCTGTCCGATCGTGGTGGGTGGGGCGGTGATGGCAAGAGTGGAGGATCTGGCTGCATGCACAGGGGCTGATTTCTCGACCAATGACATCGGTGCGGCTCTTGAGGGAATTGGCCTTAAGTTCGACGCCTCCTGCGTGCTTCGGCGCGCGTAAACATACCGCTGTCCCGATCGGACGGGTGGGCGGCAAAAATGGCGAACAATGCAGTGAAGACGGACACAGAACACTTTTTCGACCCCAAAACGCTGCCCTTGCTTGATCCGGCGCTGATGGCGCAGATCGTGACAACGGCGGCGGATTTGTCGGTGATTGTTACTGCCGATGGGCGGGTCAAGGCCGTTATGGTCAACCCGCATCATTCGGCCTTTGGGCAATTGCAAAGCTGGGTGGGCCAACCGTTTGACGATTGTGTGGCCGAAGAAAGCCGCGATAAATTTGCGCGCCGCCTTAAGGCTATCAGCGCGCCTGGGGCAAAGTCTTTGGTGGTCGAGGTCAATCATACCGGCCACACGATGTGGGAGTTCCCGATCCGCTATACCATGCACTGGATGGAGCGCGAGCAGTCGATCCTGATGCTGGGCCGCGACATGCGCCCGATTGCTGAGATGCAGCAGCAATTGGTGATGGCGCAAATTGCGCTTGAGCGCGATTACGAGGCCCAGCGCGAGATGGACACCCGTTACCGCGTGCTGATGGAGGCAACGCGCGATGCGATGATCTTGCTTGCGATGAACACCGGTCGCATTGTCGATCTGAATGCGGCGGCGGCGCTGATGCTGGGGGCACCGCGCCAAGATCTGGCGGGCAGCTCGATTGCGCAGGAATTTGACGGCAGACGGCGGGGCGAGTTTCTGGAAAGCCTGTCCAGCATCGCCTCTTCTGATACCGTCAGTCCGGTGGAATTGGTGGCGCGCCGGTCGCAACGCAAGCTGCGGGTGATCCCCAAGCTGTTCCGTGCGGCAGGCGAGCGGTTCATGCTCTGCCGTCTGGAAGCCCCCGATGAGGTCACCGCAGCGATCAGCGAGGTGAGCGATAATCTGGAACGGCTTTACCACGAAGGCGTGGATGCCATTGTTTTCCTTGATCAAGACGGGCTGATCACCTTTGGCAACGATGCCTTTATGAAGCTGACCGACAGCGCCTATTTGACCAATGTGCGTGGCCGGTCTTTGGCCGATTTTCTGGTGCGCGGCGTGGTGGATCTGCGGGTGATCTTGGACAACGCGCGCCGCTCGCGGCATTTGCGGCTGTATTCGACCAAGCTGATGAATGAATTCAACGGCCAGATCTCGGTCGAGATTTCGGCGACGCATCTGAACGACCGCCCCGCGCCGGGCTTTGCTTTGGTGATCCGTGATGCCAGCCGCAGCGATCTGCTGCGTCGCCCCGGCATGACCACCGGCGAAGACGGCATGCGCAGCGTGATGGAATTGGTCGGATCGTCCAGCCTGAAAGACATCGTGTCAGAAACCACCGATGTGGTGGAAAAGATGTGCATTCAGACCGCGGTCGATTTGACCCGCAACAACCGGCTTGCTGCGGCAGAAATGCTGGGCCTGTCGCGGCAATCGCTTTATGTCAAGCTGCGCAAATTTGGCTTGCTGGAAAAGGGCGACGAGTAGTTTAGCTTCCGCTAAGGCCAAAGGCGTCCCGAAAGGGGCGTCTTTTTGCGTTTAAACAGGCAGCTATTGGTTGATTTTTACGCTTGCCTGCCTGTGACGCCCGCTGCGGCATTTCTGTCCGTTTGATTTACACTCTGTGCTTGCCCGACTCGAAAATGTAAGGCAAAGTTGACAGATGACTGTATCACCCGACTTACATATCCCCGCCCGTCCGCAGCCCAAAGCCATGTTGGAGCTGATAAAGCCGATCACATGGTTTCCGCCGATGTGGGCCTATCTTTGCGGCATCGCTTCGGTTGGTGTCTCGCCTTGGGGCGCTTGGCCCTTGGTTCTTTTGGGGGTGATCCTTGCGGGGCCGGTGGTTTGCGGGATGTCGCAGGCGGCCAATGATTGGTGCGACCGCCATGTCGATGCGGTGAACGAGCCGCACCGCCCTATCCCTTCGGGGCGGATTCCGGGGCGCTGGGGGCTTTGGATTGCGCTGGCGATGTCGGGGCTGTCTTTGGTCTTGGGGTGGTTTTTGGGGCCTTGGGGCTTTGCGGCGACCGGCGTTGGTGTGCTGGCGGCTTGGGCCTATTCGGCCGAGCCGGTGCGGCTGAAGCGGTCGGGCTGGTGGGGGCCGGGGCTGGTTGGCCTGTGTTACGAGGGGCTGCCGTGGTTCACGGGGGCGGCCGTGCTGTCACAAGGCCTGCCGCATTTTCCGGTGGTGACCATGGCACTGCTTTACGCCTTTGGCGCGCATGGCATCATGACGCTGAATGATTTCAAAGCCCTAGAGGGCGATAAGCTGCACGGTGTGCGCTCGCTTCCCGTTACCTTGGGCCCTGATGTTGCGGCCAAAGTCGCCTGCACGGTGATGGCTTTGGCGCAGGCCTTGGTGATTGCGATGCTGCTGATCTGGGGGCGGCCGTGGCATGCTTTGGCGGTGACGGTTCTGCTGGCGCTGCAAATCTGGGCGATGCGCACGCTGCTGTCTGACCCCAAGGGCCGCGCGCCTTGGTATCAGGCCACCGGCATTGGCCTTTATGTCAGCGGCATGATGATCACCGCTTTTGCGCTGCGCAGTCTGGAGGCTTTGCCATGACCTATCTTTCTTGGGTGTCGATTTTTCGGTTGGGGGCGGTGCAGCTGTGCCTTGGCGCGATTGTGGTGATTTGCACCTCGACGCTGAACCGGCTGATGGTGGTCGAGGCGGCTTTGCCGGCGCTGCTGCCGGGGCTCTTGGTGGGCTTGCATTACGCGGTGCAGATCACGCGGCCAACGTGGGGCTACCGCTCTGACACCGGCGGCAATCGCACGCGGTTTATCATTCTGGGCATGGCTGCGCTGGGGCTGGGCGGATTTCTGGCGGCCTTGGGATTTGTGCTGATGGCGCAAAGCTTTGTCGCAGGGCTGGCGCTGTCGATCTTGGCCTATGCTATGATCGGCGCGGGGGTGGGGGCCTCTGGCACCTCGCTTTTGGCGCTGCTGGCCACGGTCACGCATCCGCGGCGGCGGGCGGCGGCGGCGACGATCACTTGGCTGATGATGATTTTTGGCATTGCGGTGACGGCCACGGTGGTGGGCAAGGCGCTTGACCCCTATTCGCCCGAGCGGCTGCTGCGTGTGGTGGGTATCGTGGGGCTGGTCGCGCTGATGCTGACCACGCTGGCGGTCTGGGGGATCGAGGCGCGCCACGCAGGCCACGCCGAGCCTAACGCCAAACCGCTGCCCTTTCGCGAAGGTCTGGCCGAGATCTGGGCCGAGCGGCGGGCGCGCAATTTCACCCTGTTCATCTTTTTGTCGATGGTCGCCTATTTCATGCAAGAGCTGATCCTAGAGCCCTATGCCGGTCTGGTGTTCGACTTTACCCCCGGGCAATCGACGCAGCTTTCGGGCGCGCAGAATGGCGGCGTCTTTGTCGGCATGCTGACGGTGGGGATTGCTGCAACCGGTTTGCGGATCGGGTCGCTGCGGGCTTGGGTGATGGCGGGCTGTGCGGGGTCGGCGCTGGCACTGCTGGCGCTTGCGATGGCGGGGCAAATGGCGGCGGGGGCGGGGCTTATCCAACCTGCGACCATCGCCCTTGGGCTTTTCAACGGCATGTTTGCGGTCGCAGCGATTGGCTCGATGATGGCGCTGGCGGGCGAAGGCCGCGAAGCGCGCGAGGGCACGCGGATGGGGCTTTGGGGGGCTGCGCAAGCGATTGCGGCAGGGCTTGGCGGAATTTTGGGCGCAGGGGCGGTTGATCTGGCGCGCGTGCTGATGGGCAATGCCTCGGCCTTTGGGCTGGTGTTTGTGGCAGAGGCTGGGTTGTTTTTGGGGGCCGCCCTGATGGCGGCTCGGGTCATCGAAGCGCGGCAAGACAGTGGTCTGCCGGCGATGGTAGCGGGAGAATGAAGATGTTTGATGTCGTGGTCATCGGTGGCGGCCCCTCGGGGGCGACGGCTGCGAATGATTTGGCCCGCGCGGGCTGCGATGTGGCTTTTCTGGACAGGGCCGGGCGGATCAAGCCCTGTGGCGGTGCAATTCCGCCGCGGCTGATCGAGGATTTCTCGATCCCCGACAGTCAGTTGGTCGCCCATATTCAAACCGCGCGCATGGTGTCGCCCACGGGGCGCTCGGTGGATATTCCGATCGAGAACGGCTTTGTCGGCATGGTCGACCGCGAGCATTTTGACGAGTTTTTGCGCGCAAGGGCGGTGTCGAATGGCGCAAGCCGTGTCACCGGCACCTATCTGCGCATCGAACGCGAAGCAGCCGCGACCCATGTGATCTACCGCGACAAGGCCACGGGGGCCGAGATGCGGCTGACCACGCGGCTGGTGATCGGCGCGGATGGCGCGCGCTCGGTTGTGGCCAAGACCGAAGTGCCCGGCGGCGACCGCATTCCCTATGTCATTGCCTATCACGAGATCCTGAAAGCGCCGCCGAAAAGTGCGTCCTATGATCCGATCCGCTGCGATGTGATCTATGATGGCCGCATCAGCCCCGATTTTTATGGCTGGGTGTTTCCGCATGGCGATCAGGTCAGCGTTGGCATGGGCACCGGCCTTGAGGGGGTGGATCTGAAACATGCCACCGCCGATCTGCGCGCGGCCTCGGGTTTAAGCGATTGCGAAACCATCCGGCGCGAGGGCGCGCCAATTCCGCTGCGCCCGATGGATCGTTGGGACAATGGCCGCGATCTGGTCTTGGCGGGCGATGCGGCGGGGGTGGTGGCGCCCTCATCCGGTGAGGGGATTTACTATGCCATGGCAGGCGGGCGGGCAGCGGCCACGGCCGCGCAGGCGACGCTGGCCACGGGCCGTGCCTCGAAACTGCGCTTGGCGCGCAAGATGTTCATGAAGGAACATGGCACGGTGTTCAAAGTGCTGCGCTCGATGCAGGATGCCTATTACCAATCGGACGAGCGGCGCGAGCGGTTTGTCAGCCTGTGTCACGACGTCGATGTGCAAAAACTGACGTTCGAGGCCTATATGAACAAGAAACTGGTCAATGCCCGCCCCTTGGCGCATCTTAAGATTGGCGTTAAGAATGTGCGGCATTTGTTGGGCTGGGTCGCGCCCGAACACGTTTAACCCGCCACTGTCACCGGAGCGAAGATGCAAGAGATGATCCCTGCCTATGTCGAGGATGTGTTGACGCCAGTGGAAAAGCTGGCGGTGCATCAGCGCGGGCTGCGGCATCTGGCGATTTCGGTCTTTGTGATGCGGGGTGATAAAACCCTGCTGCAACGTCGCGCTTTGGGCAAATATCACACGCCGGGGCTTTGGGCGAACAGCTGCTGCACCCATCCGCGCTGGGGCGAGGCGGCCTTGGCCTGCGCCACGCGGCGCTTGCACGAGGAATTGGGCATCTCGGGGCTGGCGTTGCAGCGCGCGGGCGGCACCGAATACCGCGCCGATGTCGGGGGCGGGCTGATCGAACACGAGCTGGTGGATCTGTTTGTGGCCCAAGCGCCTGCCGATATGCAGATCACCCCCAACCCCGACGAGGTGCTGGAAACCGCTTGGGTGTCCTTGCCGGATCTGGCGCAGCAGGTGCAGGCCGAGCCTGCGCGCTTTACGCCTTGGCTGCGGATCTATCTTGCCGATGGCTGGGGCCGCGTCGCCGAAACCCTAAGTGCCAATGCCCATGTCTAAGCCGCGCGCGCGGGTGATGTTGCTGGGGGCCACCGGCACCATTGGCCGCGCCACGCTCGATGCGCTGCTGGCGCGTGGTCACGAGGTGGTGTGTTTTCTGCGCGCCGATCCGCACGCGCCGCGCCGCGGTCTGCCCGAGGCCGCGATCTTGCGCTTTGGCGAGGTGACAGACCCGCAAGCCCTTGCGCGCGATGGATTTTGTGGCGAAAGCTTTGATGCTTTGGTGTCTTGCCTTGCCTCGCGGACCGGCCAGCCTGCCGAGGCTTGGGCGATAGATCATCAGGCGCATCTGGCCGCTTTGCACATCGCACAAGCGCAGGGCGTGCGGCAGATGGTGCTGTTGTCGGCGATTTGCGTGCAGCGCCCGCTTTTGGCGTTTCAGCAGGCCAAGCTGGCCTTTGAGGCGGCCTTGATCGCATCGGGGCTGACCTATAGCATCGTGCGGCCAACGGCGTTTTTCAAATCGCTGTCAGGGCAGGTGGCACGGCTGCGCCAAGGCAAGCCGTTTTTGATCTTTGGCGATGGTCAGTTGACCGCCTGCAAGCCGATCAGCGATGCCGATCTGGCGGAATATTTGGCCGATTGTCTGGACAACCCTTTGCGCGCAAACCAAATTTTGCCAATCGGTGGCCCTGGCCCTGCGATCACCCCGCGCGCGCAGGGCGAAGCGCTGTTTCGCCTGCTGGGCCAAACGCCGAAGTTCCGTTCGGTGCCGATTGGCCTGATGGATGCGATTATCGCGGCGCTTGGCCTGTTGGGGCGGCTGTCGCCAAAATGGCGCGATAAGGCCGAGCTTGCCAAGATCGGGCGCTATTATGCAACGCAATCGATGCTGGTCTTGAACCCAGAGACCGACCGCTATGACCCAGAGGCAACGCCTTCAACCGGCACAGACACGCTTTTCGACTTTTATGCCCGCCTTTTGCGTGACGAGGCTGCGGTGGATCTGGGCGCGCATGCGGTTTTCGCCACCAAAGCTGCATCGCCTTAGGGCTACGGCGCGCGTGGGGCCGCGTTCATCATCTTTTCCATATAGTCAAAGGCGGTGTCAAAATCTGCGGCGGCAACATCTGCCCCAACGATGCCATCCAGATGAAGATCCATCGCCGCAAGCCTACCGCAGATCATGATCCGCGCCTTGGGTTTGCACAGCCGCAGCGCCACAATCAGCTTTAACACCGCAGGCAGCACCCGCTTGCCACTGGCCGAAAGCCCAATCAGCGCGGTGTCTTGGTTTTCGACCTCTTCCACCAAAGCGTCATGGCTCAGACCGGTCAGCAGCGTGATGTCCCAGCCCCGGTCACGGGCCATATCGGCGGCCACGGTGATGCCAAGCGTATGGGTGTCATCAGGCACGCTGGCAAAAATCGCCGAGCGCCGCAGATCTTGCGCCGGCAGGGTGCGTTGCAACCGCAGCGTGCGCAAAATCGCATAGATGCCACTGGCCGCAATCGTGACCTTGTAAAACGACAGCCGGTCTTCATCCCACCACTCGCCCAAGCGCGCCGCAGCCCCTGCAAGATAGATCTGACACAGGGTGTCATAGCTAAAACCCTTGCGCTGCGCCTGCTCGATCAAACCAATCGCCGCAAGCGGGTCTTGCGACAACAAGGCCTGACACAGCTCGTCGATCTGCGCCGAGGTTGGACGCAATTCGGGCGGGATCGGCGCGCGCAAATTGTTGGCAACCCGTTTGACAACTTCTTTTGCCAAATCGGTCAGCGCGGTCTTGGGCAATGTTTTGCGAATGGTTTCGACTTCGCTGTAAGCCATTGAAAGCTTGCTTCGGTCTAACCGTACCGGCTCCAGCATCTTGACCCCCTCCAAAGTCATCGACGTCTCTAGCCTTAGAGATCTTAGCGTCTCTATTTTCTAGACCTAGGATCATAGCGCGATCTTAACACTTGGCAAGCCTCTGCTAGGGCGGTTTTGCCAAGTGGTTTCGCAGCTGTTTCCGGCGGTCATCTCTGAACAAAAACGGTAAAATCGCCTTGTTTTAGCGACGAAAGTTAAGGCGGCTAGGGTGTTGAATTGCGTGCCGATTTACAAAGTTTTCAGTCGGGCGAACGATGGGGTTCGTCTGCAACCCAAGACGGAAAAGCTGCGCAGCGCTGCCGCAATCCATCTGGCAGGTTTGGCCCAAACTGGCCTGAGAGCGGTGTCACGGGTCGCGACAAAGTTTGGCAAAAAGAATCGCCGCAGCGTCGTCTGCCCGCGGGGCTTTGGCGGAAATCCTTGACCTTGCGCACCATTCGCGACAAAAGCGGGTCATAATATTTAACGGTTTTTGGTAAAAGTGAGCCCTATGCTTGATATTGTAATTCGTCCCGTTGGGCGCATGACAAACCAGATGATGCAGGTCTTGGTGGCAGAGCGTTATGCGCAAAAATTTGCGGGGACGACGATTTCAGGGGCCGCACTGGCCGAGTGGCGCTACCCAGAAGCCCCAGTTTCGCGCGGGCATCACAGCTTTCCCAAGATTGATATCCAGCGGTTTGATGTGGCCTATCTGGATGATTTGATTGCAACCGGTCGGCTCAAACAGCTTAAAATTAGAACGCCTTGCTGTAATATCAGCGCCTTTCCCGCGCTAAAACATGCGCAGTCTTTGTTCAAAGCGCCAAAACAGAGTTTTTATAAAACCGGCGCAAAGGATTTGGTCATTCATGTGCGCTTGGGGGATATCTTGGTACCGGGGCGGCACAGGGATTATCCGCCTTTGCCGATCGCCTATTACCAAAAGATCCTTGAGGAAAATGACCTGCGGCCCGTTTTTGTCGGCGAGTTGGGCGAGGATGTCTATTCAAAGGCTTTGCGCAAGGCCTTTCCAAAGGCCAAGATGATCGACAATGGCTCGGTTTTACATGATTTCCAAACGCTGCGGCAGGCGCAGAATATTGCGATTGGGGTCAGCACCTATTCGTGGATGGCGGCTTGGCTGGGCAATGCAAAACGCATCTTTTATCCATTGCGGGGGCTTTTTAATCCCTTGCAGGTGTCTTCGGTGGATATGGTGCCGCTAAAGGATCCGCGGTACACATTCTATCAGTTTCCAATCCGCCAATGGAATGCCGATGACGCTGATTTCGAGGCGCTTTTGCACGGCCCAAGCGAGGCCGAAGTTATCTCGCAACAAAATGTCGCGGAATTGGTGCGCCAAAGTGCAGATTTGGCAGCCGCACATATCGAGGCATGGAAAACCCAAATTGAAGCAAGGCTTTAGGCAGAAGCTGTCTTTCGAGTGCTTTAACAAAGTGCCAAAGCTGGCCGATGCTTACGGCTTTTTCAGGGCAGGGGCCTGGTTGCAGGCATTGGGCGCCCGAGCCTAAGACCAAGCCTGTGTAACTTGCATCAGTGCAGCTTTGGCCTGGACTGCATAGCCTGAACCCAAGGTCGCCGATCATCGCGGCCCAGACGTTTACCAGACCTTGGCCCTGTCAGATCCGCGCTTGGTTTTTCCTCGTGACCCTGCGTTTGATCTTGGCACCCGAGGTCTGGTTTCGGCCCCGCTACTTCAGCAAGGGTCCATCGTGGTCCAGATAGCCGCGATCAAAACCGGCAAATTCGATCAGCGCGTCGTAATCGTCAAACACCACGCGGCCCTTGTGAAAGGTCAAAAGGCCTTGCTCGCGCAGTTCGCGCAGCACGCGGTTGACATGCACCGCACTTAGGCCCAAGGCATCGGCCAGCAGATATTGCGACAGCGGGCAGGCATAGCCGTTGCGGTCGGCCATGCCGACCAAGCGCAGCCGCGCACCCAGTTCGAGCAGGAAATGCGCCATCCGCTCGGTGGCAGAGCGGCGGCCCAGATCTATAAGATGTTCCACCAGCATCGCCTCATCGCGCGAGGCCGCCCAAAGAACTGCGGTGGCCAGACGCGGGGTCGCGCTAAAGGCCGCCAAGAGGTCGCTTTGCCTGATCTCCGAGGCCTGCACAGGCGTAATGGGTTCGACATTATGATCTGAGCTGCGGAAAAGTACCGAGCGCAGGCCCAGAAAATCGCCCGGAACCTTAAAGTTTACAATCTGCCGCGTGCCCTCGGGCAGGATCTTGTAAGAGCAGGCCCAGCCCGAAGCCAGCACATAGGCGCATTGATTGCTTTGCCCCTGGTGGATCATGTCAACGCCCACAGCAAAGCTGTGACGGCGGCGGTAAAGGTCTGACATCACGGTTAAATCTGTGTCAGACAG
>CAJXWJ010000048.1 GCA_913062925.1 uncultured Pseudorhodobacter sp. | reverse complement strand
CGCCTGCACTTATATTTGGAACTACATAAAGGTTGGTTTTCCATGCTCCTTTATTATAATTATCAATTGAAGTTATGGTATTGTCATAGGCGTTTAGTTTTAAGGTATTTTCTCCACAATTACTGGCAAGTGGCATATAGTCTTCACCAGCATAAGCTAAGCTTGTGTTTATATTGATGAAATTGGTACCATCATTATTATTTGTTCTACAACCATTGACTAAAGTTGTTACTCCATATTGTCTCACTCCAGGTGTAACTGGTCTAACAGTAGCAGTAGTACCTTTGGCTACAACAACTCCATTTTCATCTGTCCATTCTAATTCATCATTTACTGCAGCGAAGTTAAAACCTACATCATCAATGGTCCAAGCACTTCCTACATTAAAGGTTTGATTTCCATGCAGGCCGCGCCGGTCGATTTCGGTGCAGATCTCGCGAAAGCGGGCGGGATCGAACAGCGGCGCGCCGGTGATATCGCTGTCAGGATAGGGCTGCAGCATAAAGGCGGTGCGGCTGTCGACCACGCCATCCATGAACATCTTTACAAAGCCACTGCTGACCCATTCACCACAATATTCGGCCGCCATCGCCGAGGCACGGTCCAGCTCGGCCAGATCCATATGCGGTTTGAAATGGAACGGCACCTTGACCCGCGCGGTCAGCCGGCCTTCGGCTTCTAAGTCGCGCAGCAGCTCGCAGGTGTAGCGGTTGCCATCCATATTCACCATCGAGGTGATGCCATGCGCTGCGCAATGCGCAAGCCCTGCCGCCACCTTGTCGCGATCCGCAGCCCGCATAGCCTCGGACGGCCAGGGCGAGGGTTCCGCCCCTGTGGCAATGCCCAACTGCAAATGCGCCTCGCCGCCCAAGGCCAGAATCGGGCCAAAGGCTTCGAACTCGCGCAGCTCGCCGCTGGCAAGCCCGTCTGGCGCCATCACCACCTCGTGGCCATGCGGCATCTTGGCCCCGTGCAGCAGGCCTGCGGCGGTCAGAGCGGCGGTATTGGCCCAAACCGTGTGATGATCGGGCGACATCATTGCGATGGGGCGATCAGGCAGCACGCGGTCCAGATCGGCGCGGGTCACAGGCGCGCCCAAGATTTCATAGCTTGCCCCCTGCGCCAGCAGAATCGGGCGCTGTGGGAAGGCGGCTGCATAATCGGCAAAGGCCTTGTGCAGGGCGTCAAAGCCGTAAACGCCGCCCAGTTGCAGCTGGCTTAACTCGGCACCGCCCAAGACCAGATGCAAATGGCTTTCGACAAAGCCCGGCAACAGGCTGCGCCCGCCTGCATCTATCACCCGCGCATCGGGCAGCGCGGCGGTCACTTCGGCATGACTGCCCACCGCCACAATCCGGCCTGCGGCAAAGCCCACCGCCTCGGCCCAAGGGCGCGCGGCATCCATTGTCAGCACAACCGCATTGGTCAGGATTGTTGGCTCTGTCATCACAAGCTCCTTTTGCAGCACCTAGGCGCGATCTGCGGCCAAACGCTCTGCCATCACACAGAGCATTTCAAACATGATCGAAATGCCCAGCCAAGCCGTGCCGCCGCTGGCGTCAAAGGGCGGCGAGACTTCGACCAGATCGGCCCCGACAATCTTGATGCCTTTCAACTCGCGCGCCACCTGCAAGGCCTGCCAAGAGTTCGGCCCGCCAACCTCAGGCGTGCCGGTGCCGGGTGCAAAGGTCGGGTCCACGAAATCAATGTCATAAGTGATATAGGTGTCACCTGTTCCCACGATCTCGCGCGCCTCGGCCATCACATCGGACACGCCACGGGCATGAAACTCGGCAATCGGAATGATGCGAATGCCGTTGGCGGCGGCAAAGTCCCAATCTTCGCGCCCGTAAGCCGTGCCGCGAATGCCAATCAGGCAATAGCGTTTGGGGTCGATCAGCCCCTCTTCCACCGCGCGGCGAAACGGGGTGCCGTGGTTATAGCGGCTGGTGCCAAAGTAGATGTCGTTCAAATCGGTATGGCTGTCGAATTGTATCATGCCAACGGGGCGCTTTTTCGCCACGGCGCGCAGAATCGGCAGCGAGCACAGATGATCGCCGCCCCCCGTCAGTGGCAGAATGCCCGCAGCGACAACGCGGTCGTAAAACGCCTCCATCCGCGCCATCGAATCCATCAGATCGGCGGGGTTTGGCGCGACATCGCCCAGATCGGCGCAGTTGCACAGATCAAAGGGCGCTACCCAAGTTGCCCCGTTCATCGCGCGGATCATCGTAGACAGATCGCGCAACTGCCGTGGGCCATGGCGCGGGCCGGGGCGGTTGGTGGTGCCGCCATCCCAAGGCGCGCCGATCAGCCCGATGTCAACCTCGCCAAAGCGGTCATGCTCGAAGGACACATGCGGCAGGCGCATAAAGGTGGGGATGCCCGCGAATCGAGGCAGATCGAAGCCCGAGACCGGTGCGAAAAATCCGTCGTTTGCTCTGCCTGTCATGATTTCCGCCTTTTGCTGTCGATTCTTTTCGGCATCAGATCAAATCCTTCGGCAAATGTCAGCCAAGCTGCGACCACATTCGCCCATAAGCGACCCCGCATGCATGCCAAGGCTTGACCCGCCCGCCGCCTTCGGTCCTTATCAGAGCGTCAGACACTGCCTCTAAGGATAATCGCATGTTCTCGAAAACCGCCGACCCAACGGCCGCACCACAACGTCCCGCAAGCGGCTCGGCGGCCAGCAACAACCGCTCGGTTTTTTCGCCCGACCTCAAAATCGTGGGCGACGTAACCTGCTTGGGCAGCATCGAAGTGCAGGGCGAGGTGGAAGGCACGATTGCCGCCCATACCCTGACCATCGGCACCGAGGGCCGTGTGCAAGGCCAAGTGGCAGCTGACAGCATCGAAGTGAAGGGCAAGCTTGACGGCCGCGTTGATGCCAACAGCTTTACTCTGCGCGCCTCGGCGCAAGTGGCCGCCGATGTCAGCTATTCGACGCTGGTGATCGAAAGCGGCGCGCATATCGAAGGCCGGTTTTCAAAGCCCAACGCGTAACTTTTCGGGCGCAGAGGCGCCTTAGCCGACAGGCGGGATTGAATAGGTCAAACCCGCCCGCGCGACGGGTTCGGCTTGTCCTTCGGAATAAAGCATCACATCCCCCACCGCCAAGCTGCGCCCCAGCTTCAAGATCCGCGCTTCGGCCAGCAGATCGCAGCCTGCACGCGGTTTGCGCATGAAATCGATGCTGCAATTGGTGGTCACCGCCAAGGCCACCGGCCCGATCCGCGCCAAGATCGCCAGATACATCGCCACATCGGCCAGCCCAAACATCGCAGGCCCCGAAACCGTGGCCCCCGGCCGCAAGTGCCGCTCGCTGACCCGCAGCCGCAGACATAGCCCGGCTTGATCCGACCGCTCGACCCAAAAATCATCCGCCATCTGCGGCATATCGCTGTGCAAAAACGCCTGCAATTCGGCCACCGTCATCTTTAATGGGCTCATGCCCCTGCCCCCCTTGCCGATCCTCGCATCAAACCAAAGCCCAAGCCCAGCGCCAAGACTGCCAGCCCAAGACAACTTCCCAGCACCACCGCAGGCCCGCCCAGCTGCAACAGCGCCGCCCCGACCGAAGGCGCTGCCGCCGAAGCAAGGATAGGCGCCACCGATGTCGCCCCTGAAACCGCACCAAAGCCGCGCCGTCCCAGAATATCGGCCACCAAGACCGGCCGCAAAATTGACAACAACCCTGCCCCCGCCCCCTGCATCGCCGCGAAAACAAAGATCAAACCGGGCAAGACGCCCGCGCTGATCAGCGCCAGACTTGCCGCAAAGATCGCCAGCAAAGACAAAACCGTCGCCCACGCATTGCTAAGGCGCGCGCCTTGCAGCAGCAGCGCCAAGCGCCCCAAGACCTGCGCAGGCCCAATGCTTGCCGCCGCCAAAGTCGCAAGCCCGCCCGAGGCCCCCCGATCTTCAAACAGCATCAGAACATAGGTCAGCAAGATGCCATGGTTCAGCCAAACCAGCCCAAACAGCACCGCAAGCGCCCAAAACGCAGGCCGGCGCATCGCCAGCCCCAGCGCGCCTGAATCCGGTTCGGGGCGCAGATCCTCGGCACGTTCCAACCGGCGCAGATCGCGCACCGCCAGCATGTTGACGCCCCCGCCAATCAGCACCAGCACGGCAAAGGCCATCAAGGCCCCCTGCCCGCCCAAGACACCGCCCAGCCAATGGCCCAGCGGAAAGGCCAAAGTGCCGGAAAACCCCGCAACCAAGGTCACTTTAGTGATCGCGGCGCGCGCGCCAAGACCCAGCCGCCGCGTTAGAAAGGAAAAGCAGCTTTCATAAAGGCAGCAGGCCTGCGCCACACCGATCACGGCCCAGATCAGCACCCAGACCAGCGGGCTGCCAGCAAAGCCCAAAGCCAGCAGGCCCAAAGCCGCGACAACCGGCGCAAAGCCCAGCATCTCGCCGCCCCAACCCCTATCAACCCAAGCGCCAGCCAAAGGCGTCAGCAGCGCCATCACCAAAAAGCCAACCGTTGGGCCCAGCGCCAATTCGGCCACGCTCCAGCCGGTGCCCGCGGTCAAATCCGGCAAAAGCGCCGGAAAGGCATAGTAAACGCCGGCGTAGATCAGGGTTTGGCCCAGCGCCAGCAGCCAAACCGCCCGCGCAACCCGGCTTTCGCTCAAAGCCGGTACAGCGCTTTGAACTTGGCCTCCAGATAGTCCAGCAGCGGCGCTTCCGTGGGGGCAAAGCCGCAGGCCATTTCGATGGTGTCACGCGGTTTGCGCAGACCGCCGTGCTGTTGCACCCGCTCTTTCAGCCAGCCCACTGCACCGCTGGTATCGCCGCGCGCAAAGGCTGCGTCCAAGCCCGCAACCTGCGCCCGCATCGCCTGATGCAGACAGCCCGCATAGACATTGCCCAGCGTATAGGTCGGGAAATAGCCAAACAGCCCCACCGACCAATGCACATCTTGCAACACCCCATGCGAGGGCCGATCCACCGCCACACCGAAATCGGCCAAAAAGCGGTCGTTCCAAGCGGCTTCCAGATCGGCGACGCCCAGATCGCCCGCAATCAGCGCGCGTTCCAGATCAAAGCGCATCATGATGTGCAGGTTGTAATGCACCTCGTCGGCTTCGGTGCGGATATAGCCTGCGCGCACTTGGTTCACGGCGGCGTAAAACGCCTCGGGCCCTTCGACGTTCAGCGGGCCAAACTGCGCCACCATGCGGTGATAAAGCCAATCGGTAAAGCCAGCCGAGCGCCCGATCTGATTTTCGTAGATCCGGCTTTGGCTTTCATGCACGCCCATCGACACCCCGTGCCCCAGCGGCGTCATGCCGTAGGCGGGGTCGATGTTCAGCTCGTAACTGGAATGGCCGACCTCGTGGATGGTCGAATAAAGACAGTTGAACGGGTCCGCCTCGACCACCCGCGTGGTGATCCGGCTGTCATTGCCGCCGCCCGAGCTGAAAGGATGCACCGCCAGATCAAGCCGCCCGCGGCTCCAGTCATAGCCAAAGGCCGTCGCGGCCTCGCGCGCAAGCGCAAGCTGGCCGTCCTTGGCAAAGCTGCCCTGCAACGCCTTGGGCGTATCTGCGCCCAAAACCGCCTCGCGCAGCGCCACCAGCCTTGGCCGCATCCGGTCAAACATCGCGCCGATGCTTTGCGCGGTGGCTTCGGGTTCGTAGTCATCCAGCAATGCGTCATAAAGATCGCCGCCCTGCGCCAAACAGGCCGCTTCTTGCCGGCGCAGATCAATCACCCGCGCCAAGGTCGGCGCGAAATCGGCCACCCGATCCGCCGCCCGCGCCTTGGCCCAAACGCCTTGCGCCACCGAGGTCACGCGCGCCAGCTCTTGCGCCAAATCGGCAGGAATTTTCACCGAACGCGCATAGCTGCGCGCCAGCTCGCGCAAGATCGCAGCCCCCGCCGCATCGGGCGCTTGGGCGGCGTCAAGCCAATCTGCCAGCCGCGGGTCGGTGCGCCGCGCATGCAGCACGCCTTCGATCGCGGCCAGCTCTTCGCCGCGCTGTTCAGCTGCGGCTTCGGGCATCATGGTTTCCTGATCCCAGCCCAAACGCTCGGCAATCTTGCCCAAGGCTTCGGTCTGACGCTGATGCGCCATCAGCTCGGCAAAGGCGGTGTTATTGGTCATGCGGTGCCCTTTCTGATAGATCCAGCCAGCGGATAGGCCGCCAAATGCCTTGCGCGCAGGATCAAAACCCAGAGCAGAACCGCACCAATCTGATGCGTGATCGCCAGATGCACCTGTGCCGCCGACAGCGCGGTGTAGATGCCAAGGGTCATCTGGGCCAGCAACATCAGCACGACCAGATGATAGGCCATCCGCGTCGAAGGCTGGCTGGCCTTGCGCGCCCGCAGCCAGACCACAAAGCCATAAATCACCAACAGATAACCCGCCATCCGGTGCATAAACTGCACCAGCCCGGCATTTTCAAAAAACGCCTGCCACACCGCGCCGCCATCGGGCAGATAAAACGCATCCGCCGGAAAGAACTGCCCGTTCATATCGGGCCAGGTTGGGAAATAGCGCCCTGCGTCAATCCCGGCCACCAAGGCGCCCAGCACGATCTGCAAAAACGCAAAATGCATCAGCCCCGTGGTCATGCCAAACAGCTTGCGCGACCCTGCACGGCGCGCCTGCAACAGCTCGGCCTCGCTGCGCCCCAGCAACAGCGCATACCAAGCCACCAGCCCCAGAATAACAAAGGCCATGCCCAGATGCGTCGCCAAACGGTAAGAGGCAACCGAGATCATCGACCCCACCAGCCCCGAAGACACCATCCACCAGCCCAGCGCGCCCTGCACGCCAATCAGCGCGCCAACGCCAAACAACCGACCGGTCCAGCCGACCGGAATTTTGCCCGCCGCCCAAAAGCCCACAAAGCCCAGCGCCCAGACCAAGCCGATCAGACGGCCCAACTGCCGATGGCCCCATTCCCACCAGAAAATGCCCTTGAAGGCTTCAAGCGTCATGTGGCTGTTCATCAAAAGATATTGCGGGCTGGCCTGATATTTGGCGAACTCCACCGCCCAATCGGCCTCGTTCAAAGGCGGGATGGCGCCGGTAACCGGCTTCCATTCAGTGATCGAAAGCCCCGAATCCGTCAGCCGTGTCAGCCCACCAACCGCAATCATCACCACGATCAGCAGGAAAATTCCCACCAGCCAAGCCCGAATGCCACGCCGCGCGCCCTTGCCGCGCCCGTCAATGCCGCCGCCCTTTGGCGGCTCTGGGGCTTTCGCCTCAACCTCTTCAAAAATCGCGCGCGTCTTGGCCATCGCCATCCCCATCTAGCTTGCGCCAGACTCTAGGCCGCGCCCCTGCCGGCTTCAAGGCCCTGCGACAGCGCGCCTAGCCCCGCGCCAGAATATCCCGCGCCACCCGCAGCGCAATCGCGGCCACGGTCAGCGAAGGGTTCGCAGCCCCCGAGGTCGGCAGAACCGAGGCATCGACAATGCGCAGATTGTCCAGATCATGCGCGCGGCACCAAGGGTCAACCACGCTGGTGCGTGGATCATCCCCCATGCGGGCCGTGCCGCATTGATGGCTGGGCGTGCGTTTTTCAAAGGTTTTTTGCAGCACCACGGGCCAGCCTGCACGCTTTAGCACCGCCGCAAGCTTGGCGTTCAGCGCCAAATGCGCCTGCCAATTCGAGCGTTGCCACTGCAGCACAATCTTGCCGTCGCGCAAAAACACCCGGCTTTCAGGGTTTGGCAAATCTTCTGACATCGTCATCAGATGCACCGAATGATCCGCCAACCAGCGTGACACCCACAGCGGCAGGCCCGATTCTGCGGCCATGATCTCGCCGGTGATCCGCCCCAGCATCTGCACATTGCCCAAGGGCTCGCCCTTTGGCCCGCCGGTCAGATACCAATCGTTCAACTGAATGGTTTTCTCATAGACCGAGCGATTGCGCCGAAACGGGCTAACCCCCAAAACGGCAGTGATATTGTGGTTCATAAAGTTGCGCCCGACCTGATCCGAGCTATTGGCCAAACCCTCGGGATGCAGCGCCCCCCCTGATGCCAGCAGCAAAGTCGCCGATTTCACCGCCCCCGCACAAAGGCAGACCAAGGCGGCCGAGATCACCTGCGCCACGCCGTCTTTCTCGAAGGCAACGCCCGTCACCTGCCGGCCTTCGGTCAGCAACCGCGTCACCTTTGCCCCAGTCAGCAGCGTCACATTCGGATGCCGCAAGGCTTGGGCCAGCCCAATGCTTTCGGCATCCATCTTGCCGCCACGGGTGTTGGGAAAGCCGTCAAAGGTCTGCGCGCCGCCCTTCAGCCACAGGTCAATATCCACCCCCAAGGGCAGCGCCGAAGGGTGCAGCCCCTGCGCCTGCAAGCGGCGGCACAGATCCAGCATGTCAGGCTCGTGCGGCACCGGGCCAAAGGCGTAATCGCCTGAATGCGCAGGTTCGGTCGGGTCTTGGCCCAAGGCGCCGCGCACTTGATACATCTCTTCGGCAGCCTGATAATCCGGCTCGAACGCGTCATAGGTTATCGGCCAGCCCGGCGCTGTGCCACCCATATGGCGCAGCGGGCTGAAATCTTGCGCGCGATAGCGCATCAGCACCGCGCCATAGAATTTCGAATTGCCGCCGGGGTGATAATAATTGTTGGGCTGAAAGCTGCCGCCAGCGGCGTCTTGCCAGCTTTCCTTGGGGTTGAAAAATCCGGTGAACACCGCCTTTGGATCGCGCGCCTCGGGGCAATCTTGCAAGGTCTCGCCACGTTCCAGAATGGTGATCTTGCGTCCCGAAGGCGCAAGAGCTGCCGCCAGCGTCGCACCGCCCATGCCAGAACCAATGATAAGGATGTCTGGACTGCTCATGGCCTGCTCCGCTGATGTTTACGCTAACATACTGGCAGACAGCTGACCTTACGTCATGCGAAATCGCGCGGGTTTGCCAAGATCAAAGCGCTAGTCCTTGTCTTGCTCGCGCAGACGAAAGGCGATCTGGCGCAACATGCCGTGAAAGGTCTGCACCTCGGCGCGGGTCAGGCCCAGCCGCGACCACATATTGCGCAACGAGGCTTTCATCCCCGCCACCTTGGCCTGCGGAAAGAAAAAGCCCGCAGCCTCTAGGCGTTCTTCAAAATGATCGCCCAGCTTTTCCACCTCGACCGCGCTGGCAAATTCGGTGCGCGCCATTTCCTGCACGATGGCGGGCACAACTTCGGTCTGACGGCGCCATTCATAGCCCATCAGCAACACACATTGCGCAAGGTTCAACGAGGCGAAATCCGGGTTCACCGGCACCGTCACAATCGCATTGGCCTGCACCACATCGTCGTTTTCCAGCCCAGCACGTTCGGGGCCAAACAGCACGCCCACCTTTTTGCCCGCCGCCGTCAAAGCCCGCGCATGCGCCATTGCCGCTTCGGGAGAATAGATCGGCTTGGTCAATTCACGCCCGCGCGCGGTGGTGGCAAAGACAAAATCGCAATCGGCAATCGCGGTTTGCACCGAGGCGTAAACCCCTGCGGCATCCAAAACCCGCCCAGCGCCACTGGCCAAGGCCACGGCGGCCGGATTGGGCCAGCCATCGCGCGGATCGACAATCCGCATCCGCTCTAGCCCAAAGTTCAGCATCGCCCGCGCCGCCGCACCGATATTCTCGCCCATCTGCGGGCGCACAAGGATAAATGCTGGCGGGATCATGGCAAACCTCTGGTCACTTCTTGCCGCCTGATACGCGAGCCCCCGTCTTAGCACAAGTTTTGCGGCCATAGCCAAAGCAGCAAGGCTGCGCTAGAAGGGCTGAACCAAACGCAGGACAGACCGATGGCAGACCAAGACCGCCCGCAAATCACCCTGATCACCCCTCCGGTGTTCGATCTGGAAATCTTTCCCGACCAACTGGCTGCTGTGCTGGATGGTGTGGATGTGGCCTGCGTGCGTCTGGCGCTTGCGGGCAAGGATGAAGACCTGATCAGCCGCGCCGCCGATGCCTGCCGCATGGTCGCCCATGCCCGCGATGTGGCGATTGTGATCGAAAACCATCTGCTGATGGTGCAGCGGCTTGGGCTTGACGGCGTGCATCTGACCGATGGCGCGCGCCAGGTCCGCTATGTGCGCAAAGAACTGGGCAATGATGCGATCATCGGCAGCTATTGCGGTGTGACGCGACACGAGGGCATGAGCGCAGGCGAAGCCGGTGCCGATTACGTCGCCTTTGGCCCGATTGGCGCGACGCCCTTGGGCAATGGCGCGCAGGTCGATTTCGATCTGCTGGAATGGTGGAGCCAAGTCATCGAGGTGCCCTCGATCGCCGAAGGCGCGCTGAATGTGGCCTTGGTCGAAAAATTTGCCCCCGTCACCGACTTTTTCGGCATTGGCGAAGAGATCTGGTCCACGCCAGACCCGCTGGCAGCCCTGAAAGCCCTGCTTGCGCCTTTGGGCTAGGCTTTACGCGCGGCGCCCCAGATAAAGCGCCGCGCGAAATCCGCCTTGCTGCCCCAGGATGGGCGAGCTGAGCTGCAAGGGCGTGCCAATGCGGTCGGCGATGGTCTCGACAATCGCAAGCCCCAGCCCGCTGCCCTCGCCGCTGCCAATGCCGCGCACAAATCTGCCCGAAAGCGCGGCCAGCTCTTGTGGTGACACCGTTGCACAGTCATTTTCCACACTTAACTCGCCTTGGCTCGACAAGGCCACACGCACGCTGCCGCCGTCCCCGTGGCGCAGCGCGTTTTCGATCAGATTGCGCGCCACAATCGCCACCGCATCAGGATCAACTTGCGACAAGACCGGCGCTTGCGGCAAAGTCAGCTGCGCGCGCCCTGCATCTGGGCCACGGTCGAAATCCTGCAACACCAGCCGCAGGACCACCGACAGATCTTGCGGCGTATCGGTCAGCAAGCGCGCACCCTCGGCGCGTGACAGCTGCACCAACCGCTCTGACAGCCGCGTCAGGCGTTTCAACGTAAGCTCGATCTCATCGGCCCGCCGCGCGGTCTCGGGCTCGCGCGTCTGTTGGCGCAAGCGTTGCAACTGCACCACTGCTCCGGCCAAAGGCGTGCGCAATTCATGCGCGGCATTGGCGGCAAAACTGCGTTCGGCGTCAAAGGCCTTGCCCAAGCGCACAAACAACTGATTCACCGCCCCGGCAATCGGGCGCAACTCACTGGGCAGGGCTTGCGTGGCCAAAGGCGCCAGCTCATTGGCATCTCGCCGCGCCAATTGCTGCCGCAACTGCCCCAAAGGCCGCAGCCCAAAGCCCAAAGCCGAGAAAATACCCAAGAGACTTAGAGGAATAACAGCAACCAACGGCAGTGCCAGCCCCAAGACCAGATCGCGCGCCACAGCTTGGCGATGCAGCAGCGGCTCGGCAATCGTCAAGATCACCGTGCCTTGCACCGCCATTTGTTGATAAAAGCGGAAATCGGCGGTCTGATAAAACCCAGCGCCCGCAAAGCGCGGAAAGTTGTCGGGCGCGGCGTTATGCGAACTGAGCAAAACCCTGCCTTGGGCATCTCGCACCAGATAGGTGAAATATTCCTCATGCGTATCAAGGGCGGTGACATGCTGGGTGACGCCCTCTTCCTCACGCGATAGCACATCTATCACCGCAAGCTGCAAAATCCGCTGGCCGGTTTCTTGCAGCGCCGAATCAAACACCTGCGCCATTTCGTGCATCAGCAACCGCGAGGTCGCAGTTGCGGCCGCCAGCCAAAGCAGTGTGACCACCATCGACAGGGCAACAGCGGTGCGAAACCGAATCGAGGCAGGCCCGCTCATGGCTGGCCCAAACGATAGCCCATGCCGCGCTCGGTCAACAGCACGCTGGCCCCCAGCTTTTTACGCAGACGGCTGATATGCACCTCGATGGTGTTGCTCTCAATCTCGGTGTCAAAGGAATACAGCCGCTCTTCCAGCTGCGCCTTTGACAAAAGCTGGTTTGGATTTTGCAAAAACGCCTCGAACAACACCCATTCGCGCGCAGTCAGCGCAATTGGCTTGCCACCGCGCTGCACGGTGCGCGCGGCCAGATCAATCGCCAAACCTTGCAGCAGTAAAACCGGATTGGGATTGCCTGAATAGCGCCGCGCAACCGATCCGATGCGGGCTGAAAGCTCTGCCAGATCAAAGGGTTTGACCAGATAGTCATCAGCGCCCGCGTTCAGCCCCTCGATCCGGTCCGAGATTTGATCCAGCGCGGTCAGAATAATCACCGGAACCGTGCTGCCGCGCGCGCGCAGGCTTTTCAGAAAACCAATGCCGCGCCCATCGGGCAGCATCAGATCCAGCAGCACAAGGTCAAACTTCGCCCCGCCCAGCGCATCGCCTGCCGCATCCAACCGCTGCGCCCAATCCACCGAATGGCCGTCTGCCTCGATCTGCTCGCGCACAGCCGTGCCAATCACTTTGTCGTCTTCGATTAGCAGAATGCGCATCGCTTACCTTTTCTTGCTTTGGCTTAGGCCTGCCCTAACCGGCCAAGCTGACGCGATCCTGAAGCAGGTTTTTCATTCGCTTCAGCAAGCTGTCAGCTTCATGCCCCAGAACACCCCCTGAAGATACCCTGCGCCGGAGTGCCGCTGATGAAAAGAACCATCTCGCTTTTGACCCTGACAGCCCTGCTGGCCGCCACCACGGCCCAAGCCGAAGACCGCTGCGCGGTGGCCATGAAAAATTGGCAGCCGCGCGAAGCTGTGGCGCGTCTGGCAGCTGACAATGGCTGGACCGTGCGACGGATCAAGATTGACGACGGCTGTTATGAGGTCACCGGGACTGATGCCAATGGCAAAAAGCTGGATGTCAAACTTCATCCCGGCACGCTGGCAATCATTGCCCGCAGCTACAAAGAAAATGAACACGAAGAGCATGAAGACCACAAAGACAAGTGATCTAACGCTGCCCCCCTTCTCAAGCGCCTTGGCGCAAACTGATGCATAAAAGGACATACCATGCAGATGAAATCCATCCTCTCCGCCCTCGCCATCACCACCGCGCTGATCACGCCAGCGATTGCGCAGGCCAAGACAGTGACACTGGCGACCAATCTGACGCAATACGGCGGCAATGGCGCCTATCTTGCCTATTACCTGACCGATGCAAATGGCGCCTATGCCGGCAGCCTGTGGATGGCGGGCGGCAAGGCGAAGTATTACCGCCACCTCAGCGATTGGGCGCGTATGACCGGCGGCAACCCTGCCGAGGTGGCAGGCATCACCGGCGCCAGCATTGGCTCGGGCCAGGGCGGCTATCTGTCGCTGGATATCTCGGATGCCTTGTTTGATGCAGGCTATACCTTGCACATCGACGCCGCTGCCGAAGACATGCGCGAAAGCCCCAGTGAAATTGCGGTGCCGCTGACGAGCAAAGGCGCTGGCAAACCCGTGCAAGGCAGCCGCTACATCGCCGATTTCACCTATAGCTTCTAAGCCTAAAAGGTTCCCCATGATCCGCTCGCTTCACCGCTGGCCCGGCCTGATCGCCGCTGCCTTCCTGATCCTTCTTGCCGTCACAGGCACAGCATTGTCAGTCTTTCCGGCCTTGGAAACCGTCACCACCAGCCAAGCCTCGGCCCAGCAAAACGTGGCCGAGCTTGCGGCGATGGTTCAGGCGCAGCACCCAAGCGTCGAGCAGATCAAGCGCGCGCCAACCGGCAAGATCACCGCTTGGTGGTTTGACGGCAACACCGCAGCCTCGGCAGTTGTGGACCCTGCCACCGGCAAGGATGCAGGCTCCACCGACCCAAATCGGCTGGAGCAATGGCTGATAAACCTGCATCGGTCGTTGTTCTTGAACGACAATGGCCGGATGGTGACGGCCGTGGCCGCGCTGTCGATGCTGGTGCTGGCGCTTTCGGGAGCCTTGCTGGTGTCGCGGCGAGTGGGCGGCTGGCGGCGCTGGTTTGCGCGGCTGCGCGGCCCATGGGAGGGGCGCATTCACAGCGAGATGGCGCGCTTGGCCGTGCCATTCTTGGTGATTTCCGCAGTGACCGCACTTTGGATGACGGCCTCGACCTTCAGCCTTTTGCCCGATGACAGCGCCTATGCGTCCTTTCCGTCGCAAACCAGCGGCCAGACCGGCTTTGATGTGGCGCAGATGGCAGGCTTACAAAGCCTTCCCGTCTCGCAGCTGCGCGATCTGACCTTTCCGGCGGCAGGCGATGCGACGGATGTCTTTACCCTGACCACCGACCGCGGCATGGGCTATCTGGACCAAGGCACCGGCGCGATGCTGGCTTGGTCAGACAATGGCCCCTGGGCACAGGTGGGCGAGTGGATTTATCTGTTGCATACCGGCCAAGGTGCGGCGATCTGGGGGCTTTTGCTGGGGCTGATGGCGCTGTCCATTCCGGCCTTGGCGATCACGGGGGCGCTGTCTTGGGCCAAGGCCCGTCGCGGGCGACCAGCCCTGCGCGGCATGGCTGCGGCCTCAAAGGCGCAAACGCTGATCCTTGTCGGCAGTGAAGGCGGCAGCACCTGGGGCTTTGCCACCACGCTTGCGAAAAACCTGCAGGCGGCAGGGCAATCGGTGCATATGGCGGCGCTGAACAGCTTTGCGCCCGAGCGTTATCGCCATGCCGAACGGATCGTGGTGATGACCGCCACCTGGGGCGAAGGCACAGCGCCATCCTCGGCCAAGCGCGCGCTCGAGCGGCTGGCAGAGGCAAGCCCAAGCGTGCCGATGACCGTGCTGGGCTTTGGCGACAGCAGCTTTCCAGACTTCTGCGGTTTTGCCACCAGCTTCGAGACCGCAGCCCGCGCCAAGGGTTGGGATCTGATCCTGCCCGAACAGCGCATCGACCGCGGCTCGCCACAAGAATTCGCGCGTTGGGGGCAGGCCTTTGGCGCAAAGATCGGGCTGGCGCTGGAATTGCACCACCAGCCCAGCGCGCCGAAAGCCCAAGCACTGTCGCTGCTGTCGCGCCGCGATTATGGCGAGGCCGTGCAGGCCCCTGCCGCCATTCTGCGCTTTGCTTTGCCCAAAACCAGCCTTTGGGCGCGGCTGATCGGGCGCGGCATGCGGTTTCAAGCCGGTGATCTGCTGGGCATCGTGCCGCAAGGCGCGCGCATTCCGCGCTATTATTCCTTGGCCTCGGCCAGCGCCAATGGCTTTGTCGAGATTGTGGCGCGCAAACATCCGGGTGGTCTGTGCTCGGGTCAGTTGATGGCGCTGCAACCGGGCGACAGCGTGCAGGCCTTCCTGCGCCCCAACCCCGATTTCCACCCAGACCGGGGCACCACGCCGCTGATCCTGATTGGCGCGGGCACCGGCATTGGTCCTTTGGCTGGATTTATCCGCAGCCAAGGCAACCGCCGCCCGCTGCATCTGTGGTTCGGCGCGCGCCACCCCGACACCGATCTGTTCTACGGTCAAGAATTGGCGGAATGGTCCGAAAACGGCCAACTCGCCGGCCTGACCACCGCCTTTTCGCGCAGCGGCAAGCGGCACTATGTGCAAGACGCGCTGCGCCAAGACGGCGAGGCCCTGCGCGAGCTGATCCAGCTTGGCGCGCGCATCATGGTCTGTGGCGGCCGCGATATGGCGACAGGCGTGCAACAAGCGCTGACCGAGGTTTTGGCCCCGCTTGGCCTGACCGCCGCCAACCTGAAATCAGAGGGGCGCTATGCAGAAGATGTCTACTGAACGCAGCCTGCTGCAAGGCAAAACCATGGGCACGCTCTGGTCGGTGCAGATCGACGGCACGCCGCCGCCCGCGCTGCACGCGGCCTTGCAAGCGGCGGTCGAAGAGATCGACCACCAGATGTCAAACTGGTCCGAGACCAGCGATCTGATGCGCTTTAACGCCGCCGAAGTCGGTGTCTGGCACCCGCTGCCTGCGCATTTGCTTTGCGTGCTGACCGAAGGTCTATCGATCAGCCGCGCCACCGGCGGGGCCTTTGAGATGAACGTCGGTGCCGCCGTGCGCGCTTGGGGCTTTAACGCGGCACCGATCAACCTCGATGCTTTGCAAGCCGCAAGTGCCGCCCCGCATATTCAAGCGAGCGTCGCGCTGGAGCTTGACCTTGCCGCAGGCTGCGCGCGCAAGATCGCCGATCTTTGGCTGGATCTGGCGGGCATCGCCAAGGGCTACGGCGTTGATCGACTGGCCGAGGTGGTGCAAAGCTTTGGCATCGATCACGCGCTTTGCGCCATCGACGGCGAGCTGCGCGCGCTTGGCGCGCAGGCCAATGGCACGCCTTGGCCCGTGGCGATCGAGCGGCCCGATAGCCCCGATCGCGCCGCACAGTCGATCATCGCCCTTGACGCTGGGGCGGTCGCAAGTTCGGGCGATTACCGGCATTTTCTGACGATAAAGGGCAAGCGGCTGTCGCATACGATGGACCCGCAGCGCGCGGCCCCGCTGCTGGATGGCCCCGCTTCGGTCAGCGTTCTGGCGCCGCGCTGCCTGCAAGCCGATGCGATGGCGACCGCGCTGATGGTGATGGGCGAGGCTGACGGGCTGGCCTTTGCCAAGGCCACCGGCATCAGCGCGCTGTTTTTGATGCGCGAGGCTGCCGGCCTGCGCGCAAGCGGCACCGGCGTCTTTGCGGCCTAAGCTGCGGCCCGCGCCAAGGCCTGCGCATGGCCCGCGCGGATCACCGCCTCGCAATGCGCTGCCAGCTCTTTGCGGCTGGCAAAACTGTCAACCGGCACTGGCGGGTGAAACACGATCTCGACCCGCCCCTGCCGCAAGGTGGCCAGCGTGTGCAGCAAATGCGGCGCAAATGCCATCTCGCCCCACCAGCCGTAATAGCGCCGATCTTGGCCCTTGGGCGCATGATAGATCACGCTTACGGGCTGAATCTGCAAAATATGATCAAGCCCGTGGCTGTAAAACGCCGCAAACTGCGTCGATTTAAACGGCAAAACCCGCAGCGCGTCGGTGCTGGTGCCTTCGGGGAAAAACAACAGCCGGTGATTGGCCCGCAGCCGCGCCTCGAAAATCGCCTGCTGACGTTTGGCCTCGGTGCCCTTGCGCGCGATAAACACCGTGCCAGTCGCCCGCGCCAACCAGCCGATCAGCGCCCAATCCGCCACCTCGGATTTCGAGACAAAATAGACCCGCTGCACCGCGTTCAGCGCGAAAATGTCCAGCCAAGACGCATGATTGGCCACCACCGCGCCGCGATGCGCCATGGCCTTGCCGCGCACCTGCACCGGCAGCCCCAAAATCGGAAAGGCCGCCCGACAGACGGCTTGGGTGATAAAGGGCGTCCAAGGCCGCGCCAAGCCAAACAGCGGCCGCTCGATCAGCCGCAGCGCCAGCAAAACCGCCAAGCCGCCAAAGGTCACCGCCCCCAGAACCAACCCGCGCAAGGTCGCCACCAGCCAATTCAGCGGCCCAAAGCGCGGGGATTGAATCGGAACCTCGCGCCAATCGCTCATGCCTCATGCCCCGATTTGCGCAGGTAAAAGGCGCGATGCTTGGCGCTCATCTTTTTCGTGTCCATCACCAGACAAACATCGGTGGTGTTAAACGCATGATCAAGCCAGGCGCCTTCGCCCACAAAGCCGCCCAAACGCAGATAGGCCTTGATCAGCGCCGGCGTGCCCAACATCGCAGCACGGCGGTCAATTTGATCTGGGGGCAGCAGATCCATCCGCTGCGCTTGGCCCGGTTGCACCCGCACCCGCAAGGCCGCGGGCGCCAGATGGTTGTGATGCAAAAACGCCAAAGGCTGGGCCAGCGCCTGCACATCGGTGCCATGAAATGAGGCCACGCCAAACAGGATCTCGATCTCGCGCTCCAGCACATAATCGGCCAGCGCATTCCACAAATGCAACATCGCCGTGCCGCCGCGATAGTCTGGATGCACGCAAGACCGCCCCAATTCCAACAACCGCCGCCCGCTCGCCTTCAGCGCGCTGAGGTCATATTCGCCCTCGGAATAAAACCGCCCCGTCTGCGCCAAGCGATCCGAGGGCAAAAGCCGGTAGACGCCAACGACATAATCGTCGCCACGCGCCTCGCGGGCCTCATCAATCAACAAAAGATGGTCAAAATAAGGGTCAAACTCGTCGCGCTCGAGACCTGCCGCGTGATCGACCAAAGGCCCAGATCCGCCCAGCTCTTGCACAAACACCCGATAGCGCAGCCGCTGTGCCGCCGCCAAATCGCGCGAATCGCGCGCCAACCTGACAAGAAAAGGTATTTCGTCGGCAGTCATCTATACTCTTTCGGTAAAATCCGATGCGACGCCCCCCTCTTAGGCAGCAAGCGACGCTTTTGCAAGAATATCACAGAGATCAGGCGGCTACGTTAACCTCGGGTTAACCACCAATCGGCTTAGTGAGAGAAGTCGGGCTGCAAAGCAATCTGGCGCAGATCAATGACAACCTTGCCCGCATGTTCAAAATTCACCGTAACCCGGTTTCCAATGCTAGATTGCACCTGCCCCAAACCCCAATCGGGCTGCTGCGGATGACGCACCATCATACCTGGTTCTAAAAGATTGCTCATTGCCACACCCCTCCCCTACCCGTTTCAAAGGACACCGCCATGACCGATAAACTCGATATTGCTGCCCTCGTCGGCTCGCGTATTTGTCATGATCTTATCAGTCCGATTGGGGCGATCGGCAATGGTGTCGAATTGATTTCGATGGCAGGCTCGATCACTGGCCCCGAAATGATGCTGATCTCGGAAAGCGTCGCCCATGCCAATGCCCGCATCCGATTTTTTCGCATCGCTTTTGGCGCAAGCGGCCAAGATCAGCGCATCGGGCGGCTCGAGGTTGCGGCCGTGCTGTCTGACATCTCGCATGGCAGCCGCGTCCAGATCGAGTGGGATAGCCCGAACGATATTGCGCGGCGCGACGTCAAACTTGTGTTCTTGCTGATCCTCTGCCTTGAAACCGCCATGCCCTTTGGCGGTAAGATCAGCGTCAATCGCAGCGAGACGCGGTGGAGCCTGACGGCAACTTCGGCAAAACTGCGCGCGGATGCCGCACTTTGGCAGCGCTTGCAAAACCCGAAAGCCGTGGTCGAGATTGGCCCCGCACAGGTGCAATTCGCACTGGTGCCCGAGGAACTCACCCGCCAGCATCGCCGCCTCAGCCTCGAGATCGGCGTCGCCGAAATCGCAGTCAGCTTCTGATCGTGCCATTGCCGGTGACCAGATATTTAAAGCTGGTCAATTGCTCCGCCCCAACCGGACCGCGCGCATGCATCTTGCCGGTGGCAATGCCAATCTCACCGCCCATGCCAAATTCGCCGCCATCGGCAAATTGGGTCGAAGCGTTGCGCATCAGAATTGCCGAATCCAACCGCTCGAAAAAGCGCGCGGCAGTTGTGTCATCTTCGGTCAGAATGCTTTCGGTGTGGTTGGAGCCATAGCGCTTGATATGCGCGATCGCAGCGTCAACCCCGTCAACCAGCTTGGCCGCAATGATCATATCCAGAAACTCGCGGCCAAAATCATCGGGGGTGGCCGGCGTCGTGCCCGCCACCTTCAACAATTCGCCTTCTGTGCGCACCTCGACGCCTGCGCGCAGCAGATCCTCGATCAACACCGGCCCATGTTCGGTGTAAAACTTCCAATCGATCAGCAGACATTCCGCCGAGCCACAAATCCCCGTCCGACGGGTTTTCGAATTCAGCACCACCGCCCGCGCCTTTTCCAGATCAGCCGCCTTGTCGACATAGATGTGGCAAATGCCCTCCAAATGCGCAAAAACCGGCACCCGCGCCTCGCGCTGCACCAGCCCCACCAGCCCCTTACCGCCACGCGGCACGATCACATCAATAAACTCCACCGCCTGCAACATTGCGGTGACCATGGCCCGATCTCGCGTCGGAATAAGCTGGATCGCCGCCTCTGGCAGACCGGCCTGCCGCAAGCCCTGCACCATGCAGGCATGAATCGCAGTCGACGAATGAAAGCTTTCCGACCCACCGCGCAAAATCACCGCATTGCCCGCCTTCAAACATAGCGCACCCGCGTCAGCCGTCACATTCGGCCGGCTCTCATAAATCACCCCAACAACCCCCAAAGGCGTTGCAACCCGTTGAATATGCAAACCATTCGGCCGATCCCATTCCGCCAGAACCCGCCCCACCGGATCGGTCTGCTCTGCCACCGCGCGCAAACCGTCAACAATGCTGCGAATGCGGTCCTCATTCAAAAGCAAGCGATCCAGCATCGCCGCATTCAAACCCTTGGCCGTGCCATAGGCCATGTCCAACCCATTGGCGTCCAAAATCTCTTGCCGGCGCTGCCACACCGCATCGGCCGCGCAGATCAGCGCCGCATATTTGCGCTCGGACCCCGCATAGGCCAACTCCGCAGCCGCCGCCTTGGCCTTTCGGCCAATCTCACGCATCTCATCCATCATCTGCGGCCCTTTCATCTGTCCTTAAATATCCCGGGGTCCGGGGCAGCGCCCCGGCTGCCGCAGGATCAGATCACCAGATCATCGCGGTGCACCAAAGCCGCCCGGCCCTGATAGCCCAAAATCGCCTCAATATCGCCCGAGCGGTGACCGGCAATCAGCTTGGCCTCCACGGCGGTATAGCGCACCAGCCCCTTGCCCAAAACATCCCCCGCAGGGGTAAGCATTGCCACCGGATCACCACGGCCAAAGCTGCCTGAAACCTTGGCGACCCCCGCCGGCAACAGCGATTTTCCGGCCAGCAAGGCCGTCACCGCCCCCGCGTCCAGATGCAGCTCGCCGCGTGGTTTCATCGCATTGATCCAACGCTTGCGCGCCTGCTGCGGGTCACTTTGCGCCACAAACCAGGTCTTTGGCGCGCCCTCGATCAAAGCTTTCAGCGGCCGCAGCACAAAGCCTTCCATGATCGCCATGGCACAGCCGCCTGAAACCGCGGTTTTGGCCGCCAAAAGCTTGGTCTTCATGCCGCCCTTTGACAGGCCCGAAATCGGATCGCCCGCCATCGCTTCGATGGCCGGGGTGATCGCCTCGACCAGATCAAACCGCTGCGCCGTGGCGTCTTCTTTGGGGTTGGCCGAATAAAAGCCATCGACATCAGACAGCAAAATTAGCTGATCTGCCCCAACCGTCACCGCAATTTGCGCGGCCAAGCGGTCGTTGTCGCCAAAGCGTATTTCATCCGTAGCTACAGTGTCGTTTTCATTGACAATCGGCACCACGCCCAAGCCCAAAAGCGTCTCCATCGTCGCGCGGCTGTTCAGATAGCGACGGCGGTCTTCGGTGTCTTCCAAGGTGACAAGCACCTGTCCGGTGATGATGCCATGCGGCGCCAGCACCTCTTCATAGGCGCGCGCCAGCCGGATTTGGCCCACGGCCGCGGCCGCCTGCGATTGTTCTAGCGTCAAGACGCCGTCACCCAGACCCAAAACCTTGCGGCCAAGGGCGATCGACCCCGAAGACACCAGCACCACATCGGTGCCACGGGTCTTGGCTTCGGCCACATCCAGCGCCAGCGCGGAAAGCCAGTCTTGTTTCAGCCCCAGCTTGCGATCCACCAGCAAGGCCGAGCCGATCTTGACGACCAGCCGTTTGGCATCGCGCAGATCGGGGGCCAAGATCGGGTTTAGGGCTGCCAAGGCTTGCCCTCCTCGACGGGAGCCTCGCCTTGAATCTGTTTGTAAAGCGCGCGCAGCACATCTTGCAGACCCATGCCCGCCACGCCCGAAATCACAAAGATCGGACCGCCATGTGCCTTTTCAAGCGAGCGTTTGCGGTTGGAAATGGTCTTGGCGTCCAGCGCGTCGCATTTGGTCAGCGCCACGATCCGCGGCTTGTTGCCCAGCTCTTCGGCATAGGCCTCAAGCTCGGTGACAATGGTGCGGTAATCTTTGGTGATGGTTTCCGAGGTGCCATCAACCAGATGCAGCAGCACCTTGTTGCGTTCGACATGCGCCAGAAACTGCATGCCCAGACCGCGACCCTCAGAGGCACCCTCGATCAGACCCGGAATATCGGCCATCACAAATTCAGCGCCATCAATGCCAACGACGCCCAAGTTTGGCACAAGCGTGGTGAAAGGATAATCGGCGATCTTGGGACGCGCGTTCGACACGGCAGCCAAGAAGGTCGATTTACCAGCGTTCGGCAGGCCAACAAGCCCGGCATCGGCGATCAGTTTCAGGCGCAGCCAGATTGTGCGCTCGATCCCCTCTTGGCCCGGATTGGCTTTTGAAGGCGCGCGGTTGGTCGAGGATTTGAACGCAAGGTTGCCCCAGCCGCCATTGCCGCCCTTGGCCAGCAAAACCCGCTGACCCACCCGCGTCAGATCGGCGATGATGGTCTCTTCGTCTTCGTCCAAAATCTCGGTGCCAACCGGCACCTTCAAGGTGATGTCTTCACCGGTGCGCCCGGTGCGCTGGCTGCCCATGCCGCCTTGGCCGGATTTGGCGAAAAAATGCTGCTGATAGCGAAAGTCGATCAGCGTGTTCAGGCCATCAACCGCCTCGGCCCAAACCGAGCCGCCATTGCCGCCATCGCCGCCATCAGGGCCGCCAAATTCGATGAACTTCTCGCGCCGGAACGACACGCAGCCCGACCCACCCCCGCCCGAGCGGATGTAGACTTTGGAGAGGTCGAGGAATTTCATGTCAGGGACTTTCTGTAAGATCGACTGAGGCGATACAGGATCGGGCGCGCGTTCTCAAGCCATGCCAAAGATCGCGCGCCTGCCTGTTAGCCAAGTTTTTTGATATAGGTCCAGGTCTGAACCCGCGCATTGCGCGCAACGCAAAAGGTCTCGGCATCGCCAAGGTATTCAAAGCCCGCATGGGTCAAGACCCGCGCGGAACCGGGGTTGTCTTGAAACACCTCGGCAAAGATGGTGCGGTCTTTGTGCGGATTGGCGGCAACCAAGGCCTGCACCGCCTCGGAGGCAAAGCCGGTGTTCCAAAACGCAGGCGCGACCCAGAAGCCGATTTCGGACTGCGCGCGATCCATCCGTTTCAGATTTATCACGCCCAAAACCTCTGGCAGGCCGGTGCTAGAGCCGTCCATCACCCAGATGTCTTCATCCGATTTGCCCGCCATGGCACGCATGACAAAAGCCTCGGCAGCGCCAGGTGGCAAGGGGTGGGGAATCGAATGCGTCGCCTCGGCCACACGTTTGTCGCCCGCATAAAGCGAGACAAGCCCTTCATCCGAACGACGAACAGGGCGCAAAACGAAACGGCCCGCAGCAATTTGACCTTCAGACGCAACTGCAATCATATCTAGTACCATCATTCGCTCCTTGAAGCGCAACTGGGCTTTCAGCCCAAGACACCCATCTTCACAGTAGAAAATGAGCAAGGGGACCGGCCTTTCGGCCGATCCCCCTTTTACAATTGAATTGTAAAAGTTCGGCTTACTCGGCAGCTTCCGCGACGGGAAGAACCGAAATAAAGGTGCGACCCTTGAAGCCCTTTTTGAAGGTCACGCGACCTTCGACCTTAGCGAACAGGGTGTGGTCAACGCCCATGCCAACGCCTTCACCTGGGAACCAGGTGGTGCCGCGCTGACGAACGATGATGTTGCCCGGAATGCAGGCTTGGCCGCCAAACAGCTTAACGCCAAGACGACGCCCAGCAGAGTCGCGACCGTTGCGGGATGAGCCACCGGCTTTTTTGTGTGCCATGGGGGATTACTCCTTCGCAGCAGCGGCTTTAGCAGCACGCTTCGGTTTCGCCGGAGCTTCGGCAACAACAGGTGCCGCAGCGGTGTTATGAGCAGCACGACGCGCATCGGCAGTGCCGGTTGCAGCCGCAACGCCCGAGGCTTCAGCGCCCGAAGCCATAACTTCGGTCACGCGAACCAGCGTCAGGTGCTGACGGTGGCCTTTGGTGCGCTGCGAAGAGTGCTTACGACGACGCTTTACAAAGTGGATGACCTTTTCGCCTTTGATCTGGTCGATCACTTCTGCCTGAACGGCAGCGCCTGCCACAAAGGGCACGCCAATGGTCAGGCTTTCGCCACCGACCATCAGAATTTCATTGAACTGGATCTTTTGACCAGCCACAGCGTCAAGCTTTTCAACGCGCAGAACATCACCTGCCTGCACTTTGTATTGCTTGCCGCCCGTCTTGAGGACCGCGAACATGGGTCTTTCCTTCTTTTGCTCCGCGTTCTTTGGCCCCCATAGGATGGGTGTTCGTGGGTCGCCCCGCCTTCGAACAGCGCGCCCTTAAGGGCGTCATGAAAAATAGGCCCGGCAAGATTCGCACCTTGTCGGGATGCGCGCTTATGTGGCTTTGCCGCGAAACTGTCAAGCATAACAGCCAATTTGATAGGCAAATCGCCTAGATATCTTCGCCTGCCATCATCTGCGCCGCCGAGGCCCCTAAGGCCTGCGACAGCTGCACGAACATCGCATCAAAAGCGGCAAAAATCGCCGCATTGACCTTTTTGCCCGATTTGGTTTTGGAAAAGGTAATATATTTGTCAAACTCTGCATCGGTAAGGGGCTGATAAGCCATCATCAAAAACGGATAAAGCCACTCTGCGGTATCGGTGCGAATGGCATTTTCTTGCGACCAGACCTGCGACAGCATCTCGTCTTCGGGCATCTGCTGCTCAAAGGCCCCGCCAGCCGAGAGGCCGCGAAAGAACGCCAGATTGGAATTCAGCGCGCCGGTAACATTGGATTCGATCAGATCATTGATCTGTGCAAAGCGCTCAATCTGAACAGCGCGATGCGATTTATGTCCAAAGGCCTTGTCCCAAATCGCCTTGGCCGCAGCTTCGGCTTGATCGTCCAGCAAGCTGCGCCGCGCCGCCACCTCAAGTGCGACGATCCGCTTACCCAGCTCTGACCCGAAGAACGCCTTCATATCGGCCCGCACCTCGGGCGCATCGCCCAACTCACGCGCCAAACCAGCCTCAAAGGTGGCGCGCAGCTTGGCAGGATCATAGACCTTGTCGACCGTCACCAGCCAGGCCGCCCCACCCTGCCCACTCAGGAGATCAGCATCGACACCAAGCGCATTTTCGCGCCCCTCAATCCGCATCACATCAATCAAGCCGCCGATATCGAGCAAGTCAGCCAAATGCGCGGCCTCGGGCTGGCTTTGTTGCATCTGCGCAAGGCTTGCAGCCGGCAAGAGCCCCCCAGCCACGATCCCCAGCATAACAACAAGATTGCGCAACATGACGGGGGCCTTTCAGACGCGATTTCACCGCAGAGCTATGCTCTTGCCAAGCCGTTGCCAAGAGACGATTTAAGCAGAATTGTTCACATCTGCGCCACTGTAAAACCGCAAGTTTTCGCGGTGACGCCGCCCCAGCAAAAAAACTCTTTTCCCACGCGATGGAATCGGGCTTGCAACGCCGCCAAGACCCCGCTAAATCCGCCCCTTAGAAGGCCTATGACACGGAGAGGTGGCAGAGTGGTCGAATGCGGCGGTCTCGAAAACCGTTGTCGGTTTGCGCCGACCCAGGGTTCGAATCCCTGTCTCTCCGCCACTTAGACACGCATCAGGCAGTGCATCCCGTTGATAACCCTCGATAATTCCCACTCCGAAAGACTGTGGGTAGCTTGGGGTGTAGACCAAATTGCTGACCAATTCGATTCCCTATACCTTCGTTCGAGACGGTTACTTCTACTATTCTCGACGGGTTCCCGCAGATGTTCTTGACCATTACACCTACCCTCGGATCGTTAAGGCCTTGGGTACAACCTCTGCTCAAAAAGCCCGAATGCTGTCGTTATCTGCCTCGGCAAAGCTCGAAGCTTACTGGGCACAGCTGCGGCTTGTTCATGCAGATGTGTTTGGGATGAAGATCGTCAAACAGACCACATTCATTGCTGGCCATCGTAGCTCAGATCAGCCCGTTCAAGTCGAGGCAGTCCTTGATGGCCCTACTCTGCTGGATGCTTTGGATGTCTACCTTCGGCAAAAGGGCAAGGGTCGATCGAAGTCCTTTGAAGTAGCTGCTCGACGGGCTTGTGGCTATGTCATCGATGCCTGTTCCAACAAACCTCTTGCCGCCTTTGACAGGGCAGACGCCCTGCTGTCCAGGAATTGGTTGGTTGAACGTGGATTGACTGGCTCATCCATGACCAGAAACTTTTCCTACGTCAAAGCCGTAATCAACTTTGCTGTTTCTGAACTGGCACTTGATGTGAAGAACCCCTTCATTGGGGTCTATCACGACCGACAGGCAGGGGTTCAGGTACGCAAACCCATCCCAGTGAAAAGCATTCGTGTCGTTCAAGATACCTGCCGTGCCATTGATGATGATCTACGGCATTTGATTGCCCTCGTCTCAGATACAGGCATGCGGCTGGGAGAGGCTGCTGGTTTGGCCCTGACGGACTTCATCGATCTCGATGGACCAACGCCCCATATCAAGCTGGTCAAGCACCCGTGGAGAAGCCTCAAGACGGCCAGCAGTGAACGGCTTGTGCCTCTTGCAGGACAGTCCCTCTGGGCAGCACAGCGCATCTTATCAACGGCCAGCACATCTGCATTCGCCTTTCCCAGATACAATGTAGCGAAGACGACCAATACCAACTCAGCCAGTGCAGCATTGAACAAATGGTTGCAGCAGCATGTCCCAGACGGATGCACCATGCACAGCTTCAGGCATTCCATGCGTGACAGGTTACGTGCCGTTGAATGCCCCAGTGACATCGTTGATCAAATTGGTGGTTGGACAACAGCTGGAGTTGGACACGGCTATGGCAATGGCTACCCATTAGCCGTTCTGCATCAATGGGTTGCACGATCCGTTAGTTGAGAAAGAGGAAGGGCGCTCACACCCCAAGCTACCCACAGCCTTTCGGAGTGGGAATTATCGAGGGTTATCAACGGGATGCACTGCCTGATGAGTGTCTAAGTGGCGGAGAGACAGGGGGTTGTGTTCCCTCCTGATCCGCCAGCATTCCGCTAACCCTCTGATATTACATGATAGGGATCAGCTGAGTTCGATACAAGTAGGCGTATTTTGGTCAGTAATTTGGTCAACTCTGCAGGGGCTCCAAGTGTGTGTAGACCCAGCGACACAAAGCAATTCCCCAGAACTGTTAATGATACACCCAGCTACCCACAGAGGGGGGGGCATGGGCCACAGGGGGGGCATAGGGTATAGTATACATGGCCTCTGCCAGCGGGGAGGATTTTGAGAATTGGGAAATTGGAAACCGGTAAAGCCTACCCTGAGAAAATCTGATCTTGGGTTACTGCATAAGTCATGTTGGTAGCATCGCCGATGCCACCCTCACGCAGGCTCAAGCTGACCTGACTTTATAAATTTATACATTATATCAATACTATAAGTGTAAATTACCTTCCGGTAATAGCCAAAGGGGGGACCTCAGGCTACTAAGGCTAACAACCTTATTATCCTCTATAAACAATTAATCCCATCAATGCTTAACCGAAAAGATGCTGGGGGACCGAGCTGTCATATACGCCTCTGAACGTAATTTTTAGCAGTCCCTCACCCTCTCTTTTTATTGGAACGATAACTTTAGTACCGGTCATCTGGTAATCCCCCCCGAAAGTAAGGGGCTGCAAAAGTAGAATTTTCTCGGCAAGATG
>CAJXWJ010000047.1 GCA_913062925.1 uncultured Pseudorhodobacter sp. | reverse complement strand
GCAAGGCGGCGCTGTGGAACGAGGTCAAAGACCGGCTGCTCTCGCCCGGCACCGGGCTTTCGGGCGGCCAGCAGCAGCGTTTGTGCATTGCGCGCGCCATCGCCACCAGCCCCGAAGTGCTGTTGATGGACGAGCCTTGTTCCGCGCTTGACCCGATTGCCACCGCGCAAGTCGAGGAGCTGATCGACGAGCTGCGCAGCCAGTTTTCGGTGGTGATCGTCACCCACTCGATGCAGCAGGCCGCGCGCGTGTCGCAGCGCACCGCGTTTTTCCACCTTGGGAACCTGGTTGAATTTGGCGAAACCGGCCAGATTTTCACCAATCCGCAAGACCCGCGCACTGAATCCTATATTTCCGGCCGGATCGGCTAAGGAGCGACCATGATCAAAGATCCCCATATCGCCAGCGCCTTTGACCGCGACCTCGAGGCCGTGCAAGCCCTTATCATGCGGATGGGCGGTCTGGTCGAACAGGCGCTGGCCGATGCCGCCCAAGCGCTGGATACCCAAGACGACGCTTTGGCCGAACAGGTGCGGCGCGGCGATGCGGCCATTGACGCGCTGGAAGAATCGATCAACGCCGAATGTGCGCGGCTGATTGCGCTGCGCGCGCCGATTGCCACCGATCTGCGCACGGTGCTGACGGTGATGAAGATCGCAGGCAGCCTTGAACGCTGCGGCGATTACGCCAAGAACCTTGCCAAGCGCACGCCTGTGTTGACCGCGATGTCGCCGATTCCGGGTGCCTCTGGTTCGGTGCGGCGGATGGCGCGGCAGGTCAGCATCTTGCTGAAAGACGCGCTGGATGCCTTTGTCACCCGTGATACAGGGCTGGCCGCCGATGTGCGTCTGCGCGACCAAGAAGTGGATCAGATGTACAACGCGCTCTTTCGCGAGTTTCTGACCTTTATGATGGAAGACCCGCGCAATATCTCGGCCTGTATGCATCTGCATTTTATTGCCAAGAATATTGAACGTGTGGGCGACCATGCCACCACGATTGCCGAGCAGGTGATCTATCTGACCACAGGCTCGATGCCCGAAGATATGCGTCCCAAGGCTGGGCTTGCTGGGGGCGAAGACTGATGGCTGGTCCGGTTCCCGTCGTACTTTTGGTCGAGGATGAACCGGCGCAGCGCGCGGTTTTGACCTATAACCTTGAAGCCGAAGGCTTCGAGGTGCAGACTGCCGATAATGGCGAAGACGCTTTGGCGCTGATTGCCGAAGGCGCCCCCGATCTGATCTTGCTGGATTGGATGATGCCGCATGTTTCGGGCATCGAGGTTTGCCGCCGTCTGAAAGCCCGCCCCGAGACGCGGTCGATCCCGATCATCATGCTGTCGGCGCGCTCGGAAGATGTGGATAAAGTGCGCGGTTTGGAAACTGGCGCTGATGATTATGTCATCAAACCCTATTCGGTTTCAGAGCTGATGGCGCGTTTGCGCGCGCAACTGCGCCGCACCCGGCCTGCAACCGCAGGGCTGGTGTTGGAGTGGCAGGACATTCGGCTTGATACCGAAACCCACCGCGTGCATCGCGGCGAGGATCTGCTGAAACTGGGGCCAACCGAGTTTCGCCTGCTGGCCACCTTTATGGAAAAACCCGGTCGGGTGTTTAGCCGCGAGACCCTGCTGGACCGGGTTTGGGGCCGCGACATCTATGTCGATACCCGCACGGTCGATGTGCATATCGGGCGCCTGCGCAAATCGCTTTGCGCGCAGGGCGGCGAAGATGTGCTGCGCACCGTGCGCGGCGCCGGCTATGCGCTTGGCTAGGATCTGGACCCCAGCGCCAGCGGTTTTCTTACAAATATGTAAATATGGCGTGCAACCGGCGTAAGGCAGCTGCGTTTATCTATCGCTGCTTCATGGCTGTTGCGCGCGGGTTCACCCAGCCTCGCGTTGCGCTGGGTCAAAGAGGCCGCTACGGGCGTGGCAGTGCAGCGCCGCGCTCGTAGCGCAAATCCGCCAGCATAAAGCCTACAGCCGCGCCAGCCTTTCGGTCAGCAAATCAAAAAAGCCCTGCGCATCGACATCACCGACGAAATAGGCATTGGCGGCGCGGTCCGTTACCCCCCACCAGTCGGCGACGGTCATGCCAAGCGTCAGCTCGGATTGGGTTTCGATCTCGACATTGATATGGCGGCCTTTGAACAGATCGGGCTGGATCAGATAGGCGATCACCGTTGGGTCGTGCAGCGGGCCGCCGTCGGATCCGTATTTCTCCATATCAAAGCGTTCAAAGAAATCTGCCCAATCTGCGGCGACGCGGCCCACAGGGCTGCCGATGGCACGAAAGGCTTCGACCCGCGCGCGGGTGGTCAGCACCTTATGCGTCACATCCAGCGGCATCACCACCAAGGGCACGCCAGATTTGAACACAATCGCCGCAGCCTCGGGGTCGACATAGATGTTGAACTCGGCGGCAGGGGTGATGTTGCCAACCTGAAAATAGGCGCCCCCCATCAGCACGATCTCTTGCACCCGCGCGATCACATCGGGGGCCTGCAAAAACGCCTGCGCTATATTGGTCAGCGGCCCAAGCGGGCAGAGCGTCACCGTGCCCGCAGGCTCGCGGCGCAGGGTTTCAATGATAAAATCAACGCCGTGCTGGTCTTGCAGCGCCATCACCGGCTCGGGCAAGATCGGGCCATCAAGGCCGGTTTTGCCATGCACATGCTCTGCGGTGACCAATTTGCGCTGCAAGGGGCGATCACAACCGGCAAAAACCTTGGTCTGCGGCTTGCCCGCCAATTCGCAGATCATCCGGGTGTTCTTTTGCGTCAGCGCCAGCGGCACATTGCCCGCCACCGCCACAATGCCCAGCACCTCGACCTCGGCCGGACTGGCCAGCGCGAGTAAAATCGCAAAGGCGTCGTCCTGACCGGGGTCGGTGTCGATGATGATTTTACGCGGATGAGGGATCATGTTTTGCTCCTGCTTTGGCATCAGCAAACGCCATTGCAGGAGCTTTGTCCATCCGGTCAAAATCAAAATCTGCGGGTGTTAGTTGTCGAAATCGACCTCTTCGGTCAGGCGCAGTGCTTCGGGGCGTTTGGCGGCAACTTCGGCAAGCGGGATGTCATCAGGCGTAAAGCTGCCCCAGCTTTGCACCAGAGCCGAGCGCGCAACCCCATCCTTGACCGGAAATTCATAGTTGGTCTCGGCATAGATCTGTTGGGCGGCATCCGAAGACAGCCATTCCATCAGCTGGAGGGCCGCGGCGCGGTGCGGGGCTGCTTTGGTCATCGCCACGCCCGAGATGTTCAGATGCGTGCCGCCAGCTTCAAAGGTTGGAAACAAGATCTGCACTGCATTGGCCCATTCGGCCTGCGCAGGATCCGCCAGCATTTCGCCCATGTAATAGGTATTGCCAATGGCAATGTCGCATTCGCCGGCCCAGATCGCCTTGACCTGATCGCGGTCGCCGCCGGTGGGTTTGCGCGCCAGATTGGCCTTGACGCCTTCTAGCCAAGCCTTGGTATAATCCGCGTCGTGATGCGCCAGAACAGCGGCGGTCAGGGCAAGGTTGTAATCATTGGTGCCCGAGCGCATGCACAGCCGGCCCTGCCATTTCGGATCGGCCAGATCCTCATAGCTGGTGATTTCGGCGGGGTTTACCCGATCTTTGCTGGCATAGACGATCCGTGCGCGGCTGGTCAGGCCAAACCACTGGCCTTGCGGGTCGCGAAACGCGGCCGGAATGTTTTGGTCAAGTGTGGCCGAGTTGACAGCTTGCGTCACGCCCGCGCCCACCACATCGATCAGCCGCGCCACATCCACCGTCAGGATCAGATCGGCGGGCGAGCGGTCGCCTTCCGCGGTCAGACGCTCGGCCATGCCCTTATCGACAAAGGCCACATTCACCGCGATGCCGGTTTCGGCGGTAAAGGCATCCAGCAGCGGTTGGATCAATTCGGGCTGGCGGTGGGAATAGATGTTCACCTCTTCGGCGCAGGCGGGCAGGGCAAAGCCCGCAAGGGCAAGGGCGAAGAGCGGGCGCTGAAAAGTCATTTGTTGAGTCCTTTGGTCAGGTTATGGCGCTGTTAGACCCGCTTGGTGGGGGTCTGTCAATACCTGACTAAAACACTTTTTACTTTTTGCCTGCCTTAGCCGCCTTTTCCTCGGCCTTGGCGCGGTTCCAAAGCGCGTCCATCTCGGCCAGATCGCTTTGCGATGGGCTGCGACCGGCTTCGGCCAGAAAATCCTCGATCCGGCCAAAGCGGCGGCTGAATTTGGCATTTGTCGCCCGCAGCGCCGCTTCGGGGTCGATCTGCATATGCCGCGCCAGATTGGCCATCACGAACATCAGATCGCCAAATTCTTCCTCGACTTCGGCTTGGGTCAGACTGTCGCGCGCCTCAACCAATTCGGCGGCCTCTTCGATCAGCTTGGCCAGAACCTCATCGGTGCTGGGCCAGTCAAAGCCGACCCGAGCCGCGCGCTTTTGCAGCTTGACCGCGCGGGTCAGCGCGGGCAGGCCAAGGGCGACACCGTCCAGCACCCGCGCAGCCCCGCGCTCGGCCGCCTTGATCTGTTCCCAATCGCGGGTCTGCTGTTCGGCGGATTTATCGCGCGAGGCGTCGCCAAAGACATGCGGATGCCGCGCCACCATCTTGTCGCAAATCGCCCGAACCACATCGTCAAAGCCAAACAGCCCCGCGTCCTGCGCCATCTGGGCGTGAAACACCGCCTGAAACAGCAGATCGCCCAATTCCGACGGCAGCTCGTCATAGGCCCTGCGCGCAATCGCATCGGCGACCTCATGCGCCTCTTCCAGCGTATAGGGCGCGATGCTGTCAAAGGTTTGTTCAATATCCCAAGGGCAGCCGCTGGCAGGGTCGCGCAGCCGCCGCATGATCTCAAGCAGGCGCGGCATGCCGCCATTGGCATCTTGGATCAGCGCATCAGAAGCGGTTTTCGAAAAGGGCATTGCTGATCCTTTCAAGATAAGATTTGATCAAAGAGCAGTTAACAGGAGACCCCTATGCCCGTCCTTAATCGTATCGCCTCTTATGCCGAGGAAATGAAGGGCTGGCGGCAGTATTTGCACGCGCATCCAGAGCTTTCCTTCGATTGTCACCAGACCGCCGCCTATATCGCGGAGCGTCTGCGCGAGATTGGGGTCGATGAGATCCACACCGGCATCGCGCAAAGCGGCATCGTGGCGATCATCAACGGTCAGGGCGAGGGGCCAACCATTGGCCTGCGCGCCGATATGGACGCGCTGCCGATGCAGGAAATCACCGGGGTTGACTATGCCTCGACGGTGGCGGGCAAGATGCATGCTTGCGGCCATGATGGCCATGTCACCATGCTGCTGGGGGCCGCGAAATATCTGGCCGAGACGCGGCGCTTTGCAGGGCGGGTGGCGCTGATCTTTCAGCCCGCCGAGGAAGACGGCGCGGGCGGCATGGTGATGGTGCAAGAGGGCATGATGGACCGCTTTGCGATTGCCAGCGTCTACGGCATTCACAATGCGCCCAACATTCCGCTTGGGCATTTTCTGACCACGCCCGGCGCGCTGATGGCCTCGGTTGACACCGCGACCGTGCGGCTGGTGGGCAAGGGCGGGCATGGGGCCAATCCGCATGAATGTATTGATCCGGTGGTGGCCTTGGTGGGCATGGTTGCCGCGGTGCAGACCATCATCCCGCGCAATGTCTTTGCGATGGATGAAGCCGTGATCTCGGTCACCATGGTGCATGCGGGCACGGCCTCGAATGTCATTCCAGAAGAGGCGATGTTCTGCGCCACCATCCGCTGCTTTAAACCTGAGGTGCGCGCACTTTTGAAACGCCGGATCTACGAGATCGTCGAAGGTCATGCGCTGGCCTATAACGTGCAGGCGCAGATCGACTATGACTGGGGCTATCCGGCCACGATCAACCATCCGGCCAATGCGGCCTTTGCCGCGCGCGTGGCGACCGAGATTTCGGGGCCCGATGCCGTGAACGCCAATGCAGGGCGCGAAATGGGCTCCGAGGATTTCTCTTATATGCTTGAAGCACGGGCGGGGGCCTATCTGTTTATGGGCATCGGCCCGAACGCAGGGCTGCACCACCCCGCCTATAACTTCAACGACGAGGCCGCCCCGATTGGCGCGTCTTTCTTTGCGCGTTTGGTGGAACAGGCGCAGCCGCTGGCTTAATTTGATCAAAACTCTGGCGTTTTCGCTGTGAATGGCTATCCTTTGGCAAAATCCAAGGGAGTATGCCATGCAGACCGCCGCCGCCGGTGCCAACCAATCCGCCTTCGAGCTTGACCGCGCGCATGTGCTGCACCCTTGGGCAAACTTTGGCCCTTTCGAGAAGACCGGCTCTTTGGTGATCACCCGCGGGCAGGGCGCGCAGCTTTGGGATGCCGAGGGGCGGCAGTATTTTGACGCCGTGGGCGGCATGTGGTGCACCAATATCGGGCTTGGGCGGCGCGAAATGGCCGATGCGATTGCCGAACAGGCCGAGCGTTTGGCCTTCTCTAACACCTTTGTCGATATGACCAACGATCCTTCGGCGCGGCTGGCGGGCAGGCTGGCAGAGCTGGCGCCGGGCGATCTGAACCGGGTGCATTTCACCACTGGCGGCTCGACGGCGGTGGATACTGCGGTGCGGGTGGTGTCTTATTACCAGCACGCGCGCGGCTATCCCCACAAAACCGATATCGTCGCGCGCGAGCAATCCTACCACGGCTCGACCTATCTGACGCAATCGGTGGGCAAGCGCGACGGCGACCGCATCGAAGAGTTTCGCTATAAAACCGAAGGCATCCACCATCTGCGCTGCCCCAACCCCTATCGCCGCCCCGAAGGCATGACCGAGGCGCAGTTCTGCGACGATCTGGTGGCGGAATTCGAGGCGCTGATTGCGCGTGTCGGCGCCGATCGCATCGGCGGCTTTATTGCCGAACCGATCCAAGCCTCTGGCGGCATTATCATTCCGCCCGAAGGCTATCTGTTTCGCATCTGGCAAATCTGCCAGCAGCACGAGATTTTGTTCATCGCCGACGAGGTTGTCACCGCCTTTGGCCGGCTTGGCCATTGGTTTGCAAGCCTTGCCGAATTTGGCGTGCAGCCTGATATGATCACCTCGGCCAAGGGGCTGACCTCGGGCTATCTGCCCTTGGGGGCGCTGATTTTGTCGGACCGGATTTGGGCGGTGATGGCCGAAGGCGGGCAGCGGTGGTTCACCACTGGGCTGACCTATTCGGGTCATCCGGTGTCTTGTGCCGCCGGCCTGAAGAACATCGAGATCATGGAGCGCGAGGGGCTTTTGGCCAATGCCACCAAGGTGGGCAGCTATTTCCAAAGCCGGATGAAGGCGCTGGAAGATCTGCCGCTGATCGGCAATGTGCGCGGGCGCGGGCTGATGCTTTGTGTCGAAAGTGTCTCGGACAAGCGTACCAAAGTGCCGCTGCCCGAGGGGGTGAACGAATCCAAGCGCATTTCGGATGTGGCAGAAAGCATGGGGCTGATCGTGCGGCCGATGGGGCATCTGAACGTGATGTCGCCGCCCTTGATCATCAGCGAAAGCGATGTCGATTTCATTGCCGAAACCCTGTCGGCCGCCATCACCCAAGTGACCGATGATCTGGTGCGCGAGGGCCTGCGGCTTGGCTAAGGCTTGACAAAGCCGGGCGGCAAAAGGATCGTGAGGCCACCGGATCTGCTGCGTCTCCGGCCCGCCTGCGGATAAGGACGACGCTGACTGACATCCGAGAGCATCATGGCCTTAGAAGACGCAAAGACCGAAATCGACACCGCTTTTACCCGCACATCACAGCGCGGGCTTGCCTTTGAGAACGCCTTTTCGGGCGCGACCTCTTTCTTGCGGCGCAGCTATACCAAGGATCTGACCGGCGTTGATCTGGCGATCACCGGGGTGGCTTTTGACCAAGCCGTGACCCACCGCACGGGCACCCGCTTTGGCCCGCGGGCGATCCGCGAGGCCAGCGCCTTGCAGCCCTTTGATCCGCCCTACGGCTGGCCGACCAACCCGCTGGAGGCGATGAACATCATCGACTACGGCGATTGCGCCTTTGATTACGCCCATACCCCCAGCTTTCCGGGGCTTTTGACCGCGCATATCCGCGGCATTCTGGCCGCAGGCGCGGGCACGGTGACTTTGGGGGGCGATCATTTCATCACCCTGCCGATCCTGCGCGCCTATGCCGAGAAATTCGGCCCGATGTCGGTGATCCATTTCGACGCGCATTCTGACCTGTGGCAAGACGATGATATGGAGCGGATCGACCACGGCACGTTTTTCTATAAGGCGGTCAAGACGGGGATTATTGACCCGAAAACCAGCGTGCAAATCGGCATTCGCACCCATTGCGACGATTATCTGGGGGTGGAATTCATCGACGCGCGCACGGTGCATGAAAAGGGCGTCGCCTATGCGGTGGCGCGGGCCAAGGCGATTGTCGGGCAAAATCCGACCTATGTGACCTTTGACATCGACTGTCTGGACCCCTCTGCCGCGCCGGGCACGGGCACGCCGGTTTGGGGGGGCTTGCACAGTTGGCAGGCGGCGGCTGCGCTGCGCGATCTGGCGGGCATCAATATGGTTGGCGGCGATATTGTCGAGGTCTCGCCCGCCTATGACACCAGCGGCGTGACCGCGATTGCAGGGGCACATGTGGCGCATGAACTGATCTGTCTTTATCATTGGGCCAAGACACAAAGATGAGCAAATTCATGTGGATGCTGGGCGTTGTTGCCGTAATAGCTTTGGGCCTTATGGCCTATGTGCGCTTTGCCCCGACCAAGGCGGCAGATTGGAATATTGATCTTTCAGAGCGGCCGCAGGCGATGGCAGCCCTGAGCCCTGATCAGGTGGCGGTGCTGGAAGGCGGCGCCTATATCGACCTGAGTAAAGGTTCTTTGGCGCAACTGGACGCCATTGCCATGGCCACCCCGCGCACCCGCCGTCTTGCGGGATCCCTCGCCGAAGGGCGGATCACCTGGGAGACCCGCAGCCTGATCTGGGGCTTTCCCGATTACACCACCGCACAAGTGCAGGGCGAGGGTCTGGTGATCTTTGCCCGCCTGCGCTTTGGCAGCTCTGATCTGGGGGTTAATGCCAAACGCCTGCGCCAATGGATCGCGCAGCTTTAGGCTTTGGGCGGATTTTTGCCTCGAAATATTTCACTCTGTTGCCATAAGTCACGCAACAGGGAATATCACTCCAATGTGAAGCGGCCAAAACGGTGTTTGGTCGGCTGCGATACTTAGGGTGGTAGATGGTCCAAGGTCTTTTCAAATCCAAATCGGCCCTGCGGTTTGCAGTGCTTTTGGGCTGCGGCGTGCTTGTTTCGGGCTGTGCGGCGCCAAAGCAGATGAATATGTTCGACACCTCGCCCGTTGCAAGCCAGCCAGAAGCGCCCTTGCTTGCAACTGCAATCAGCAATGCCAAAGCGCTGAAGTCGCAAGGAAAACGTCTGTGGTGCGTGCCCTTTGCACGCGATGCAAGCGGGGTAGATTTGCGCGGCAATGCAGGCACTTGGTGGCGGCAGGCGCATAATACCTATGCGCGCGGCCACGATCCGTTGGTGGGCTCGGTCATGGCGTTTAAATCCACGCGCAAGCTGCCGATGGGCCATGTTGCTGTGGTCTCGCAGGTGCTGTCGGATCGTGAGATTTTGGTCGATCATGCCAATTGGAACCGCAGCAAAATCTCGCTGGGCATGAAGGTGATCGATGTCTCGTCCAAGGGCGATTGGTCGGCGGTGCGGGTGGCCAGCAACGGCGAAGATCTGGGCCGCGTCTATCCAGTGGATGGCTTTATCCGCTCCAGCCGCGTGCAGTAAGGCCAGCGCGTCTGAGGCCTTGACCAGAGGCGCGGATTTCTTCAAACCCACGCCATGGTTCCTTTAGAAAAACTTGCCCAAATCACCCAGCGTTTCGAGTTTCTCGAAGCAAAGCTGAATGCCGGCGCCTCGCCTGCTGAAATCGCAACCCTAAGCCGCGAATATTCCGATCTTAAGCCGGTTGCGGATGAGATTGTGGATTATCGCCGCGCTTTGGATGATTTGGCCGAGGCCGAGCTGTTGCTGGCCGATCCCGAAATGCGCGCCTTGGCCGAAGACGAGATCCCAAAGCTGCGCGCACGCATTCCTGAAATGGAGCAAAGGCTGCAAATCGCGCTGTTGCCGAAAGATGCAGCCGACGCGCGCCCTGCGATCTTGGAAATTCGCCCCGGTACCGGCGGCGATGAGGCAGCGCTTTTTGCCGGCGATTTGTTGCGGATGTATCAGCGCTATTGCGAGCGGATGGGTTGGAGCTTTGAGATCCTCGAGCAGCAAGACAGCGAGCTGGGCGGTATCAAAGAGGTCTCGGTGCATATCGCGGGCGCGGGCGTGTTCTCGAAGCTAAAGTTCGAATCGGGCGTGCACCGCGTGCAGCGGGTGCCGGAAACCGAGGCGCAGGGCAGGGTGCATACCTCTGCCGCCACCGTCGCCGTGCTGCCCGAAGCCGAAGAGGTCGATCTGGTGATCCCGCAGTCGGACATCCGTATTGATACCATGCGGGCCTCTGGCGCGGGGGGGCAGCACGTTAACACCACCGACTCGGCGGTGCGGATCACCCATTTGCCCACCGGCATTATCGTGGTCTCGGCGCAAAAATCACAGCACCGCAACCGCGAGATTGCCATGCAGGTGCTGCGCGCGCGGCTGTTCGATCTAGAGCGCGCCCGCGTCGATGATGCCCGCGCCGCCGAGCGGAAATCGCAGGTTGGTTCGGGCGATCGCTCGGAACGCATCCGTACCTATAACTTCCCCCAAGGCCGGATGACCGATCACCGCATCAACCTCACACTTTACTCGCTGGGGCAGATCATGCAGGGCGATCTGGGCGAGGTGGTGGAGGCCTTGGTCAGCCATGATCAGGCCAGCAAATTGGCCGAGATGGAAGGATGACCGCAGCGCAGGCTTTGCGCGCGGCGGTGGTGCAGCTGACAGCGGCAGGCATCGCAGGGGCTGCGCGCGACGCAAGGCTGTTGCTGGCCCATGCCATGCAAATCGCCCCCGACCGCGTGACGCTGCATCTGCCCGATGCGATGACGCCCGACGCCATGGCGCGGCTGGAGCTTGCGCTTGGCGCGCGCGCAGCCCATCAGCCGATTGCGCAGATCACCGGCCAGCGGCTGTTTTGGGGGCGCAGCTTTGCGGTCAGCCGCGACACGCTGGACCCGCGCCCGGAAACCGAGCTTTTGGTGCAAACGGCACTGGCGCAGCCGTTTGAAACGGTCTTGGATCTGGGCACAGGAACGGGCTGTATCTTGTTGTCTTTGCTGGCAGATAGACCAGAAGCGCAAGGCGTGGGGTGTGATATTTCGGTCGCGGCTTTAGCCGTTGCCGCGCGCAATGCCCAAAGCCTTGGTGTGCAGGACCGTGCGGTGTTTCAGCTGTCAGATTGGTTTTCTGCCGTGCAGGGGCAGTTTGATCTGATCGTGTCGAACCCGCCCTATATTGCTGCGGCCGAGATGGCTGATCTCGCGCGCGATGTGCGCGACTGGGAGCCGCATCTGGCCCTGACACCTGGCGGCGATGGCTTGCAGCCCTACCGCATTATCGCCGCAAAAGCCGGGCCGCATCTGCGCGCAGGCGGGCGGCTGATGGTGGAAATTGGCCCAACCCAAGCCGCAGCCGTTGCGGGTTTTTTCAGCCAGCACGGCTTTGATCAGGTCGCGGTTTTGCAAGATCTGGATGGCCGCGACCGTGTTGTTGCGGCCCTAAAGCCGCAATAACGGGCGGTTTTGCCCTGCTTTTGTACAGCTCGATTGGGTTTTAAGAAGTTTTTCCTTGTCAGCCGTGCTGCCATATGATTAGTCGTTCTCACGCGGCAGCCGCGCCATTCGGCGCTGAACCGCGCAACCCCGGTCATTACCGCTTGTGCCCTTCGGGCCCACGATCTTGCAAGGATCAGGCGTAAGCAAAACCGGATAATCTGGATCAAAGGACAAGATGCGATCTTCCAAGTCACGCTCGCGTTCAAAGGCGAACCGCCCGCGCACCCTCGGCAATATCATCAACCGCGTCTTCGACAGCTCTGGCCCCGAAGGCAAGGTGCGCGGCACTCCGCAGCAGATTATCGAAAAATATCAGATGCTGGCAGGCGATGCGCAGCGGTCAAACGACCGCGTCGCGGCTGAGAATTTCTCGCAGCATGCCGAGCATTACACCCGCATGCTGGCCGAAGCGCAGCGCGAGATGGCCGCCGAGCAAGAGCAGCGCCAGCAAAGCCAGCCTGCGCCGCAAAACGGCAACGGCAACGGCAATGGCGGCAACCGCAATGACCGCAATGACTACCGCGCCGAACGGCACGATCAAGGCGACAGCGATCAGCCCTATGCTGGCGGCTTTATTGGCGATGGCGACACCGGTTTGGTCGATCTGCCAGAATCGCCGCGCCCGCAGCAGCAGCCTCGCCGCGATGAAAACCGCCGCGAACCGCGCCCAGAGGGTCAGCCGCGCCGTCAAGATAACCGCCGCGATGACCGCCCCCGCGAAGAGCGTCCGCGGGATGATCGCCCGCGTGAGGACCGCCCCCGTGAAGATCGTGCGCGTGAAGATCGTGCGCGCGAGGACCGTCCCCGCGCCGATACCCCCCGGGCCGATACACCCCGCGAAGACCGCCCGCGTGACAACCGCCGCGACCAGCAGCCGCGCAGCGAAACCCCGGCCGAGCAGCCGGTGGCCGCAGCGCCGGTGCAAGAGCCTTTGCGCTTTGAATCGCCCGCGCAATTGGTTGCACAGGTCGAGCAAGCCGCAACAGCAACCGCAGCGCCAAAGCCACGCGCGCCCAAGCCCGAGGGCGATGCCCCCAAGACCACCCGCGCGCCGCGTGCGCGCAAGCCCAAGGTCGAAGGCGCATCAGAGAGTGTAGAATAAACAAAGGGCCCGCAAATCGCGGGCCTTTTGCTTTTAGCCGCGTGCCACGATCAACGACAGCGCGCAGAATTTTTCCAGCGAGATTTCCTCGGCTCGCGCGGTGGGCGGGATGTCTGCTTCAAGCAGTTGCGCCTCGATCTGCGGGCCGATGCCCTTCAGGCTTGATCGCAGCATCTTGCGCCTTTGGTTAAAGCCCATCGCGGTCAGCCGCTGCAAAATCGCCTCATCGGCGGGAAAGCGCGGCTCGGGCAGGCGGGTCAGATGCACCACGGCGGAATGCACTTTTGGCGCCGGGGTAAAGGCTTCGGGCGGCAGATGCATAACGATCTTGGCATCGCAGCGCCACTGCGCCAACAGCGCCAAGCGGCCGTAGTGATCGCTGCGCGGCTTGGCAACGATGCGCTCGGCCACCTCTTTTTGGAACATCAGCGTCAGGCTTTGCCAAAACGGCGGCCAGATTTGCGGCGTCAGCCAGCGGATCAACAGCTCGGTGCCGACGTTATAGGGCAGATTGGCCACCACCCGCACGGGTGGGGTCAGATGCGCCATCACATCCACCTCTAGCGCATCGGCGTTCAGCGCTTGCAGACGGCCGGGGTAGGCGGCGGCGATCTCGGCCAAGGCGGGCATGCAGCGCGGGTCTTTTTCAATCGCCAGCACGCGTCGCGCGCCCTCGACCAGCAGACCGCGCGTCAGACCGCCGGGGCCGGGGCCGATTTCCAGCACATCACAGGCCGACAGATCGCCCGCACAGCGCGCGATCTTTGCGGTCAGGTTCAGATCCAGCAAAAAGTTCTGCCCAAGCTGTTTCTTGGCCACCAAATCGTGGGTATTGATCACCTCGCGCAGAGGCGGCAATCCGTCTATCGTCGCCATCGGTCTTCCTTTTGTCGGTTAATTTGCCCGCGCCTGCGCCATGTCGGCCGCAAGCCGCAAGGCCGCGATCAGGCTGTCTGGCTTGGCAAGCCCCTTGCCCGCAATGTCAAAGGCAGTGCCATGATCGGGCGAGGTGCGCACGAAGGGCAGGCCCAGCGTGACATTGACCCCGCCGTCAAAATCCAGCGTCTTGATCGGGATCAGGGCTTGGTCGTGATACATGCAGACCGCGACATCATAGCCTGCCCGCGCGCGGGCGTGAAACAGCGTATCGGCAGAGGCGGGGCCGATCAGATCCATGCCTTGGGCGCGCAAACGGTCCAGAACAGGGGCGATCAGCGCGATTTCCTCATGCCCCATCGCGCCGCCTTCGCCTGCATGTGGGTTCAGCCCTGCCACGGCAATGCGCGGGTGTTTCAGGCCGAAATCGCGCTGCAAACCGGCTTGGGTGATGCGCAGGGTCTGTTCCAGCAGGGCAGGCGTCAGCGCTTGGGCAACATCGGCAAGCGCGATATGGATCGTTACCGGCACCACCCGCAGCAGAGGGCTTGCCAGCATCATCACCACAGGCACGCCGCCCGCCAGATGCGCCAGAAATTCGGTATGGCCGGGAAAGGCAAAGCCCGCGCCGTCTTTCAGCGCCTTTTTGTGGATCGGTGCGGTGCAAACCCCGCCCGCCTGACCCGATTGCACCAAAGCCACCGCGCGTTCGATCACCGCGATCACATCCTTGGCGTGTTCAGGCTGGGGTTGGCCAAACTGGGCTTCAGAGGCAAAGTCGTGGCGCAGCACCGGCAAAGAACGGGGCGCCACCTTGGCCGCCAGAGCGGGGCTGTCAATGATGGTAAAATCCGCGCCCTTGGGCAAATGCCGCGGGTCGCCGATCCAGAACAGCGGCAGGCTGTCGCCCAAAGCCTGTCGCGCGGCCACCGCAAGTTCAGGCCCCACGCCCGCAGGTTCGCCGCAGGTCAGCGCGATTGCCGCAGTCATGGCGTGCGCAAAATGGCTTCGCTGCGCAGCTCTTCCAGATAGATTTGCGCCTGTGCGCCCAATTGCTGGTTGGTCAGCTGCAATCTGACCTCATCGCGCGAGGGCAGTTCGCTTTCGGCAGGGCCACGCCGGCAGAGCATCAAAAACACCCGATAGCCGTTGCGCATCAGATCGGTCGAGCTTTCGCCCGCATCCAGCAAAGACAGGGCTGCGGCTTCGTCCTTGGGCACTTGGCCCAGCGGCAAGGTTTGCCGCCTTAGCCGATCTTCGGGCAGACCCTTGGCAAGTGCATAAAGATCATTGCAGCTGCTGGTATTGGCCCGCACTGCGCCAAGTGCTGCGGCGTCATCCGCCACCAGCAATTCGGCGTAATCCAGCACCTCGGTCTTCGGGGTCAGCAGATCTTGCTTTTGCTCTTCGACACGGTAAATCAGCACCTTATCGTCCAAGACCACCAGATCCGAGACCTTGCCCGCGCCCAAGCTGCGTACGGCAACGGCGGCATCATTGGGCAGATCGGAAAGCTTGACCCAGTCTAGCGCGCCGCCCTGTGCGGCCGTGCGACCTTTAGAGTTTGCCCGCGCCAAAGTGGCAAAATCGACACCGGATTTCAGCTGCAACAGCAGGTCTTGCGCGGCTTTCAAACCGGTCTCGCGGCTTTCGCCCAGCGCAGGAATTTCGATCACAGACATCCGCAGCATCAGCGTGGTCGAGGGGGTAAAGCTGGCCATGGCGCGGTCAATGGCTGCCTCAGAGATGGCAATCTGCGGCCCGTATTTGCTGCGCACCACCTCGCGCCACGACAGGCCGGTTTCGACAAAGTCGCGGAAGGTCTGCGGCTCGATGCCAGCTTGCGTGATGATTTGCGTGAATTGGGCGGCGTCAAGATTGGCACGGCCAGCGAATTCTTCCATGCCGGCTTGGATATCGGCGGTCGAGAGTTTGATGCCGAATTCAGCCGCCGCCGTTTGCCGCAGCCGGTCGTCGATCAAGGTCTCCATCGCCAACTGCGCCAGGTCGCCCGGCTGGTTCAGCAGCGTCATGAACTGTACCCGCTGATCGTATTCAAACTGCGTCACGCTGCGCGAGTTGACGATTTTTACCGCCGAAAACGGCCCCGCCTGCGCCACAGAGGCTGTCAGCACCAAGGCCGAAGCCAGCGTTACCTTGCGAAAAACTGCGCGAGAATGTGTCATCGCCTGCTGTTATCCGTTTCTTTGCACCACGGCTTTGACCGTGGATTGGTTTCAGTCAAAGCCCTAGCGGCGACATTGGCGTGCCGGTCCCACCGCAGAGCTGCCTCCAAATCCCAAAAGTTCAACCGAAAGGCCGAAATCTGTTGTTGGGGATACACTAGTCGATGAGGTGAAGCGACGCGAGAGAGAAAGATCAACCAAAAGACATTCATTGCGGAAAACCAAACTGCCATTGGCATTGGCCATGCGCTTGCTTTCAAAATCATAGCGGCTGCCAAGGCTGCCGGTCCAATTGCGGGTCAGCGCATAGCTCGAGGCCAGAGTGGCTTCGCGAATGGGGATATTGCGCGATTCACTTGGGTCGGCGACGGTATGAACATAGCCCACCGTCAGCCCCAGTTTTGCCACCGCCAGTTGGGCGGCAAGCTCGGCCTTGGTGACGCCAAAATCATCGTTGAACAGCAGCCGATTGGTCAGCTTGAGCTTGGAGGTGTCAAGCTGGGCGGCTAACATCCAGTTCGAGCGCAGCCCATTCAGACCCGAGCCTGGGCTGAACAGATGCGGGTCATCTGCGCGTACCACCCGGCCGGCGGTAACGCCAAGGCTCCAGCCCTTTGGATCGCTGCGCAGATAATTCAGCCCCAAATTCGCCCGCGCACCATCCTCGACCGCATCCGATCCGGGAAAGCGGCTGAGGGCAAAGAGGTTGCCTTCGTCAAATTCCACCAGCACCGAATCCTCATTCGGGATCGAGCTGCGGCTGTTGGAGGCCAAAACCAATTGCGCCACCGGCTCGATCAGATGACTTGCGCCCGCGCTTTGCGATTTCACCCAAGGCCAGCGCAACTCGGTCGCCACCGCGCCATGGAGGCGGGTTTTCGAGCCCTGATACAGCGCATCTTGCGAGATTGTATAGAAATCGGCAGCCGTCTCGCCCAGCACCGCCAATTGCAGACCGTTTGACAGGTAGAAATTGCGCCGCCAATCGGCACGCAGCGAAACCCGACTTAGGTCGCGGCCATCGGCAATGCCGTCAGCATAGGTGTCGGTGATGACGGTCGAGCTGCGGGCGTGAGAATGAGCTTGGATCTGAAACTTGCCCATGCCGCCGGTCGGTGTCAGCGAAAACCGCCGCGCAAAGGTCATGTCGCCAACCAAAGAGGGCAGCGAGGCGTTATAATCGCTTTCGCGGATCGAATGCAGGCTGATAAAACGGCCCGAGATATATTCGTTGCGCTTGGTGCGGCTGATTTCGGCGCGGCTGTCCAATCGGTCGATTGCGGGATATCCGTAGTCCAGCAGATAGGCGGGGTCCGAGACGATCTCGCCACGCAGGCCAAGCGAAAACCCAGCCGGCAAAGCAAAATTGCCCGTGGCCTGCATATAGCCGCGATTTCGCCCCTCAAGCAAAGAGTCGCGGCTGCCGCTGCCTGTCAGGCTGATGCTGCCCTTGTTGAAGACTTGGCGATAGCGAAACTCAAGCGTTTTGGTGCCCTTGGTGGAAAAGAACGGCGTCAGCGTCAAATCGCGGCTTTTGCCGATGGTGATGAAATAGGGCAGGCGCAGGCCGGTGCCAAAAAGCGAGCTGCTGCGCAGCGAGGGCATCAGAAAACCGGTGGTGCGCTGCAAATTCGGGTCGGGCATGCGCAGGCGCGGGATATAGAACACCGGAATGCCGCCAAAGCGCAGCTGGGCGTTGTCAAAGTAAAGCTGCTGTCCTTGCGCGTCATGCACAACCCGCTTGGCGCGGATCTCCCACAGCGGGGTGGCGCCGGCTTTGCAGATCTTGCAAGACGAGGCGACGACCTTGTTCAGCACGCTATAGCGGCCTTCAACCCGTTGCAGATTGGCCGCAGCAAGCTGCAATTGCTCGGCCAAAACCAAGCGCGCCGAAGTCAGAATGCCCTCGGTCAGATCGGCTGCCATATCGGCTTGGCTGGCCAAAACCTTATTGGCACTGCCGTCAGACAGCACAATCGGGCCCTCGATCAGCAGTCGATCCGCGGTCTCATCATAAACAAGCGATTGTGCTGATAGGGTTTTCCCTTGGTAAAACACCTGGACATGGCCTTGGGCCACCAGCGTTTGGGCATCGGTGATCTGCAAGCTGTCGGCAATCAGCCGCACTTGATCTTGCGCCACCGCCGCAGAGGCAAAGCCCAAAAGGCCGATGCAAAGCCAAAGACGCCGCAGCATCAGCCATCCTCCAAATGCAGCACCAGACCCAGGGCCAGAAAGGCCGTGGCGATGGGCGGGGCCCAGGCGGCAAGTGCAATCGGGATCTGCCCAGTCTCGCCCAAGACTTGCGCAAAGTTTCGCAGAAAGAAAATCAAAAATCCCCCCAAAAGCGCCCAAAGCACCATCTGTCCGGTTTTGCCAAAGCGCGCCGGTCGCATGGTAAAGCCCGCCGCCAACAGCACCATCCCCGCCAACAAAAGCGGCAGTGCCAATTCCATCTGATACCAGACCTGATAGCTGCGCGCCGAAAATCCAGCCTGTTGCAGCGCCGCGATATAGCGCGGCAGGTTCCAAAACGCCACGGTCGAGGGCGCGCCAAAGCCTTCGCTGATCTTGGCAAGGGTCAGATCGGTCGGCAGCGAAAGCGTGGCGAGGCTCTGCGCGCTTTGCTCGGGGTTTGTGGCCTGCAAATCCCATTGCTTGACGCCTTGCAGCGCCCAAGCCCCTGGCTCTAGGCTGGCAAGTTTTGCCTCGATCCGGCGGGTTGGGGTGCCGCTTGCGTCAAAGGTCAGAAAGCTGACCTGCTGCAACTGGCTGCCATCGCGATTGCTGCGCGCGGCATTGATCACTGATTGCAACGGCCCCATGCCTTGCCGCATCCACAGACCATTCTCTGATATCGACAGCACCGAACCCGCATCCGCGCCAAAGGTTGTTAGCCGATCATAAAGCTTTGAGGTCGCCGCCACCAAAGGGTTGAACACCGCCACCGACAGCATGCCAATCAGCAGCGCCGTGATGACAGGGGCCAGCAAAAATCGCAGGCCCGAGCGGCCCGAGGCGCGCACCACCACCAATTCGGAGGAACGTGCAAGGCCAAGAAATACCGCGATCGAGGTGATGATAATGATCAAGGGCAGGATCTGATACAGGCTTTCTGGCGCGTTCAACAGCGCAAGGTACAACGCAATCGTCAAGGTTACACCGGTTTTGCGCAGCTGCTCGATGACATCAATCATCAGCAATACGGCGGTAAAGACAGCCGTGACCAAGAGATAAACCGCCAGAAACCGGCGTGCAAAATACAGGCTTAGGATCATGCTGCCCCCCCCAACCTGCGCAGGCGGCGCGGCGCTTGGCTGACCCACAGCTCGCCGCCCGCCAGCAAAAGCCCCAGCATTGGCGCGGCGTATGCCAAGATCCAGCCATCTTCGCTTGTGCCGCCAATACTGGTGGCCACCGTCGAGATCGATTGCACCACCAACAGCAGCACCGTGGCCGCCAAAATCTGACGCCAAAGCCCAAAGCGCGAAAACGCCCCCAGCAACAGCGACGCAAAGCCGATCATCGCCGCAGAGAGCGCCAGCAACGGTTGGGCAAAGCGGCTGTGTCCCTCAAAGCGCAGGGCCGCGGCGCTGGATTGGGTCTCTTGCAAAATCGCCGGCGTTGGATAAAGAAGCTCGCGCGTTGATAACTCGGCCCGCGACCGGTTTCGGCTTTGTGCCGGCGCGATCATCGCCGCCATATCATAGGTGAAATCGCTAAAATGCGTCACCGAAAGCCGTCCGGTCTTGGTATCAAGCGTCTGCATCATGCCGTCAAACATCAGCAGCTTTGGTCCTTCGGAGGCGCGCAAAAACAATGCCCGCCGCGCGGTATAGGTTGTCCGCTCGGTCTTGCTGCGCTCATCGGTTAGAAACAGATCCAACAGTTCGCCCCGCGCGCTGATGTCGCGAATATAAAGCGTAAGCCCCGCCGAAGGATGCAAAAACGCGCCCTCTTTCAGAAATTGCGCGCTTAAGTCTTGGGAAATCTCGGCGCTGCGCTCTTCAAAGACGGTTCTGCTGGCCGGAACCAGCCAATTCATCAGAATCAGCATCATCCCCGCCACAATCACCCCAAAGCCAAACACCGGCCGCGCCAGCCGAAACGAGGAAAATCCCGTCGCCTGCATCACCACCAATTCACTGTCCGAAATCAACCGATTGGCACAGTAGACCGCTGCCACAAAGGCCGAGACCGGCAGCACCAAGCGAATGACATTGGGCAGAGTCAGCAGAGAAAACTGCAAGAAAACCAAGGCAGATTGCCCGTCCCCGATCAATTGATCAAACAGGCCCACCGCCCGATTGATCCAATAGACCGCCACCAGCACAAGCGAGAAGAATCCAAAAAGGGTAAGCAACTGTGACAGAAGATATTTGTCAAATTTCGTCACGCGCGCGAAAACCTTAATCAAGTGTTGGCAGAGGCTAGCTGAAAACGCGCGCGGGGAAAACTGATATCTGGCCTTTCCGTCCCCCCTTCGCTAGCCTTGACCCAAATCCCGCCGGTCCGAGGAGAGCCCAATGTCGCGTCCCGTAGAAGTGCAGTTTCAACAGCTTGATCTTGAGGGGCTGGCCCAGCTTGAAGGCCGGATTGCGCTGATTTTTGATGGCGATAAACCTGCCACCCCAGCGGCGCGTGCGCTTAATCGGCTGACCAAGGGTGCTTTGGCCCGCGCCATGGGTTCGAACGATTGCGCGCAGATGAAACCGGGCGAGAGTTTCGAGCTTGCCTATCCCGTGGGGCTTGCCGCCCAAGCGGTGCAGCTGATCGCCTTGCCGAAAAAAGCCAGTGTCGAGGCTGCGCGCCTTGCAGGAGCTGCCGTCGCGCGCGGTTTGCACCCGCATTGCACCACGCTGATCGCCGAGGCACATCCGCGCGCCGCAGACATCTCTTTTGGCCTGGCGATGCGGGCCTATGATTTCTCGCCGCATAAATCCACCGCTGCCAAAGCAATTGGCCGTGTGGCAATTGCGCTTGCCGAGCCAGAAAAGGTGGCAGCACTTGCAGCCCCGATGGCCGCTGTCGTGGAAGGCGTGTTTTTCACCCGCGATCTGGTCAATGAGCCCGCCAATATCCTGACCACCGATGACTTTGCCGCCCGACTTGCCGCGATGCAGGATCTGGGGCTGGAGGTGGAAATTCTGGAGGAAGAGCAGCTTGCCAAACTGGGCATGCGCGCGCTTTTGGGGGTGGGGCAGGGCTCGGAAAGCCCGTCAAAAGTGGTGGTAATGCAGTGGCGCGGCGGGGTCGAGGGCGAGGCACCCTTGGCGCTGGTGGGTAAGGGTGTGGTGTTTGACACCGGCGGCATTTCCATCAAACCCGCGGGCGGGATGGAAGAGATGACGATGGATATGGGCGGCGCGGGCGTGGTGGCCGGGGTGATGCGCGCTTTGGCGCTGCGCCGCGCCAAGGCGAATGTCGTAGGGCTTGTCGGTCTGGTCGAGAATATGCCCGACGGGCGTGCGCAGCGTCCGGGCGATGTGGTGAAATCTATGCGCGGCGTGACGATCGAGGTGATTAACACCGATGCCGAGGGCCGTTTGGTGCTGGCCGATGTGCTGTGGTATGCGCAAGAGCGGTTCAAGCCCGCAGGCGTGATCGATCTTGCCACGTTGACAGGGGCGGTGATTGTGGCGCTGGGGCATGAAAACACCGGCGTGTTTTCCAACAATGACGCGCTGTGCAATGCTTTCCTGAAAGCGGCGGCAGCCGAGGGCGAAGGCGCATGGCGGATGCCGCTGGGGGCGGGCTATGACGCCAAGCTGAAATCGCGGATCGCCGATATCGTCAATTCCTGTGGCCGCGATGGTGGCTCGATTACCGCTGCGCAATTCTTGCAGCGCTTTGTCAAAGACGAGATGCCTTGGATCCATCTGGATATCGCGGGCACGGCGCTGTTGAAATCGGACTCTGCCTTGGCACCCAAGGGCGCGACGGGCTGGGGGGTAATGGCGTTGAACCGGCTGATCCGCGACCAGTTCGAGCCAAAATAATGGGCATCGCGGTGTTCTATCATCTGACGCAATCCAGCGTGGGGCAGACGGCGGCGACGATCCTGCCGCGCGCCTTTGCCGCTTCGTGGCGGGTGATGCTGCGCGGGCGTGATCTGGCGGGCTTGCAGGCCTTGGATCTGGCGCTTTGGGACGGTGAGGACAGCTTTTTGCCGCATGGGTTGCAGGGCGGGGCGCAGGATGGCGATCAGCCAATTTTGATTGGCACTGGCGCAATCGGCAACGCGGCGCAGGCTTTGATGCTGGTAGACGGTGCCGAGACCACGCCCGAAGAGGCGAAAGATCTGGAACGGGTTTGGGTGCTGTTTGACGGCTATGATGAGGCCGCGCTGAACGCCGCACGCGGGCTTTGGACACGGCTGACCGCCGCCGGGCTAGCCGCGCAATATTGGTCGGAAGAAAGCGGACGTTGGGAGAAAAAGACCGAAAAGCCTGCGCGGACAATCTGATTTTTCGTTGTAAATCAACCGACTGCGCTGCGATTTTGATATTGGGCTTTAACGCTGCAAGATCATCCGGTCTTGGGTAATCTTGATGTCATAAAGTCCCAGATAGGCCATGCCCAGCAAAGATCCCTCCATTGCGGCTTCATTCACATAGGCGGTTACATCTTGATCGCGGTAGGGGCCAAGCTCGAGCAATGGCAGCGTCACCCGCGCCGTGCGCACCACCCCATTGGCAGTATTGGCCGATCCTAAATAGGACAGGCTGGCCGGATCAATTCCCAAACGTCGCGCATCGTCAGGCGACAGCACGATCGTGGTGGCGCCGGTATCTGCCAGAAACATCAGATTTTGCCCGTTGACGCGCAGCGTGACATAGTAATGGCCATCCTCTGCACGCGGAATCTCGACCTGATCGCCCATGACCGTCATCGCAGGCCGCAAGCCAAAGCCATTGTCGCGGTAGATGCCATAGCCGGCCATGATCCCCAACAAGATCAAGCCCCAAGCCAGCAGGCTGCGCGCAGCTTGGCCCAGACGGCTGCGGTATTCGACAAAGACCCAACCACTGACCGAAATCAGGATCAGCACCAGATAAAGCGCGCGGCCGTAGCTTTCGTCCATCGCAAAACCCCTTAGATCAGCCCGGTGCCCTTGACGCCGTCGATGACAAATTGCACCGAAAGCGCAGCCAAAAGCATGCCGAGCAGGCGGGTGATCACCACGGTTCCGGTGCGCCCCAAAAGCCGCTCCAGCGGCGGGGAGGCCAGCAAAAACACATAAGTCACCAAGATCATCGCCGCCAAAAGCCCCAGCACCGCAGCCCCGCCAAGCCAGCTGTTGCCCGATTGACCCATCAGCAGGATCATGGTGGCAATCGCACCCGGCCCTGCGATCAGCGGTGTCGCCAGCGGAAACACTGACGGGTCGTGATCGGCATCGGGGGTCTGGCCCTCGCGGCGTTGGGTGCGGCGTTCAAACAGCATATCAAGCGCTGTCAGAAACAGCAAAATCCCGCCTGCGATGCGAAAGGCGGGCATCGAGATGCCGATAAAGCCCAGCAAAGCCTCGCCCATCAGGCCAAAAAGCGTCAGCAGCACAAAGGCAATCACACAGGCGCGCCGCGCCATGGTGGCGCGGTGGGCGCGGTCCATGCCGCTGGTGAGCGCGATGAACATCGGCACCAGACCCGGCGGGTCGATGACCACGAAAAGCGTGGCAAAGGCGGTGATCAAAAAGGCTGTGTCCATCGCTGCAACCTAAGGATGGCGGTGCCGCGCTGCAAGGACAAAGGCAGCGCTTTAAGCCCAGCGCGCGCTTTGGGGGGCATCGAGCCCCCCGCAGCGCGGCTGCCGCGCACCCTCAGGCGCTGGCGGTTTCCAGTTTTTCTTGTGCTGTGACCCACATGGCTTCGGCGCGGTCCATCGCCTCCATCACCTCGCCATATTTCTTGTTCCATGTTTCCAGCTCGCCGCGGCGGCCGTCTTCATAAAGCGCGGGATCGGCGAGTTTCTTGGCCAGTTTGTCGCGCATCTCGTTGATCTTGGCCAGACGCTCTTCGGATTTCTTGACCTCGGCGCGCAGGGCTTTGAGGTCGTCATTGCTGGCGCGCTTGGGCTTTTCGACCACTTTCGCGGGCTTTTCGGCGTCATCGCCTGCCAGCAGCTGTTTGCGGTAGGCTTCCAGATCATGCTCGTAAGGCGCCACCGCGCCGTCTTTGACCAGCCACAGACGGTCGGCCACCAAAGACAAAAGGTGCATGTCGTGGCTGACCAGAACCACCGCGCCGGAATAGGCGGTCAGCGCCTCGACCAAGGCTTCACGGCTTTCCATATCAAGGTGGTTGGTCGGTTCGTCCAAGATCAGCAGATGCGGCGCGTCGATGGTCGCCAATAGCAGCGACAGCCGCGCTTTTTGCCCGCCCGAAAGCCGCCCAACGGCGGTTTCGGCCTGATCAACGCCAAGGCCAAAGCCCGCAAGCCGCGCGCGCAGACGCGGCTGACCCTCGGCGGGGCGCAGGCGCTGAACGTGTTGCAGCGGGGATTCGTCGATGAACAGCTCGTCCACCTGATGTTGGGCAAAATAGCCGATCCGCAGTTTCGAGGACCGCGTGATCTTGCCTTCGCAGGCATTCAGCTTGCCCGCCAACAGCTTGGAGAGCGTCGATTTGCCTTCGCCATTGCGGCCCAACAGCGCGATGCGGTCGTCTTGGTCGATGCGCAGCGACAGCCGTTTCAGGATCGGCGGGCCATCGTAGCCGACGGCGGCGCCCTCCATATTGATGATCGGCGGCGACAGCTCTTCGGGTTCGGGGAAGGTAAAGACCACCTTTTTCGCATCTTCTGGTGCGGTGATGGTTTCCATCTTTTCCAGCATTTTCACCCGCGATTGCGCTTGTGCTGCCTTGGAGGCCTTGGCCTTAAAGCGGTCGACAAAGGCTTGCAGATGCGCGCGGCGTGCGTCTTGTTTGCGAGCCTCGGCTTGCAGCACGGCGCGACGCTCGGCAACTTGGCGGGCGAATTGGTCGTAGGGGCCGTTCCAATAGGTCAGCTTTTTATTGTCGAGATGCAGAATGCCCGTGACCGCACGGTTCAAAAGCCCGCGATCGTGGCTGATGATCAGCACGGTATGGGGGTATTTGGTCAGATAGCTTTCCAGCCACAAAGCCCCTTCCAGATCAAGGTAGTTGGTGGGTTCGTCCAGCAGCAGATAGTCGGGCTGGGCAAACAGCACCCCGGCAAGCGCCACCCGCATCCGCCAGCCGCCCGAGAAATCCGAGCAGGGGCGTTGCTGGGCTGCGGCATCAAAGCCCAGACCCTTCAGGATCGAGGCTGCGCGGCCTTCGGCGGACCAGGCGTCAATATCGGCAAGCCGCGCCTGCACTTCGGCAATCCGGTGCGGGTCGGTGGCGGTTTCGGCCTCGGCCATCAGGCTTGCGCGTTCGGTATCGGCGGCCAGCACCGTGTCAATCAGCGAGGTCGACGACGAGGGCACCTCTTGCGCCACGCCGCCAATGCGCGCGCGCTGCGGCATCGAGATATCGCCGCTTTCCAGCGCAAGCTCGCGCCGGATCAGCCGAAACAACGTGGTCTTGCCCGCGCCATTGCGGCCGACAAGACCAACCTTATGGCCGGTGGGAATCGTGGCAGAGGCGCCTTCAAACAGCGGGCGGCCTTCGACGGAATAGGTGATATCTTCGATTTTAAGCATGCAGCGGGGCTTGCCCTAAGTGCTGGGCGGCGTCAACTGCCCAAGCAGCATTGTCATAGATTTGCGACATGAATTTCCTAAGCAGGCGGCGGGATGTCGCGCCGCCGCAGCTTGGGCGCGCATTTCATCGGGCTTTTCTTCGCGCCATGCCCGTGCTAGTGGGCGCGCACATCAATTCAGGGCGGCACCCGCCCCATCTTATGGAGAGCCAAATGGCCATCGAACGCACCCTCTCGATCATCAAGCCCGACGCAACCAAGCGCAACCTGACCGGCAAAATCGTCGCCAAATTCGAAGACGCTGGCCTGCGCGTTGTCGCCTCCAAGCGCATCCATCTGTCGATGGCACAGGCTGGTGCCTTTTATGCCGAGCACGCAGAGCGTGGCTTTTACGGCGAGCTGTGCGAATTCATGGCTTCCGAGCCAGTGGTTGTGCAGGTTCTGGAAGGCGAAAGCGCCATTGCCAAAAACCGCGAAGTGATGGGCGCCACCAACCCAGCCAATGCCGCAGAAGGCACCATCCGCAAAGAGTTCGCGCTGTCGATGGGCGAAAACTCGGTACACGGTTCGGATTCGGAAGCTTCGGCTGCCCGCGAAATCTCGTTCTTCTTCTCGGGTCTTGAACTGGTCGGCTAAGCCTTCTTCGGTTTCTCAAGAACCCCAAAAAACTGAAGGGCTGCTTCCAGATCGGAGCGGCCCTTTTCTTTACTGCCGCCAAACTCTGCCTTGATCGCGTCAAAGCGCGCGCGCAGGTCTTTCTTTTCCTGACCTTTGCAATCGTTCCAAGGCCGGCCCTGCAATCCCATATGCAAGACATAATAACCGATGAAATGCGGCTGGGTGCCTGCGGCCAGCAAGCGGCGATAGCCTTCATCGGCACCAAGCGCGCGCAGCTCTTCGGCGCTGGTGATGCCCGCTTTGGCAAAGGCCGCCTCAGAGGCGGGGCCAAGGTTGGGGATGGTTTGCAGCGATGTGGGCATATGCGCCTTTGGGGGGGGAATCAAAAAGGCCAGCCTAGCGGCTGGCCTTGGGGGAATCAATTTGCACAGATGGGATAATCCAAACTTTAGATCGAAGCCCAATCGCGGATAACGCGTCCGCCTTGTTGTTGGGTCGATCCGCCCGATTGACCTTGCTGTTGTTGCGAGGTTGGGGCCTGCGCGCCGCCCTGCTGAGAGGACGAGATGGTAGACATGTGACTGCTCCGGTCGTTACACGGCATTTGCGCCGAAAAAGGTAGTTACACGTTTCAAAGCGGCGATTTTGCGGCCCTTTGCGACGAGATGCGGCCGAGTAGGCCCGAAGCGGACATAAATCAACAGAAATTATTGGCTCGAAAGCCGATTTGTCTTAGTTTTGTGACAAAACTGTTGCAGGAAAGCCGATGTCGTTCAGCGCTTTCAGCAAAACCTCGGCGCTGGCCTCGCTGGTAAGGCTGACTTGACGGCTGGTAAGATCAACGCTGATCTCGCTGGCAAGCGGGGTGAGCGCCTCGGTCACCGAGGCTTTGCAGTGGCCGCACGACATATCGGGAATGGAAAGCAGGGTCATGGCATGTCCTTTTCTGATGCTGCCAATTCGGTCGGTTTGGCGGGCAAGGTCAAGTCCGAAAGTGTCGCAGCCCTTGGGGTTGACCTTTTTGGGCGACGGGTTCCTAAAGACGACCAAAGGAGACGACCATGCCCCAGATCCGTCTTAGCCTTGAAGCCACGAGAGGCCTTGCAAGATTTGAATCTCCGTCCTCTCGAGCTCATCAACGCTGTACTCTCCTTTACTCATTGCTGCGAAGAAGTCACTGCCAAACAGCACACGTTCATGAAG
>CAJXWJ010000046.1 GCA_913062925.1 uncultured Pseudorhodobacter sp. | reverse complement strand
AGATTTGCACATCCAGCCCCAGCGGGGTTTCAACCACCTCAAGGCTTTGAATTTCCTCGGGTCTTGCGATGCCTTCGGTCAGGGCAAAGCCATAGGCAAAGTCGTGCAGATCGGCGGGCGTGGCCATCATCACCGCTTGGGTCGATCCGTTGAACGACAGCGCAATCGCAACCTCCTCTGGCAGCGCGCGGCTGCCAGAGCCCGCGCCTGCCCCGAAGGACAGGCGAGAGAGGTTGCGCTGCGTCTTCATTCCGCCGCTGCGATCCGGCGCGACTGGGCCGCTTGGGCGTTATAGTCTTCCTGCCATTCGGTCGGGCCATTCGAGGGCGCAACCTGCACCGCCGTGACCTTATATTCTGGGCAGTTGGTGGCCCAATCCGAATAATCGGTCGTAATGACGTTTGCCTGCGTGTCTGGGTGGTGGAAAGTGGTGTAAACCACGCCCGGATTAACCCGATCTGTCAGCGTCGCGCGCAGGGTGGTCTCGCCCGAGCGGCTGGCAAGGCGGACGAAATCGCCGTCTTTGATGCCACGGGTTTCGGCATCATGCGGGTGGATTTCCAGCAAGTCCTGATCGTGCCACACCACGTTGTTGGTGCGCCGTGTTTGCGCGCCGACGTTATATTGCGACAAGATCCGCCCCGTGGTCAGCAACAGCGGGAAGCGTGGGCCGGTGCGCTCATCGGTGGCCACATATTCGGTGTTGATGAACTTGCCCTTGCCGCGCACAAAGCCGTCGACATGCATCAAAGGCGTGCCATTTGGCGCCTTTTCGTTGCAAGGCCATTGCACCGAGCCTTTTTCTTCCAGCAGATCATAGCTGACACCGGCAAAGGACGGCGTCGTCATCGCGATTTCATCCATGATTTGCGAAGGATGGGTATATGTCCAGTTCGCGCCCATCGCATTCGCCAGCATCTGGGTGACTTCCCAATCGGCATAGCCATTGCGCGGTGCCATGACTTTGCGCACGCGGTTGATGCGACGCTCGGCATTTGTGAACGTTCCTTCCTTTTCAAGGAAGGTCGAGCCGGGCAGGAAGACATGGGCGTAGTTCGCGGTCTCGTTCAAGAACAGATCATGCACGATCACGCATTCCATCGCGGCCAAACCGGCGGCGACATGCTTGGTGTCGGGGTCCGATTGCAGGATGTCTTCGCCCTGGCAATAAAGCCCTTTGAAGGTGCCCTCGACAGCGGCATCCAGCATGTTTGGAATCCGCAGGCCGGGTTCGTCGTCAATCTTGACGCCCCAGATCTTTTCAAAGATGTCGCGCACCGCCTCGCCTTTGACGTGGCGATAGCCGGGCAGCTCGTGCGGGAACGACCCCATATCGCAAGAGCCTTGCACGTTGTTCTGGCCGCGCAGCGGGTTCACACCCACGCCCGGACGGCCGATATTGCCGGTCATCATCGCAAGGTTGGCGATGCCCAGAACCGTGGTCGAACCTTGGGAATGTTCTGTAACACCAAGGCCATAGTAGATCGAGCCATTGCCGCCCAAAGCGTAAAGACGGGCGGCGGCGCGCAGCTCTGCGGCGTCAACGCCGGTCAGCAGCTGCACGGCTTCGGGCGAGTTTTGCGGTTGGCTGACGAATTCGGCGTAGTCTTGGAATTCATCCCAATCGCAACGGTCGCGGATAAAGGCCTCGTTGAACAGGCCTTCGGTGACGATGGTATGCGCCAGCGCTGTCACCACGGCGACATTGGTGCCGGGGGTCAGGGCAAGGTGATGCTGCGCTTTGATATGGGCGCTTTGCACGATATCGGTGCGGCGCGGGTCAACCACGATCAGCTTGGCCCCCTTGCGCAGACGCTTTTTCAAACGGCTGGCAAAGACGGGGTGGCCGTCGGTTGGATTGGCGCCAATGATCAGAACAACATCGGTTTCTTCTACCGAATCAAAGTCTTGGGTGCCTGCCGAGGTGCCAAGCGTCTGGCCAAGGCCATAGCCGGTGGGCGAATGGCAGACCCGCGCGCAGGTATCCGTATTATTGTTCATAAACACAGCGCGCGTCAGCTTTTGCACCAGATAGGCTTCTTCATTGGTGCAGCGCGACGAGGTGATCACCCCCACCGAATGGCGACCGTGCTTTTCAATCAGCCCGCCCATACGCTTAGCGGTAAAGGCCATCGCTTCGTCCCAAGACACTTCTTGCCATGGGTCGTTGATGCTGTCGCGGATCATCGGGTTCAGGATGCGGTCTTTGTGGCTGGCATAGCCATAGGCAAAGCGGCCCTTGACGCAGGAATGGCCGCGGTTGGCCTTGCCGTGCTTGTAGGGCACCATGCGCACCAGCTCGTCGCCGCGCATTTCGGCCTTGAACGAACAGCCAACGCCGCAATAGGCGCAGGTGGTGATGACCGAACGTTCTGGCGTGCCGATCTCGATGATCGACTTTTCTTGCAGCGTTGCGGTCGGGCAGGCCGCCACGCAAGCGCCGCAGGACACGCAATCTGACGACAGCGCATCGTCGGTTTTGGCGCCAAAAGACACCCGAGAGTCAAAGCCACGGCCTTCGATGGTCAGCGCAAAAGTGCCCTGCACCTCTTCGCAGGCGCGCACGCAACGCGAACAGACGATGCATTTCTGCGGATCATAGCTGAAATAGGGGTTGGAATCGTCGCGCGGAATATAGTGCGGATTGGCCTCGCCCGAGGTGTTTTTCACCTTGAAATGCGTCTCAATCGCCTCGTAGCGCACATCGCGCAGGCCGACGGCACCCGCCATATCCTGCAATTCGCAATCGCCATTGGCCGAACAGGTCAGACAATCCAGCGGGTGATCCGAGATATAAAGCTCCATCACGCCGCGGCGCAATTGCTTTAGCTTGGCGTTTTGGGTTTTCACCTTGAGGCCCGGGGCAACCGGGGTGGTGCAAGACGCGGGCGTGCCATTGCGGCCCTCGATCTCGACCAGACAGAGGCGGCAAGAGCCAAAGGCGTCAACCGAATCTGTGGCGCAAAGTTTTGGCACCGAAATGCCCAGTTCCGCCGCAGCTCGCATGATCGAGGTGCCCTCGGGCACGGTTACGTCAAAGCCGTCGATGGTCAATGTGACCATTTGTTTTGATTTCGAGGCAGGGGTGCCGAAATCGCGGTCGGGGATGATGAAGTCTTTCATTCGGCGGCTTCCTTCATGGCGTTGAAGTCATCAGGGAAATGGGTCAGCGCAGACAGAACCGGATAGGGCGTAAAGCCCCCAAGCGCGCAAAGAGACCCGGATTTCATGGTGTTACACAGATCGGTCAGCAGCGGGATCGCCGCTGCATCGCCCTTGGCGATCCGGTCGATGGTTTCGGTGCCGCGCACGGCCCCAATGCGGCAAGGCGTGCATTTGCCACAGGATTCAATCGCGCAGAATTCCATCGCAAAGCGGGCTTGCGACAGCATATCAGCCGTATCGTCAAACACGGTCAGGCCAGCGTGGCCGATCAGCCCCTCTTTGCCGGCGAATTCTTCGTAGCCAAACGGCGTGTCAAACAGCGCGCGCGGGAAATAGGCCCCAAGCGGCCCGCCAACCTGAACCGCCTTTACAGGCCGCCCCGAAGCCGTGCCGCCTGCGATTGTGTCAACGATTTCACCCAAGGACAGGCCGAAGGCGATCTCATAAAGACCGCCGAATTTGACGTTGCCCGCGATTTGCAGCGGGATGGTGCCACGCGAACGGCCAAGGCCGAAATTCTTGTAATGCTCGGCGCCTTTTTCAAAGATCACCGGCACAGAGGCCAGCGAGATCACGTTGTTCACAACCGTCGGCTTGCCCATGAAACCTTCAAGTGCGGGCAGCGGCGGCTTGGCGCGCACAACGCCACGCTTGCCTTCCAGACTGTTCAGCAGGCTGGTTTCTTCGCCGCAGACATAGGCCCCGGCCCCAACGCGGATTTCGATGTCAAAGGCATGACCCGAGCCCATAACCGAAGCGCCAAGCACGCCTTCGGCCTGTGCCAAAACCACGGCTTTTTGCATCACATCAATCGCAATGGGATATTCCGAGCGGATATAGACAAAACCCTTGGTCGCCCCCGTGGCCAGACCTGCGATGATCATGCCTTCGATCAGCGTCAGCGGGTCGCCTTCCATCAGCATGCGGTCGGCAAAGGTGGCGCTGTCGCCTTCGTCGGCGTTGCAGACGATATATTTGCGGTCAGCCTGCGCATCGGAAACGGTTTTCCATTTGATGCCGGTGGGAAAGCCCGCGCCGCCACGACCGCGCAGGCCGGAATTGGTCACCTCGGCCACAATCTCGGCTTTGGCCATCGCCAGCGCGCGGGTCAGGCCGGTAAGCCCGCCTTGGGCGCGGTAATCGGCCATCGACAAGGGATCAATCACGCCGACACGGGCAAAGGTCAGGCGGGTCTGCGCCCGCATCCAGGGCAGATCATCGGTCAGGCCAAGCGCCTTTGGGTGGGCGGCCAGATCGCCAAAAAGTGCGGGCACATCGGCCAGCGTCAGCGGCCCAAAGGCCATCCGGCCCGCAGGGGTTTCGACCTCTGCCATCGGTTCCAAGAACACCATGCCGCGCGAGCCGTTGCGCACCAGTTCAAGCTCGATGCCTTTGGATTTTGCATGCAGGTGGATTGCCTGTGCGATTTCGTCAGCACCCAGAGCCACGGCAGCCGAATCGAGGGGGAGGTAAAGTTTCATTTGATGTCCCCAATGATGGCGTCGATACGGGCTTCGTCGAGGCGGCCAATCAGCTTGCCGTCCAGCATCGCCGCAGGGCCACAGGCGCAAAGGCCAAGGCAAAAGATCGGGTCAAGCGTGACCGCACCATCGGCCGAGGTTTCGTGCCAATCCAGCCCCAGCGCCTTTTGCGCATGGGCTGCCACCCGGTCGCCGCCCATGGCCTGACAGGCCTCGGCGCGGCAGAGTTTCAGCACATGCCGACCCGCCGGCTTTTCGCGGAAGTCATGGTAAAAGCTCATCACACCATGCGCCTCGGCGCGGGTGATGTTCAGATCCTTGGCGATGATCGGCAAAGCCTCGGGCGGAACATAGCCGAAATCGGCTTGCACGGCATGCAGGATCGGCAAAAGCGAACCCTCCATGTCCTTGTGCGCATAGAGAATTTCTTCGAGGCGGGCAGAAAGAGTGGCGGAATCGAGCATATGACGGCCTTTTGCTAGCTTGCCTGCTAGATACGCCGTTTGATAGCGATATCAATATTGATTTATCGTTATACGATAGGTTTTACCTATCGCCGCAGCCGCGAAGACAGCCGCGCGGCCTCGTCCAGCAGGGCTTGCAGCACCGGGGTTTGCGGCTCGCGCTTTGTGGTGATCAGGCCGACCAGGTGTTCAGCCTCGGGTTCCACAATCGGCAGAGAGACCAGATCGCCCGAGCCTATGAACATCTCGGCCAGCTTTTTCGGCACCACTGAGGACCAGCGCCCCGATTTGACATGGGCAATCAGCGCGATTGTCGAATTGCTTTCCACTGTGGCGGCAACGCGCAGACCTGCTTCGGCCATATGGGTGTTGATGATGCGGCGGTTTTGCATATCGCCGGTCAGCAGGCATAGGGGTTCTGCGACCAGATCAGACCATCTGACCCGCGCGAGTTTGGCAAGCGGCGCGTTTGGCGCGCAGAGAAAGCGGTAGAATTCACTGTAAAGCGGGGCCTGCGCGACGCGGCCCAAGGGTTCATTATCCAGATAGGTGATGCCTGCATCGAGTTCGAGGTTTTCGATTCCGGTCAGAATCTCGGCCGAGGTGCGTGACAGGATGGTGACGCGCATATTGGGATGGCGGGCGGTGAAAGGCGTGGTGAGATCGGCAATCATCGGCAAAGCGGTGGGGATCACCCCGATGCGCAGATTGCCAGAGAGGCCGGAATGCACCGTGCGCATCTCGTCGCGCATCGCGCGCATGTCGCCGACGATGCGGCGCGCCCAATCCAGCACCCGCAGGCCTTCGGGGGTGAGACCCTGAAACCGCGAGCCGCGAAACACCAATTGCACGCCAAGCTGGTCTTCCAACTGGCGGATCGCCGAGGACAGGCTGGGCTGGGTGACGCCGCAAAGCTCTGCCGCGCGGCCAAAGTGACGCTCGGCGGCAAGGGCAATGAACATTTCCAATTTGTCGATCATGGCGCGAGGGTGGCTGGTATTTTCTGCCGGTGCAAGGCGGGGGTGGGGCGGCGGAGCCTCCGGCGGGGATATTTATGCCAAGATGAAAGCACGGGCGTTGTTAGTTTTGGGATGAGCGCTTAGATTGTGGCGATGAAAAGATTTATTCCCTTTATGAAGAAAGACCCCGTGGTGCCGGTGATCCGGCTGTCGGGGGCGATTGGCACTGGGCGCGCTGGTCTGAGCGATGCGGGGCTGGCGCCGGTGATTGAAAAGGCTTTCAAGATGAAGCCTGCTGCGGTGGCGCTGGTGATCAATTCGCCGGGCGGCTCGCCGGTGCAATCGAGTCTGATTGCGGCGCGGATCCGGCGCTTGGCGCAGGAGCATCAGGTGCCGGTGCATGCTTTTGTTGAGGATGTGGCGGCAAGTGGCGGCTATTGGCTTGCCTGTGCGGCGGATGAGATTTGGGTCGACGATTCGTCCTTGGTCGGGTCGATTGGGGTGATTTTCGCCTCTTTCGGCTTTACCGAGGTGATGGCGCGGCAGGGGATTGAGCGGCGGGTGGTGACGGCGGGCAAGTCGAAAAGCTTTGCTGATCCGTTTTTGCCGCAAAAGCCCGAGGATATCGAGCGGTTGCGCGCCATTCAGGCACCGATACATCAGGCCTTTATTGCTCATGTGACGGCGCGGCGCGGCAGCCGTTTGGCCGAGGCCGATCTGTTTAATGCCGATATCTGGGTGGGCCAGGCGGCGGTTGATCTGGGGCTTGCCGATGGCGTGGCGCATTTGGTGCCGAAGCTGCGCAGTCTTTACGGTGAAAAGCTGCGGATGGTGCCTTTGGGGCAGCGGCGTGGGCTTGCCAGCCGGTTGGGGCTTGACCTTGCCGGAGAGGCGCTTGCAACTTTGGAGGAGCGCGCGCTTTGGGCGCGCTTTGGGCTTTAGATGGTCAAAGCGGTTCTATTTTTTCTGTTGATCATGGTGGCGATTGCCATGGTCGGTAATGCGATGTTTCCAGGCTCGGTGGGTCGCAAGCTGCGCAAAAAGCTTGGCGTCAAGCCGCCCCCTGTTTGTCGGGGCTGCGGGCGCTATATGATCGGCTCGACGGGCTGTGATTGCAAAAAGGGCGGATGATGCGGGCTTTGGTGACGGGGGGCGGTAAGCGTTTGGGGCGGGCTATGGCGCTGTATTTGGCGCGGCGCGGCTATGATGTGGCGGTGCATTTTGCCTCGAGCCGCGCCGAGGCCGAAGCAGTGGTTGCCGAGATTACCGCGATGGGGCGGCGTGCGGTGGCCTTGCGCGCCGATCTTTTGGTGGAAAGTCAGGTTGAAAAACTGATCGCTACGGCGGTGCAGGGATTGGGCGGGCCGTTGACGGTTTTGATCAATAATGCCTCGATCTTTGAGTATGACAATATCCACACCGCCAGTCGCAAAAGCTGGGATCGGCATATGGAGAGCAATCTGCGCGCGCCTTTTGTGCTGACGCAGAATTTTGCCGCACAGGTGCCTGCGGCTGGCCGCGATGCGGCGGGCGAGATCGTGGCCTCGGGGCTGGTGGTGAACATGATCGATCAGCGGGTTTTGAAGCTGACGCCAGAATTCATGAGCTATACCTTGGCCAAAATGGGGCTTTGGGCGCTGACGCAGACTGCGGCGCAGGCCCTGGCGCCGCAGGTTCGGGTGAATGCGATTGGGCCGGGGCCGACTTTGCAGGGCGCGCGGCAGAGTGCTGCACATTTCACGGCGCAGCGCGCGGCGACTGTGCTGACACGCGGCGCAAATCCGGCGGATATCACCGCCGCGCTGGGGTATTTTTTGGATGCTGTTGCGGTTACGGGCCAGATGATTGCCGTTGATGGCGGTCAACATTTGGCTTGGCAGACCCCTGATGTCTTGGGCGTGGAATAGCTTTTCGGGCATTGGTTAATCTGACTTGTGCACTTTTTACATTTCATTCACGGAATTGTTAAAAAAGCCGTTAGATTTCAGGTGTCTGGCGGCTATACCAATTATAAACCGTTTAATATCAATGGTTTAATAATTTGCCTAAAAAATAGGCAAACCGCAGAAGTGGGTGAAAAACAAGGTGAATTCGGGGATATGGAAAACTTTTCCGCCAAGTTATCCACAGAAACGGTGGACAGATTATCCCTTGCCCCCATGCCATGATCATTGCAGCTAAAGGTAGAATCACTGAGCCTCAGAGACGGTTTGAAAGATGAATGAAAATACACAAACCGGCCAAGAGATCATTCAGGGCTATTTGAAGCTTTTGGACGGCTCGCCTGGGGTCTACCGGATGCTGAATGCGGCCTCTGAGGTGCTGTATGTCGGCAAGGCGCGTAACCTGCGGGCGCGGGTTTCGAACTATGCGCGCTCTTCTGGGCATTCGGCGCGGATCGCGCGGATGATTTCGGAAACCGCCTCGATGATGTTTCTGACAACGCGGACCGAGACCGAGGCGCTGCTGCTGGAGCAAAACCTGATCAAGCAGTTGAAACCGCGCTATAACGTGCTGTTGCGCGACGACAAATCCTTTCCCAATATTCTGATCAGCCGCGAACATGCCTTTCCGCAGCTGAAAAAGCATCGCGGCAAGCGCAGTGAAAAGGGATCCTATTTTGGCCCCTTTGCCAGTGCGGGGGCGGTGAACCGCACGTTGAACCAGCTGCAAAAGGTGTTCCTTTTGCGCAATTGCACCGATGCGATGTTTGAAAGCCGCACCCGGCCCTGTTTGCAATATCAGATCAAGCGCTGTGCCGCACCTTGCACCGGGCGGATCGACCTTGCGGGCTATGCCGGGTTGGTGGCGGATGCCGAGCGGTTTTTGCAGGGCAAGACCACGGCGGTGCAGGCCAATCTGGCGGCGGAAATGGGCGCAGCCTCTGAGGCGATGGAGTTTGAACGCGCCGCCGCTCTGCGCGACCGGATCAAGGCGCTGACGCAGGTGCAGCAATCGCAGGGCATCAATCCGGCGGGGGTGGCCGAAGCCGATGTGGTGGCGCTGCATCTGGAGGGCGGGCAGGCCTGCGTGCAGCTGTTCTTTATTCGCGCCAACCAAAGCTGGGGCAACCGCGATTTCTATCCGCGCACCGGAGCGGGGGCAGAGGAGGCGGAAATTTTGGAGGCGTTTTTGGCGCAGTTCTATGACGATAAGGAACCGCCAAAGCTGATCTTGTTAAGCCATGCGATCGAGAATGAGGATCTGATCGTGGATCTGCTGTCGGAACGCGCCGGGCGCAGGGTTGAAGTGGCGGTGCCTCAGCGCGGTGAGAAGGCCGAGCTGGTGGAAAACGCGCGGCGCAATGCGCGCGAGAGCCTTGCGCGCAAGATGGCCGAAGGGGCGACGCAGAACAAGCTGTTGGCGGGGCTGGCCGAAGCCTTTGATCTGGACGCGCCGCCGACGCGGATCGAGGTTTATGACAACGCGCATATCCAAGGATCGGATGCGGTGGGCGGCATGATTGTCGCCGGAGCCGAGGGGTTTTTGAAATCGCAATATCGCAAGTTTAACATCAAATCCGCAGCCGGTGCCAATTCGGACGATTTTGGCATGATGCGCGAGGTGATGACGCGGCGATTCGAGCGGTTGCTGAAAGAAGACCCGGATCGCAGCAGTGGCGCTTGGCCGGATTTGCTGTTGATCGACGGCGGTGCTGGGCAGGTTTCGGCGGTGGCGGGGATTTTGGCCGAGCTGGGTGTTGACGATATTGCCATGGTCGGCGTCGCCAAAGGGCTGGACCGGGATGCGGGCAAGGAAGAGTTCTATCGCACCGGCCTGCCGGTGATGGCCCTGCAGCGCAATGATCCGGTTTTGTATTTCATTCAGCGTTTGCGCGACGAAGCGCACCGCTGGGCCAATGGTGCGCATCGCGCCAAGCGGGCCAAGGCGGTTTCGGTGACGCCGCTGGATGATGTGCCGGGGGTCGGGGCAGTGCGCAAGCGCGCTTTGCTGGCGCATTTTGGCTCGGCCAAGGCGGTGTCGCGGGCGGGGGTTTCGGATCTGATGGCGGTGCCGGGGGTGTCGGCGACCATGGCGCAGGCGATTGCCGATTTCTTTAGCACCAAGAGCTGAGGTGCTGATATGCAAACGGGGGCCAGCTTGCGCGGCCCCCGTTTAGAATTCTAGTGGCTTTACGCCGCTAAGGCTTATGCCAAAGCGAGGTTGATCGCCGACTCGCGGCCGTCACGGCCTGCTTCGATGTCGAAGGTCACTGCTTGACCGTCGTTCAGCTGACGGATGCCAGCACGCTCCATTGCGGAGATGTGAACGAACACGTCCTTGTTGCCGTTTGCTGGTGCGATAAAGCCGAAGCCTTTGGTTGCGTTAAACCATTTCACGGTGCCATTAGCCATCGTGTGTCTCCTAAGTTTGGTATGCCATCCGCGGAATGCGATGACGTGGCTCAGTCGTAAAGATCGATAACTGAAGCCGTAAGGAGACAGATTTTTCGATAGATAGCGTTTCGCCCTGCCTACATGCGCCTTTTTTCGATTCGAAACAAGGGGCGGGGGGTGATTCCTTTTGGATCGGCGGTTTTTCGACACAAAAGGCTGGGGGCGCTGCCCCCGCTTCGCGCTGCGAAGCTCCCCCGGGATATTTAGGGACAGATGAAAAATTTGAGATAAGGTTTAGGCAAAGCCCGCCGCAGCGGCTGCGGGCGGGCTTTGGATTTGAGGCCTAGTCTTGGGCGCGGCCTTGGTAGGAGAGGTCTTCGGTGTTGATGACCACGCGGGTGCCGGCACCGATATGCGGGGGCACCATGATGCGCACGCCATTGGTGGCGATGGCGGGTTTATAAGAGGAGGAGGCGGTTTGGCCTTTGACCACCGGTTCGGTCTCGGCGATTTCGACCGTGACGCGCTGTGGCAATTCAAGGGCGATGGCGACACCGTCATAGGTTTTCAGATAGACTTTGATGCCATCGGTCAGGAAGGCTTTGTCGTCGCCCACCACATCGGGGTGCACCGCGAATTGTTCATAGGTGGTGGGTTCCATGAAGTGGAAGCCTTCGGTGTCTTCATAGAGGAAGTCGTATTCGCGCTCGTCGACATTGGCTTTTTCCACCATTTCCGTGGTGCGCCAGCGTTCGGCGACTTTGACGCCATCCGAGATGCGGCGCATATCGACCGAAGTGGTGGGGGTGCCTTTGCCGGGGTGGAAGTTTTCGGCTTTGAGCACGGCGTAGAGTTTGCCGTCCATCTCGACGACATTGCCTTTGCGGAGCGAGGAGGCGATGACTTTCACGTCTGTTTCCTTGTTCTTGGGAGGCCCCAAGGGTAAGGGGCGCGGATATATCGGGGTGGCTTTAGCCTATATGACGGGAAATCTCCAGATGGCTGATAAAAATAGCGCGGCGGCTTGGTGGCAGCCTGAGCGGCATGCGGATCGGCGCGGGCTGTTGCTGGAGCGCAACCGGATTCAGGCGCGGATCAGGGCTTGGCTGGCAGAGCGCGACTTCATCGAGGTCGACCCTTCGGCGCTGGCGATTTCGCCGGGCAATGAGGCGCATCTGCACGGGTTTCGCACCGAGGCGATTGGCAATGACGGTCTGGGGCGGGCGATGTATCTGCACACCTCGCCCGAGTTTGCGATGAAAAAGCTGTTGGCGGCGGGCGAGCGGCGCATCGCCAGTTTCGCCCATGTCTGGCGCAACCGCGAGCGGGGGGCTTTGCACAGCCCCGAGTTTACCATGCTGGAGTGGTATCGGGTGGGCGAAAGCTATGAGGTTTTGATGGCCGATGTGATGGCCTTTTGCAGGCTGGCGGGTGGGGTGTTGCAGTTTCGCGGCGCGGTCTGTGACACGGGGTTGGAGCCTGAACGGCTGTCGGTGGCCGAGGCGTTTTTGCGCTATGCCGGGGTCGATCTGCTGGCGAGTATTTCACCCGATGGTGCGGTCTTGGCATCGGTTTTGCGCGGTGAGCTTGTGCGGGTGGGGCTGCGGGTGGCCGAGGATGACACCTGGTCGGATATGTTAAGCCGTGTCTTGGGCGAGTTGGTCGAGCCACATCTGGGCATGGGGCGGATCACGATTTTGGACGAATACCCCGCCGCCGAGGCTGCCTTGGCGCGGCGGCACCCGAGGGATGCACGGGTGGCCGAACGGTTCGAGGTTTATGCCTGCGGCGTGGAGCTTGCCAATGGCTTTGGCGAGTTGACCGATGCGGGCGAGCAGCGGCGGCGCTTTGGGGCCGAGATGGACGAAAAGGCCCGGGTTTATGGCGAGCGCTATCCTTTGGACGAAGATTTCCTTGCTGCGTTGGAGATGATGCCGGCAGCGGCGGGAATTGCCTTGGGGTTTGACCGGCTGGTGATGCTGGCCACGGGGGCGCCGCGGATTGATGATGTGATCTGGGCGCCGGTGGCGGGGTGAGGGGGCTGCAAATAAGCCTAACTGGGCTTCGTGGCGCAGCATGGGATGCTGTGGTTTGGCGAGCGCAATTTGAACATTTTTTCGGATGGACTCCTGATCTTATAAAATAAGTTTATATCGGAAAGAGCTAATCAATGCTGGAACTTGGGCCAAATTGTGAGTGATGCGACAAAGATCTTCCGCCTGACTTATCGGATGCTCGTATCTGTTCTTACGAATGCACTTACTGTGCTGAATGTGTTGCAAACGTGGTTCATGATGTCTGCACAACAGTGGTGGTGGATTCGTTCCGCACCCTTGGATTGAAAGATCAGCCTGCAAGTGTCGTGCGCATTTGCTCAAATTGGATGCGCGATCAAATCGATGATCTGAGTTCCAGGCTGCGAGACCTGCCGCCTGCGTTGCGATAGGGTCAAGACCGACACCTCGCGTCTTTCATCGCGCCAGCGTACCGCGAGGAAGATGTGTAAACACTGATCCAGCAACCGCCCTAATTTTCGACCTTTCGCGGCGGGGGCGCATCGGCTAGGACTTGGGCATGAGATGGTCCATTCCGAACATATTGACGGTCTTGCGTCTGCTAGCGGCCCCGGGTGTGGCTGTGATGTTTTTGTATTTCGCGCGGCCCTTGGCGGATTGGTTTGCGCTGACGCTGTTTATTCTGGCGGCGATCACCGATTATTTCGACGGCTATCTGGCGCGGCTGTGGAAGCAGGAAAGCAAGTTTGGCGCGATGATGGACCCGATTGCCGACAAGGCGATGGTGGTGATCGCGATCATGGTGCTGACCGGCTATTCGGGGATGAACCCTTGGCTGATCTTGCCCGCGACGGTTATTCTGTTTCGCGAGGTTTTCGTCTCGGGTCTGCGCGAATTCCTTGGCGCTAAGGCTGGGCTTTTGCAGGTGACCAAGCTGGCGAAATGGAAAACCACGGCGCAGATGGTGGCGATTGCGGTGCTGTTTCTGGGCACCGGCTTGGAATATCTGAACGGCGTGAAAATGCACGGCATGACGCCGGATCAATATCTGGATGCGGTCTCGGCGGGCTTGGCCGACCCTGTGCGCGCCTGTGGCAAGCGCGATTGTGCCAGCCTTGCGGGCGATGTCGGGCTTGTGCTGATGTGGGTCGCGGCGGTGCTGACGGCGATCACGGGCTTGGATTATTTCCGCAAATCGTTGCCGCATTTGAAAGACGACACATGATCGAGGTGATCTATTTCGCTTGGCTGCGCGAACGCATCGGGGTGCCGCGCGAAAGCCTTCAGACCGCGGCGCTGACGGTCGCCGATTTGGTGGCAGAGTTGAGCGCGCGCGAAGAGCGCTATGCGCTGGCCTTTGGCGATCTGGCCTCGGTGCGGGTGGCCTTGGATCAAGAGCTTGCCGATTTTGCGGCACCGCTTGCGGGCGTGCGCGAGGTGGCGTTTTTTCCGCCGATGACCGGGGGCTGAATGCGGGTTGTCGTGCAAGCCGAGGCTTTTGACGCAGGCGCCGAGCTGAACGCCTTTTCGGCGCAGGCTGCGGGCGCGGGGGCGGTGGTCAGCTTTACCGGGCTGGTGCGCGACAATGGCGGCGCGCTGTCAATGATGGAGATCGAGCATTATCCCGGCATGACCGAAAAGGCGATTGCCGCGATGATGGATCAGGCCGCCGCGCGCTGGGCGCTGGTGGATGCGCTGGTGATCCACCGCTTTGGCAGGCTGGCGGGGGCGGATCCGATCATGATGGTGGCGGTGGCGTCTAAGCACCGGGTTGATGCCTTTGAAGCGGCCGAGTTTTTGATGGATTATCTGAAATCGCGCGCGCCGTTTTGGAAGAAAGAAATCTCGGCGACGGGTGGCGCATGGGTTGCGGCACGCGACGAGGATGAGGCCGCGCTCAAGCGCTGGTAAATTCATAAAGCCTCGGTCTGCGTAAAGATTCTGTTAACCAGCCTGTGGCAAGGTTGCGGCATGGAACAAAGCCCTTTGACCTCAGTTTATTTTACGGTTGCTCTGCGTCATGCGGGCGATGATCTTTTGGTTCTGGAACTGCCGCGCCTGCGGGCGGCGATGCAGCTGACCCAAGGCGAGCTGGCCTTTGTGATGCCGGCTTGGGTGGTTTTGCCGGATCATTTGCACTGCATTTGGCAGCTGCCTGCGGGGGATGCAGATTTCACAACCCGCTGGCGGCGGATCATGCGGCGGTTTGATGTCAGCTTGCCAAAAGGCCCGCGGCGGCTGGCACAGATTATGGGCGGCGAGCGCGGGATTTGGGCGCAAGATTTTCTGGCAGAACCGATTGGTTCAACGGGTGCTATGGCGCAGCGGATGGCAGATTTGGCGCAAGACCCCGCTCGCCATGGGCTGGTCGAGGATGCCGCCGATTGGCCGTTTTCGTCCTTTGCCCGCAGGGGCGATCTGGCTTTGGCTTAAACCTTGGAAGAGCCTTGCCAAAGGCCCTAACTTTGGGCAATTTGCGCGCAAGCCGTGGCGATGGCGTCGCCACAAGGGGTTCTGGGTCTGCCTTTGACCTTCTTCGCTTGCAGGGCAACCTGCTTTCGTCCTGCACGCCGGGACCTTTCGGGGTCTTGGCTGCTATCAGCCCGCCCCTTCTATGAGGTCTGAACCAATGACGGAACGTCCACAACAATACCGCTTTCACCAAGGCGACCGGATTTTGCCCTTTGCCGCCGAGGAATATGACGCGCGCCTTGAAGGCCTGCGCGATCTGATGGAGCTGCACGGCATTGACGCCTGCGTGTTCACCTCGATGCATAATATCGCCTATTACTCGGGGTTCTTGTACTGCTCCTTCGGGCGGCCCTATGGCTTGGTGGTGACACCGACGCAAAGTGTCACGATCTCGGCGGGTATTGATGCGGGCCAGCCATGGCGGCGCTGCCACGGCGATAACATCACCTATACCGATTGGCAGCGCGACAACTACTGGCGCGCGATCCTGTCGGTTACAGGCGAAGGCCGTGTGATCGGCTGCGAGGCGGATCATTTGACCATGGTGCAATCGGAAAAGCTGAACGCTTTCCTAAAGCCCAAGCGCGGCGTCGATGTTTCAGCGGGCACCATGCGGCAGCGGATGACGAAATCGCAGGCCGAACTGGACATCATTCGCCATGGCGCGGGCGTGGCCGATGTTGGCGGCTTTGCCATTCGCGAAGCGGTGCGCGAAGGCGCGCGCGAGCTGGACGTCGCGATGGCCGGTCGCAACGCGATGGAGCTGGAAATCGCCAAGCGCTTTCCAGATGCCGAATACCGCGACACTTGGGTGTGGTTCCAATCGGGCATCAACACCGATGGCGCGCATAACCCAGTAACCAGCCGTATCTTGCAGCGCGGGGATATCCTGAGCCTGAACACCTTCCCGATGATCTCGGGCTATTACACCGCCTTGGAACGCACGATGTTCGTGGGCGAGGTTGACGCCGCCAGCCGCCGGATTTGGGAGATCAACGTCGCCGCTCACGAGCTGGGCATGAGCCTTTTGAAGCCCGGCGCCTCTTGTGCTGAAGTGACGGCGCAGATCAACACCTTCTTTGAAGAGCATCAGGTGTTGAAGTATCGCACCTTTGGCTATGGCCATTCCTTCGGCGTTCTAAGCCATTACTACGGCCGCGAAGCTGGTCTGGAACTGCGCGAGGATATCGACACGGTGCTGGAGCCTGGCATGGTAATCTCGATGGAGCCGATGCTAACGATTCCAGAGGGCGAGCCTGGGGCTGGCGGCTACCGCGAGCATGATATTTTGTTCATCACCGAAGATGGCAATGAAGATATCACCAAATACCCCTACGGCCCCGATTTCAACGTCGTTGGCTAAGGCAAAACCCGCTAAAACTGACCCCTGCAGGCAACTGCGGGGGCTTTTCTTTTTGCGACATTTCAGCGGGGGTTGACGGCAAGGGCTGCGGTCGCGCTAGGTGCTTTAATGTTTTTCTAACCCGAGTCATCCCTGTGCAAAACTCTCTTTTCCGCGTTCTAGGACTTCTGTCTGTGTCACTTTTGGCGGGCTGCGCTGCGCCAAAGCCTGTCGAGGAACCGCCGGCGCCGCTTGTGGTGGCGGGCTATGAGGCGGTTGAGGACAATGGCTTTTTGATTGAGGCGGTCAATCCTGAGCTGCTGAAGGAAGGCCGCGCAAGAACCGAGGTGGATTACGCAGGCGACGAGGCGCCGGGCACCATCGTCATCGACACCTTTTCACGCAAGCTTTATCTGGTGCAAGAGGGCGGTCGTGCCCTGCGCTATGGCATCGCAGTCGGGCGCGAGGGCTTGGGCTTTCGTGGCACGGGTGTGATTTCGCGCAAGGTCGAGTGGCCGTCTTGGCAGCCGACGCAGAATATGCTGACCACACGGCCCGATCTTTATGCCGAATACGCTGGTGGGTTGCAGGGCGGCTTGGACAATCCTTTGGGCGCGCGGGCGCTGTATTTGTATCGCAATGGCCGCGATACCTATTTCCGCATTCACGGCACCATTCAGAACGAATCGATTGGCCATGCCACCTCGGCTGGTTGTATTCGGCTGTTTAACCAAGATGCGATTGATCTTTATAATCGCACCGATATGGGCACCAAAGTAAAGGTGCGCAGCTTGGAAGAAAGTCTTGCCGCCGATGGCCCGCAGATGGACGACGCTTGGGGCCGTGCGGTGCCTGACACGCCAGAAAACGTGGCCCAAAAGGAAATTGATCTGCAAACCATTTCCGCCCAAGAAGCCGCCAAGCAAGAGGCAGAAGCCGCAGCCACCGCAGAGGCCGAAAAAGCCGCTGCCAAGGCCGAGAAAAAACGTCTGGCACGCTGCCGGAACAAAGGCATCAGCGCTGACGATTGCCCGTTTGAACAGACCTGATCGCAGGCTTGCATTGCATCATACGGCCCCGCCTTACCGCGGGGCCGTTTTGCTTTAGGATCGGATCACATAGTCTTTCAACGTAGTTTCGACCACCTGCCAAGTGCCTTCAAAGCCGGGGCGGATGATGAAACGATCGCCCGCGCGCAGATGTGTGGCTTGGCCTGCGGCATCGGTTAGAATCGAATGGCCTTGGTGAATGTAGATATATTCCCACTCGGCATAAGACACTTTCCAAGTGCCGGGGGTGGATTGCCACATGCCGCAATAAAGACCGGCGTCATCTTCGATGTTCCAAGTGCTATGCACCGGATCGCCGGCGATCAGGCTCTCGGCATCGGGGCGGGTGATCTCGACGGGGGTCGAGTCTTGACTGACGCGGTGTAACAGGCTCATCGGTTTGTCCTTTGGTGGCTTTGTCCGCAGTTGCGCGTGAAGCGCGGGCTGGGTCAAGCAGGTTCGGCGCTGCAATGCAGCGTAACGAACTTGCTGTTGCGACGGGTCTGTGTCCATATGCGCGACAGAATGTTAACAGCGGAGCCTGCCACATGAGTGCCACCTCTACGATGCGCGTGGTCCTGCCGCCCGATATTCGGGCGCGCAAAGGGCAGCTGCCTTTGGTGGTGCTGACCGCCTATACCACGCCGGGCGCGCGCTTGGTTGATGCGCATTGCGACATTGCCTTGGTGGGCGATTCGGTCGGGATGGTGTTGCACGGCATGCCCAGCACTTTGGGCGTGACGCTAGAGATGATGATTATGCACGGATGTGCGGTCGTCAAAGGCTTGTCAAAGGCAATGGCTGTGATCGACATGCCGTTTGGGTCGTATGAGGAAAGTCCGCAGCAGGCCTTTCGCAATGCCTCCCGACTGATCGCCGAAACCGGCGCGCCTGCGGTCAAGCTGGAAGGCGGCGTGCATATGGCTGAAACCATTGCCTTTTTGACCAAGCGCGGCGTTCCAGTGATGGCGCATATTGGTCTGACGCCGCAGGCGGTGAACACGCTTGGCGGCTATAAGGTGGTCGGGCGTGATGCCGATGCCGCAAGCGTGATGGCCGATGCGCTTGCAGTCGAGGCGGCGGGAGCTTTTTCGGTGGTGCTGGAAAAGGTGCCGATGGGGCTTGCTGGTCAAGTCACCAAGGCCCTGAACATTCCGACAATAGGCATCGGGGCTGGTGTCGATTGCGACGGGCAGGTTCTGGTGCTGGACGATATGCTGGGCCTATTCACCGATTTCCGGCCAAAATTCGTCAAACGCTATGCCGAATTGGGCGCTTTGGCCGATCACGCGATTGCCGATTACGCCGCAGAGGTACGCGCGCGCAGCTTTCCTGCCGCCGAGCATAGCTTTGCCGATGTGCTGAAGGGCAAGCAATCTTGACCCAAATTATTCGGACGGTAGCCGATCTGCGCGCCTTGGTGCGCGGCTGGAAAGCGGCGGGCGATGTCGTGGGGGTGGTGCCAACCATGGGCGCGCTGCACGAAGGCCATTTAAGCCTTGCCCGCGCCGCCAAGGCCGATTGCGCGCGGGTGATCGTGACAATTTTCGTCAATCCAAAGCAATTCAACAACCCTGATGATCTGACCAAATATCCGCGCACCGAAGCGGCCGACGCGGATCTTTTGCGCCCCCTGGGCGTCGATGTGATCTTTGCGCCAAGTCCAGACGAGGTCTATCCGTCAGGCTTTGCCACAGCGGTCACAATGGCGGGTGTGGCCCAGCCCTTGGAAGGCGCGCTGCGGCCAGGGCATTTTGATGGGGTGGCAACTGTGGTGGCCAAGCTGTTTGGCATGACGATGGCCGATCGCGGCTATTTCGGCCAGAAGGATTGGCAGCAGCTGCAAGTGGTTAAGCGGCTGGTGCGCGATTTGAACATTCCGGTCTGGGTGGTGGGTTGCGAAACCATCCGCGAGGCAGACGGGCTGGCGATGTCGTCGCGCAACGCACAGCTGTCCATCGCCGGCCGCGCGATTGCGCCGGCGCTGTTTGTGGCGATGACGCGGGCGGCTGCGGCGCTGCGTGCAGGCGATGCGACGGCGCTGGCAACCTGCCAAACCGAGGTGCTGGCCGCGGGCTTCGAGCGCGTTGAATATATCGAGCTGCGCGATGCCAGCAGTCTGGACCCAGCCGAGGGCTTGGACCGTCCGCTTCGGCTGTTGGCAGCGGCTTGGTTGCAGGGTGTGCGGCTGATCGACAACATTCCTCTGTGATCTTTTGCCAATAAAGCTTGGCGAAACGCTTGGTTTTCGGCAAGCTGATTGAAGTTAAGACAGGACAAGCGCGAAATTTTCGCGGCGGGGTGATGTAAAACCGCGTTACATACTTATATCTTCTGAGCGTTTTTACCGGAGGCACCGATGGCCAATTTCGACACCCAGATTAAACAAAGCCAAGCACAGGTTGCCGAAGCTCAGGCCAAGATCTCGCGGATCACCGGCCAGATCGAGGCGGCGCAGTCAAAGCTGGCGACCCCCGACGCAGTGGTGGATATCGAAACGGCGACGCTCGAGGATGTGCACAAACACACCGATCTGATGAATGCCAATATCGCCGAGCTGATCATGGGGCTGGATGATGTCACGGCTGGCTTTTCCAAAGATTTCAGCGAGATGCGCACCAAGACCGGAACGGAACGGTTCATCGGCATCTTTTCTTCGGCCAAATCTGAATCGATGCGGCAAGAGCGGATGCGCAGGGCCTCGATTGATGCAAAATTGCAGGATTTGATCGGAAAATCCGATGTGATCGTCAAGCTTTTGCAGGGTCAGCTGGATCTTTTGAACGGGCAAAAAGCCAAGGTCGAGACCAATCTGGGCAGCACCCTCACCGAGCGCGAAGTTGCCGTGCAGACGCTAGAGGCGGTGCGCGCCGAGGTGACGGCCTTGGACCCCAAGATCATCGAGTTAGAGAATAAAATCAGCGTCGAGATGGACGCCACCGCACGCACCAAGCTTGAAACCGAGCTTGCCGGTCTGAACGCGCGCTACAACGCGCTGGTGCAGGACGAACAGGTGCAATTGGCGAAATCGCAGACCTTGGAGCGCTATATTGAAAAAGGCAAAACTTGGCTCGACAGCCTGACCAATCAGGCCGCGACGCAATTGGTTTTGATCAATAAACTGCAAACCGACACCAAGCAGCGCGTGGTGCTTTATGACGCCCTGACCAGCAGTCTGAAAACTGCGCAGCAGCAAGAGGTCGCGCATCGGATCAACGAAATTGGCGTGAAAACTGACCAAGAAGCACAGGTTGCGATGGCGGCTATCGGCTCGGCGACCAATGCCAAAATGGCCGATATGCTGGAGGCGCACGAAGGCCAGATGGTCTTTGCCCGCGATGTCTTGGCACAAAAGGCCAAGGCAGATGAACGCTTTGCGCGCCGCTTTGCCAAGATTGTCGAGAAGCACGACAAGAATGCGTATGGCGAATGACCTTTCGTGAGCAAACCCGCTGGTGTTGGATCTGGGCGCTGGCATTGACGCTTTTGCTGGTGTTGTTCTTTGCCGGTGCCGAACTGATGCCGCATCACCTTGCGCATATGTTCGAGATTTTGACCTGGCTGATCGGCTTTGAATTGCTGTTGTTCGTGGGCCTTGGCGGTCTGCTGCGGCCGGCGATGAAATGGGTCTATCATCGCTTATGTGATGAAAGCGCGCTTTGGCGTGGCCTGGCGACTTTGCCGGGGCTGCGGCTTTGGTTCTGGCTGACCGCCAAAGGCGCGGACCGCGATGCCTAAGACAGCGCTGACCGATGACCACCAAGAGCTGTATGACGGCCCCACCGCGCGGCGCTATTTTGCCAAATTTGAGCGGATCACCGGACATCTTTTGCGCGTGACAGGCGAGGTCGAGGCCGAAGGCCAGTTGACCCGCACCGAGGCGCGAATTTTGGGGCGCTATCTGACCGCGCTGACCGGAACCTTTCGCGCGCTCAGTTACAAATATCTGATGACGGGGCGCAGCGAAGGCAGCGCAAGCCTGACCTTTGATCGCCACGAAAGCGGCTTTCCGGTGGCGCAAGAGCTGATGATGATGGCGCTGGACGCCGCTCAGGTGCAAAAGCATTTGGGCGGTATGGCCTCGACTGCCGAGCTGAAAGACCGGATGGTGCGGCAGATCTTGCGCGATTTGACCGTGCCGGTGCAGCTGCAATTTGCCCTCGCGCAGCGGCTTTATTACGAGGCTTTGGCGCTTGCGGTGGATCAGGCTGGCGGCATCTTTTGGCCTAAGAACGACCCCGATGTGCAGTTCATCCGCGAGCTGCCGGGGCGGCGGCATTTTCTGTTGCATTGGGCGGTTTATGACACGCAGCTGAACCTGCCGGTGGTCTATCTGATGGATGTGGAAGATAGCGGCAAAAAGCCTCTGCCGCGGGATGATCGCCGCTGGCCCATGGTGCAGGCGCATCTGATGGCGCAATCGGCGATGGGGCTGAAACTGCTGACCATCGCGCAGGGGTTTGACAAAGATTTCAGCGGCTTGCACCCAAAGCGGTTGCGCCGGATGACGCTTGGCCCGATGTATAGCCATGATTTCACTCTGCAATCGGGGCCGATTTCGCAGGTGCTGTCAGATGCCAAGGCCGCTGATGGCGACGATTGGGCCTTGGTCTGGACGGTCGAGGATCTGCTGTCTGAGCGCGAGGAAGAGGTCAAAGAGGGCTGGTTTTCCAGTGCCGAGCGGCAGGTCTTCAAGCTGGACGCCTTCGCGCCTGACAGCGGCCTTTCGCGGATGGACCGCATGGTGATCCTGCCCGAGCGGCCCTATCAGGTCTTGGCCGAACTGAACCAACCGGGCCTGCGCGATCTGCGAAAGTTTGTGGTGGGGGCAAGTGGGCAGATCTTGCCCGCGCGCTGAAAGGAGAGGGCGATGACAGCTGGGCGTGACGCGATGGAGCTGCGCGAAGAGGATATTCGCCGCCACTATGACGCGGCTTTGGCGCTGCTGACGGGGTTTGACCACGCGCCGCGACTGGCCAAGCCGGTCGAAGCCGCGCGGGCGCCCGAACGCTCGGCTGGGCTTGGCACGCGGCCGATGTTTCGCGCCACCACGCCGGGTTTGGTGACGCGGCCCACGGCGCGGGCGGGGTCGGTGCGGCTGATCGAACGGGTCGAGGCTTTGGCCGATGGCTTGCTCTCACCCAGCCTTGCGGCCGCGCTACAGGCTTTGCGGCGCGGCTTGGCGATTGCGGCGGCGATGGGGGAAAGCTTTGGCCAAGACTCGGGTCTGGCCGAGCTGAAAACCGCCAATCTGCAAGGCCGCCTGCCCGAGCTGCGCCGCGCCGAATTTGCCGATCTGCTGGCCGCAGAGGCTTTGGTGCAGATGCATGTCTTTGCCAATGCCACCGCGTTTTTGCTGGCCCCACATCTAAATGCGCTGACGGTCGAGGTGGGCACGGTGGAAGAGGTGCTGACCGATAACGCGCCGCTCGCCCTGCAAGGCGTGCTGTGGGAATTGGACCAGGATATTGCGGTTCTGGCGGGCGATGCGCCGCAGCTTTTGGCAGTGATTGCGGCCTTTTGCGAGGCGCTGATGGCCCGCGTTGCCCTGCGCGCACAAGAGGCTCTGCGCACGCAGGCCTTCACCTCGGGAGCATGGCGGATCGAGGCGGACGGGCTCTCGCTTGCAGGATTTACCCCGGCGCGTGCGGCAAAAGCGGCTGCGCTGACCATGCAGTTCAAAAAACCCGCCGAGGTGGTGGGCAATCATATCGCCAAGGCGCAAAGCCTGCGCTTGGCAAAGATGCTGATGGCCTATGATTTCAAGCGCAAGCTGAACCCCTTTGCCGAACTGGGCGGGTTCATCTTTACCTTTATGGGCGACGGCAAACCGGGCACGGGCAAGACCACGCTTATTCAAATGATGGCTGGATTGTTGAATGATTACTGCAAGGTAGCGGGCTATCCCTTTCGCTATCAGAACTTTTCGATTGATCAGATCGACAGCTATCAGGGCAAATCCGGGCAGAACGCCAAGGCCTTTATCAGCGCGATCCTTGATCCTTCGGTGATTGGTTTTGGCACCATCGACGACATCGACCAAGTTGCCGGCAAGCGCGGTGACAGGCAGTCTTCGGCGGGCCAGCAAGAGGTGACGGCGGTGTTCATGGCGGCCTTTGCGGGGGCCGAAACCGTGGTGCGCGGCAATTGCAGCTTTGGCATGTTCTCGAATTATCCCGAAAACGTCGATGATGCCCTGCGGCAGCGGGCGGGGGCGCGGTTTTTGGTGGACGGGCCGCAAAGCCGCGAGGATTACGTTGATATTCTGGCGCTTTTGCTGGGCAAAAACCACGCGATTCCGCTGGGCGATCATGCCCTCTTTGCCGCGCAAGAGATCAAGCGCGCGGTTGCCGCCAGCTATGAGGGCCACGCGAAACCGCAAGAGGAAGGGCTGCTGCGGGTCTGGGATCAGCTGCGGCGCGATCTGGGCCCGCTGGACACTTTGGCGAAACTTGGCGCCTATCTGAAGGCAATTCAGCAGGCCGATCAACGCTTTACCGGTCGTGCGATCAAGAATATCACCGATGCCGTCAAGGTGCGGGCGATGGATTTTGATCTGCCAGACGAATGGATGGAGGTGCCCGATCTCTTTCTGTTCAAGCCCTATGATGAAAAGCTGGCGATGATCAAAGCGCTGATGACGCCGATCAGCCTTGAGATGGTGGTGCAGGAAATCAACCGCTATGCCGATTCCGAATTTCGCTATGCTGATACGTCGAACGAGGCAGCGGTTCAGGCGATGGTGCGGGATTTTGCCCGCCAAGAAGAGGCCAAGCGGCGGTTTTTGGAGGCGCGGGAATGAAGCGCCTGATCGAAAAGGGTCTGATGTTTGGCAATCTGATCGAGGTATCGTCGCCGCAATTGGTCGAGCGCTATAACCGCGCGTTAAAGGCGCTGACCGGCAAAGAAACCGCGCTTTCGGATTTTCACATCGACATTTCAGGCTTTAGCCCCGAGATTGGCGACGAATTCGGCGACAGGCTTTATCTGAACCCGCATGGATGTAACCGCCAGTTCATATTGCTGACCACCAGCCAGAAAACCGCGCCGCTGCTGCATATCAAATTCTCGACCAGTCGCGATATTTTGCAGCGCTTCATAGCGGCGAATGAACGGCAATTGTTCGCGCTGACCGCCCAAGATGCCGTGATTGGAGAATTGGCGAATTCGGTCTACGAGATGTCTAGCCCTCTGAAACTGCTGGATATTCGCAAGGTGACGGTCGAGGCTGACACCATCGGCGGCCATGTTGCCGATGCCAATCAGCTGGGCGGCTTGATCGAGCGCTTTCGCTCCGAGCCTGACGGCTGGCGCGATGATGATCTGATCGCGCAGATGATCGCTTTGGCGAAAAAGACCGGCGATGTCACAAGGGTGCCGATCAGCCTGCCCGCCATGTGCTTTGAACAGCCCAGTTTCTGGACGGCGCATTTCGGCGGCGTCTATGTTTTTGGCGATACGCCGGTGCCTGCGGTGATTTCGGTGCTGCCGCGTGCGACTTTGGCGGCGCTGCCGAAGATTAAGGTGATGGATCTGGGCCAGCGCAATGCGATTGCTGAATGGATGGTCACAAACGCCTTGGTCGAGCCGATTGTGCAGGCGCGCGGCATGGATGCAGGCGCGGTTTTGCGGCAAAAGATGGATTTCATCTTGGTTGATGCCGCCGATGCCCTTGGCCTTGATCTGGGCGATGCGCGGCGGACCGAGTTGCGCAAGATCGCGCAGCGATTGGGCGATGCGCTGCCCCCGGCGTTTTTGGGGCTGGCCGCGCTTTTGCGCTGGGTCGAGCGGGCCGGACCTTGGCCGCAGCTTACCTCCGAGCATCCTGCCTATTTTTACACCCTGCGCGCGGCGGCTGGGCCGCAGCGTGATCTGGTCAATATGTTGCTGGCCGAGCTTGCGCCGATGGATGTGCGGCAGATGTTCATCACCCATAAGGAATTATTTTACGCAAGCTACGCCACTTGGTCCGAGAAAAAGCGGCGCTATGTGGCGGATTTTCTGGAACGCGAGTATAAGGTCGATGCGCAGGGCGCGCGCGCGGCCTTGTTTGGGCCAGAGCCGTCGATGGACGCGCGGCATCAACTGCCCCATGTTGCGCGCGATCTGGGTCAGATCGTCGGGCCTTGGGGCGCGGTAAAGCGAGGCAAGCTATGATCGGGATTGTACGTTTGGCGGTTTTCGGCTTTGTGGCCCTGACGCTGCTGTATTTTCTGATTTCGACCTATTCGCGTTCGGTGCGGCGCGAATGGCTGGAAAAAACCTTTGACGCTGGTGGCATCGAAGGCACGCGCGAGGCCTATATCGAGGCGGGCATGCAGGCCTACCAACATGGGCTGCGGCGGCGCTTGCTGTGGTTGGTTTATATCCTTCCCACGGCGGTTGTGGCGGCAACGATCTATTTTGTGAACTTTCAGTAAGGAAACGATGCAATGAATAAGCTTAAATGGAGCCTGCGCCTGACGGTGCTGCTGATCGTGGGGCTGTTTTTGCATTACACCTTGCCGCAGCACGATATTGTGCGGATCACCAATACCTACAATCGGCTGACCACGGTTGGCAGTGAGAATTCTTGGGCCTATGCCTCGCCCGACAGTGGCACCGCCGAAAGCGGCACTACCCGCGACATTCGATTTATCGAAGCCGCTTATCCAGATGGGTCAGTGATCGTCTATCGCAATGAAGACACCGGCTGGGTCTGGCCGCCCTATTTCAAATATGACAGCTCGAATTTGCAGGCGCAGGCGGGCAATCTGAAATCCTTGGCCTCGGCACCAACTTGGGTTTCGGTGACGCATTACGGCTGGCGCTTTGCGTTTTTATCGATTTATCCCAATGCGATAGGGGTGAAAGAGGTCGCCAGCCCAGATGTGCGGATCATCCCTTATGTGCCGATCATCGTGCTGCTGCTGTTGGCTTTTGGCTATGTGATGTTGCGGCGGATGTGGGCGCAGTTTCTAGAGCGCACGGTCGAACCCGCCATGGCCGAAGTTGAAGAAACTTGGGACGGTGTTGAGGCGCGTGCAGACCTTGCCTCGACCAAGGCCAAGGGCGTGCTAGGGCGCATTGGGGTGTGGTTCGGCAGCTGGCGGGCCAAGAAATAGGCCGCAGCAAACAATACCGCGCGGCGCCTTTGCACCGCGCGGTTTGATTTATCCGCGCAACGCGCCGCCGGTGGCTTTGCTGACCTTGTCGATGATCTTGGCAGAGACGGCTTCGATATCGGCATCGGTCAGGGTCTTGTCGGTGGGTTGCAACCGCACCGTCAGCGCGATGGACTTTTTGCCAGCGCCCATCTGTGCTTCCGCCTTTGCCCCGATGAACTGATCGAAAATCCGCACCTCGGCGATCAGCGCTTTGTCGGCCCCAGCGGCCGCGTTCACCGCCGTCAGGGCCTCGACGCCCGCATCGACAACGAAAGCAAAGTCACGCTCGACCGCTTGCAGATCCGACAGCACCAGCGCCGGTTTGGTTGGAGTTTTCACCTTGGCAAAGGGGATATTGGCGACCAGAACCGTGAAGGCAACCGCAGGGCCTTTGATATCCATCGCCGCAAGGATCTTTGGATGCACCTCGCCAAAGCTGGCCATGACATTTGGCCCCAGACCGATCACGCCAGAGCGACCGGGGTGCCACCAAGCGGCGGTTTTGCGGTTGATCTGCACGCGGGCGGGGGCACCAAGGGCTGCCAGCACTGCCTCGACATCGGCCTTTGCATCATAGACGTCGTTCATCCGCCGTGCGCCATGTGGATCGCGCGCAGCCGTGGCACCGATCAGCAGGCCGGTGGCTTGCAGATGCTGCTCGCCGGGTTCGCCGCCGTGAAAGACCGGGCCCACTTCGAACAGCGCCATATCCATAAAGCCGCGGGCTTGGTTGCGCGCCGCTGCGCGCAGCAGGCCGGGCAGCAGATCGGGGCGCATATGCGTCATCTCGGACGAGATCGGGTTATCAACGCGCAGCGCATCGGCACCGCCGCCAAACAGGCTTGCGCCGGTCTGGTCGATAAAGCTGTAGGTGACGCATTCGTTATAGCCAAGTGCTGCGATGGTGCGGCGGGCCAAACGCTCGCGCACTTGCAAGGGCGTCAGGATCGGACGCGGCACGCCTGCCACCAGTCGCGGCAGCGGGGTGCCGACAAGCTTGGTCAGGCTGGCGATGCGGGCGACTTCTTCGACCAGATCGGCCTCGCCCAAGATGTCGGGGCGCCAGGACGGCGGGCTTGCCATATCGCCGTTCAGGGTGAAGCCAAGCGCTTGCAAGGTGCGGCGCTGCTCGGCTTCGGGGATGTCCATGCCAACAAGGCTGATCACGCGCGCGGGCTTTAGCTGATAGGCGCGGCTGGTGTCTTTGGCAGCACCATCTTCGGCCAGATCAGAGGCTTCGCCACCGCAAAGATCAAGGATCATCTGGGTCGCCAGATCAAGCCCATCAAGGCTAAAGGCCGGGTCAACGCCGCGTTCAAAGCGATAGCGCGCATCCGAGTTGATCTTCAGCGCGCGGCCTGTGGCAGCGATGGTGATCGGATCCCAATAGGCGGATTCGACGAAAACATCCGTGGTCTCGGGCGTGCAGCCAGAGGCTTCGCCGCCCATGATACCGGCCAAGGATTCAACGCCCTGATCGTCGGAAATCGCCATTTGCCCTGCGCGCAGGCTATAGGTCTTGCCGTCCAGCGCCAGAAACTCTTCGCCCCCAACTGCCGCGTGAATGCGCAGTTTGCCCTGCACCTTGCCTGCGTCAAACACATGCAACGGGCGGTTCAGGCCAAAGGTGAAATAGTTGGTGATATCAACAAGCGTCGAGATTGGCCGCAGCCCAATCGCCTTAAGCCGTGCTTGCAGCCAATCTGGCGACGGCCCGTTCTTGACGCCGCGGATGGTGCGGCCTGCGAAATGCGGGCAGCCTTTGGTTTTCAGATCGGCGCTGATTTCCACCTGCACGGGGCTGGCAAAGCCGCCCTTGATCACCGGGATCGGCAGCGGTTTCAGCGTGCCAAGACCGCGTGCGGCCAGATCACGCGCCACACCGCGCACGCCCAAAGCATCGGGACGGTTCGGAGTGATCTTGATATGGATCATCGGGTCAGCCAGCGCGGGGCGATTTTTCGCCAACCAATCGGCGAATTTCTCGCCAATCTCGCCCGAGGGCAGCTCGATAATGCCGTTATGTTCGTCCGACAGCTCTAGCTCGCGTTCAGAGGCCATCATGCCATGTGATTCAACGCCGCGGATTTTGCCGATGCCCAGCGTCACATCAATGCCCGGCACATAGTCGCCGGGTTTGCACAAGACCACGGTGATGCCTTCGCGGGCATTGGGTGCGCCGCAAACGATCTGCTTTTCACCCTCATCCGTCATCACACGGCAGACGCGCAGCTTGTCGGCGTCTGGGTGCTTTTCGGCATGGATCACACGAGCCAGCGTAAAGGGGGCCAGTTTTGCCAGCGGATTCACCACCTCTTCCACCTCTAGACCCAGATCGGTCAGAGCATAGAGGATGTCTTCCAGCGAAGACGTCGTTTCAAGGTGATC
>CAJXWJ010000045.1 GCA_913062925.1 uncultured Pseudorhodobacter sp. | reverse complement strand
ATAAACGCACGGCGGATGAATATTTCGTCTGGCTCAGTTCGCTTTTGGCGCTGACCAAGACCGAAGCGCGGGTCAGCGAGGCGATTATCTCGTCGACCGTGCCGCGGGTGGTGTTCAACCTGCGGGTGCTGTGTGATCGCTATTTCAATTGCAGGCCCTTGGTGGTGGGCAAACCCGAATGCGCGCTGCCGGTGCCGCCACGGGTTGATCTGGGCGTGACGGTGGGGCCTGATCGTTTGGTTAATACGGTCAGCAGCTTTGATCGCCACGGCGGCAATCTGATCGTGGTGGATTTTGGCACCGCGACCACCTTTGACGTCGTCGATCATGACGGCGCCTATGTGGGTGGCGTGATCGCCCCCGGCGTCAACCTAAGCCTAGAGGCGCTGCATATGGCCGCCGCCGCGCTGCCGCATGTCGATATTTCCAAGCCCGCCACGGCAATTGGCACGAATACGGTGGCCTGCATGCAGTCAGGTGTGTATTGGGGCTATATCGGCCTGATCGAAGGCATTGTCCGCGAGGTGCGGCGCGAGCGCGCGGCACCGATGAAGGTCATTGCCACCGGTGGGCTTGCATCCCTATTTGCTCAGGGAACTGAGCTTTTCGACTCCATCGAGGATGATTTGACCATGCATGGTCTCGTCCTCATCAACGATTTTAATAAGGAAACAGCATGAGCGGTGAGCGGCTGATCTATCTACCATTGGGCGGGGCCGGCGAAATCGGCATGAACGCCTATGTTTACGGCTATGGCCCTAAGGGCAAAGAGCGGCTGATCTTGGTCGATCTGGGCGTGGCTTTCCCCGATATGGACACAAGCCCCGGCGTTGATCTGATCATGGCCGATATCTCTTGGCTGCTAAAGCGGCTGGACCGGCTGGACGCGATCTTTATCACCCATGCGCATGAAGACCACATTGGCGCTTTGGCGCATCTGTGGCCGGCGCTGAAAAAGCCGGTCTATGCGCGCAAATTCACCGCAGCCATTGGCCGGTTGAAGTTTGAAGAGGCGGGTTTGCCGAAAGACACCATTCAGGTGGTGGCCGCACGGCCTCAGACGATCGAGGCGGGCCCGTTCAAGGTGCAATTCGTGCCGGTCAGCCACTCGATCCCCGAAAGCTCGGCTTTGGTGATCGACACGCCTGCGGGGCGGATCTTCCACACCGGTGACTTCAAGCGCGACCCCTCACCGATTGTGGGCGAAGGCTGGGATGATGCGATGATGGAAGAGATCGCGGCAGAGCGTCCGGTCAAGGCGCTGATGTGCGATTCCACCAATGTGTTTTCCACCCATGCGGGCCGTTCGGAAAGCACGCTGAAAGGCCCCTTGGCCGAGATGATCAAGGGTGCGGGCGGCATGGTTGTGGCCACCACCTTTGCCTCGAACGTGGCACGGCTGAAAACCTTGGCCGAAGCTGGGATCGCTGCGGATCGTTCGGTCTGTCTGTTGGGCCGCGCGATGAAGCGGATGGTTTCGGTTTCAACCGAATCCGGCGTGCTGAACGGCTTTCCGCGCACCATCACGCCTGAAGAGGCCGCCGATGTGCCGCGCCGCAATCTGATGCTGATCGTCACCGGCAGCCAGGGCGAGCGGCGCGCGGCCTCGGCGCAGCTAAGCCGTGGCAAATATCTTGGGCTGGAAATGAAGCAGGGCGACACCTTCTTGTTTTCATCCAAGATCATTCCGGGCAACGAACGCGGCGTCTATTCGATCGTCAACGCGCTGTCGGAAAAAGGCGTTGATATCGTGGATGATAACAACGGTCTTTACCATGTCTCGGGCCATGCCAACCGCCCCGATCTGGAACATGTGCACCGGATTTTCCTGCCCGATATGCTGATCCCGATGCACGGCGAGCATCGCCATCTGCGCGAACACGCCCGCATTGCCACCGAAGCCGGCATTGCCGCCGCCGTCGCCACCAATGGCATGATGATGGACCTCACCGGCGATGTGCCAAAACTGGCCGAGCAGATCGAGGCTGGGCGCACCTATCTGGACGGATCAAGCCTGGTCGGCGCGCTTGACGGTGTGGTGCGCAACCGCATTCGCATGGCGCTGAACGGCTTGGTGATGGTCACGGTGATTTTGGACGAACAAGACCAGCCTTTGGGCGAAGCTTGGGTCGAAACCATGGGCCTGCCCGAAGTCGGCAAAGGCAACCGCGTTCTGGCCGAAAGCATGGAAGCAGAGCTGACGCAGTTCCTTGAAGGCGCTGGCCGTAAGGTTTTGTCAAATGACGACAAAATGGACGAGGCGCTGCGCAAGATCGTGCGCCAAGTCGCGATGGAAGAGATTGGCAAAAAGCCCGAAGTTGTGGTGGTTGTCAGCCGTCTGGCCAGCGAATAACAAAGCCAAAAGCATTAAAAAAGGCCCCGCAAATTGCGGGGCCTTTTTGTTTGCGGCGGGGCGATTAGCTTTCCGAAGAGGTCTCGGCCATCTCTTCGCTGTCGTCCTTGGTTTCCGTTTTCAGCTTGAAGCTGCGCAGGATAAAGTCGGGCACATGTTCGCCCAGACCAACCACGCGGTCGCCGTGATCGCGGTTGCCGCGATAATCGCGGCGGTCGTCACGCGGGCGGTCTTCGCGAGGGCGGTCTTCGCGCACACGCTCTTCACGGGCTTCGCGCGGGCGCTCTTCACGCGGCGCGCGCTCTTCATTGCGGCGATTGTCGCGGCGCGGGCTGCGCTCTGGCGCAGGCGCGGGGGCTGGCGCTGCGACCACAACTTCGGGGGCCGCAGGTGCCACAACGGCTTCGGCCACGGCTTCAACGATCACGGGCTTGTCTTCGCGTGGGCCACGATCGCGGCCGCGCGCCTCACCGCCGCGACCACCGCGCGCGCGCGAACCGCGCTCTTCGCGGGCACGTTCTGGCACATCGGATGCGCTTTCCAGCGCGCCCGCAGGCACTTCGCCGCGTGGAATCGGCTGTTTCACCAGCGATTCAATCGCCGCGATGTATTTGTCATCCGACGGCACCGCAATCGAATAGGCCTTGCCCAAACGTCCAGCCCGACCGGTGCGGCCGATGCGGTGGACATAGTCTTCGGGGTGCGAGGGCACATCAAAGTTAAATACATGGCTGACCGCAGGCACATCCAGCCCGCGCGCGGCGACATCAGAGGCCACAAGGATATGCACCGAACCGTCGCGGAAGCCGTCCAGCGTCTTGGTGCGCACCGATTGGTCAAGGTCGCCGTGAATGGCGCTTGCGTTAAAGCCGTGCGCTTTCAAAGACTTGGTGACGACATCCACATCCATCTTGCGGTTGCAGAACACAATCGCATTGGTGCAGGCCTCGCCCTCCGAGGTGATGATCGACCGCAGAACCGCGCGCTTTTCGGCAAAGCTTTTATCTTTGCGCGAGGGCGTGAACTGGATCAGCTTTTGCTCGATGGTGGTCGAGGTGGTGGCCTGACGCGCCACTTCGATTTTGACCGCACCGGTCAGGAAGGTGTTGGTGATGCGTTCAATCTCGGGGGCCATGGTCGCCGAGTAGAAGAAGGTCTGACGGGTAAAGGGGGTCAGGCTGAAGATCCGCTCGATATCGGGGATAAAGCCCATGTCGAGCATGCGGTCGGCCTCGTCCACCACCATGATCTGCACGCCGGTCAGCAGCAATTTGCCGCGCTCGTGGTGATCGAGCAGGCGGCCCGGGGTGGCGATCAGCACATCGACGCCACGGTCGATCAGCTTGTCTTGTTCGCCAAAGGACACGCCGCCAATCAGCAGGGCCTTGGTCAGCTTGGTGTATTTGGCATAAACGTCAAAGTTTTCCGCCACTTGCGCTGCAAGCTCGCGGGTGGGGGCCAAGACCAGGCTGCGGGGCATCCGCGCTTTGGCGCGGCCTTTGCCCAGCAGGGTGATCATTGGCAGCGTAAAGCTGGCGGTTTTGCCAGTGCCGGTCTGAGCGATGCCCAAAACGTCTTTGCCTTGCAAAGCGTGCGGGATGGCTTGGGCTTGGATCGGGGTTGGCGTTTCATAGCCGGCTTCTGCCACGGCCTTAAGCACGCGGGGATCCAGCGCGAGATCTGAGAATTTCGTCATTTGCGTCCTAGTTATGCGGGGTCGGCCCGCATGAAATGAAGGGACGCTACTTTCCGGGCGTCCCGGCGTCTGGGTCATTGGACCCTGCCGCGCGGATAGCGGAAAATGGGCGGCAGGTCAAGGATACTGCGGCTTTTGCGCCGATAACGGCTGAAAAACCGCAGCAGACCCATCACCGCGGTGCGTTTTAGACCATCATTTCCTTGGTCGCGGTCAGTTTGACCTGTGGGTAATCGCGTTCGATCCGGTCGATGTCCCATTTTAGGCGGGTCAAAAACACCGTGTCGCCGTCACTGTCGAGCGCGATATGGCCCTTGTTGACGTTGATGAATTTATCAACCTCGATCTTGGTGCCCGAAACCCAGCGGGCGCTGGTGAACTGGCTGGGTTCAAACCGCACGGGCAGCGAGTATTCCTGCTCGATCCGGCTGGCCAGAACTTCGAATTGCAAGGCCCCAACGACGCCGACGATAAAGCCCGAGCCGATCATCGGTTTAAACACCTTGGCCGCACCTTCTTCGGCGAATTGGAACAGCGCCTTTTCAAGGTGCTTGGCCTTCATCGGATCGCCCGCGCGCACCACTTGCAAAAGTTCCGGCGCAAAGGACGGTATGCCGGTGAAATGCAGCGCCTCGCCTTCGGTCAGCGCATCGCCAATGCGCAACTGGCCGTGGTTGGGAATGCCGATGATATCGCCGGCCCAAGCCTCTTCGGCCAATTCGCGGTCGGCGGCCAGAAACATCACCGGATTGGCAATCGCCATCGGCTTTTTGCTGCGCACATGCAGCATCTTCATGCCGCGGGTGAAATGGCCCGAGGCCAGCCGCACAAAGGCCACGCGGTCGCGGTGCTTGGCGTCCATATTGGCCTGAACCTTGAAGACAAAGCCGGTCACTGCGGTTTCATCGGCGGCAATCTGACGCTCGGCCGCCTTTTGCGGCTGCGGCTCTGGCCCGTATTCGGCCATGCCATCCATCAGGTCTTTGACGCCAAAGGAGTTGATCGCAGAGCCGAACCAGATCGGCGTCATCGAGCCGTTCAGGAAGGCCGCGCGGTCAAAGGCGGGCAGCAATTCGCGCGCCATTTCAAGCTCTTCACGCAGCTGCGCAAGTTGCGCGGGCGGGATATGCTCGGCCAGTTTCGGGTCATCCAAGCCGCTGATCTGAATGGTTTCGGCCACCTTGTTGCGGTCGGCACGGTCCATGATTTCCAGCCGGTCGTGCAGCAGATCATAGGCCCCGATGAAATCGCGCCCCATGCCGATGGGCCAGCTTGCGGGCGACACATCAATCGCCAGATTTTCCTGAATCTCGTCGATGATCTCGAAGGTGTCGCGGCTTTCGCGGTCCATCTTGTTGCAAAAGGTCAGGATCGGCAGATCGCGCATCCGGCAGACTTCGAACAGCTTTTGCGTTTGGCTTTCAATGCCCTTGGCGCCATCAATCACCATGATCGCAGCATCCACCGCCGTCAGGGTGCGGTAGGTGTCTTCGGAAAAATCCGAGTGGCCGGGGGTGTCGACAAGATTAAAGCGGTACTGGCGGAAATCAAAAGACATCGCACTGGCCGAAACCGAGATGCCGCGCTCTTGCTCCATCTTCATAAAGTCAGACCGCGTACGGCGCGCTTCGCCTTTGGCGCGCACTTGGCCTGCCATCTGGATCGCGCCGCCAAACAGCAGGAATTTTTCGGTCAGCGTGGTTTTGCCGGCGTCGGGGTGCGAAATGATCGCAAAGGTCCGGCGGCGGGCGATTTCGGGCGGAAGCGTGGGGGCATTGGTTTGGGTCATGATGGGCTGGGCTTTAGCCCAAAGCGCGCGGCGCGTCCAGCGCCACAACCAGCGCCGCGCGGGCTTTAGCGGCGCTGCGGTGGTGGTTCGGGCGGGGCGGGTTTGAACAGTGCCGCAGTGCCGACCTTGTCCAGAAAACTGCGGCCGGCTTCGGTGCCGAAGTGTTGGTTCTGACTAAGCCCCGGAAAGCGCGCCCGCACATCTGCCGAAAGCTGCGCAGGCAGCCGCTGTACGGTGGCATCATTGACCATCAGGCTTTCGGCGGGAATGCCCTCGGCATAGATGATCTCGTGCTGTTCAAACACCAGACTGAAGAAATCGACAAAGCCACCTTCGCGCAAAAGCACCCGATCGCCATCGACCAGATGCTTTGCTTGCACCAAAAGTTCAGAGGTGGGCAGGCCTGCGCTGCGTTTACGCTGATAAAGAAACATCCGGTGGTGCTGGCTGACGATCAGATCACCAGAATTGCCCAAGGTGCCAGCGGTGATCAGCACTGGCGCAAAGGCCCCCACTGCGCGCAGCGTCGCCCGCCCAACCCAAGCAATCGCCTGTGGCCCGTGATCGCGGGTGAGAACCTTATCGCCGGGGTGCAGATCCTCGATGGCGCGCTGCGCGCCCGAGGCCAGCGTGATCATGGTGCCGCGTGCAAAGGAAATGCACAGCAGATCTGACAGGCTAACCTCTTGCGGCGCCTCTTCTTGTTTAAGCAAAGTATAATCTGCCTGCGCGCTCATCGGTGACAGTGGCAGGGCAAAGCGGCTGTGGTCTGGCAGTGAAATCAGTAAAATCTCGACCTTATCGCCATCATCGGCCATAAAGGTATAGCGTGCCTCAAAGCGGATCCGCGCGCCGATGTCGCCAATTTCGCTGCCCGCGCCAATATGTTGCGCGCCCGAGGCGGCCTTGCTGACCACCAGCCGGCGCGGCGTCTCGGCTGGATCTAGCGCATAGATATCGCCCAAGCAGACCTCGTCCACGCCTTCAAGCCCGTCGCCAACATTGACGCCGGTGATCACATAGATCGCCTGCGCCGCAAGGACTTGGACGGCTTGGCCGGGAAGAGGGGCAGCGGCTTGGGACATCGGCCTGATTTCAAACACAAGGTAACACGGAACAAAACCCAAAACGGGCAGGTGACTCGGGCAGGATACACGCAGGCCGGTGGAGGGAAAACGCACTTTGATGCAGGTTTCCAATATATTGCGGCTTTTTATAGGTAAGATTGCGGTGATTTCGCAACGCTTGGCTTTTGCGCGGGGCTGCTGTTAGGCTGGCGCAAAATCAGGGAGGCGAAGATGGATCTGGGGATTAAGGGCAAGCGGGCATTGGTCTGTGCGGCCTCTAAGGGCTTGGGGCGCGGCTGTGCAATGGCTTTGGCCGAGGCGGGGGTGGATCTTGTGATCAACGCGCGCGGGGCCGAGGCGCTGGAGGCCACGGCGGCCGATCTGCGGGGCTTTGGCGTGCAGGTCACGACAGTGGCGGCCGATATCACCACCGAGGCAGGGCGCGCGGAAGTGCTGGCTGCCGCGGGAAGGCTGGATATCTTGGTCACAAACGCCGGCGGCCCACCGCCCGGTGTCTGGTCTGATTGGAGCCGCGATGATTTTATCAAAGCGCTGGACGCCAATATGTTGACGCCCATTGCGCTGATGAAGGCGCTGCTGCCTGCGATGATCGCGCAGGGCTGGGGGCGGGTGGTCAATATCACATCGCAATCGGTCAAGTCACCGATTCCGCAACTGGGGCTTTCCAATGCGGCACGGGCGGGGCTGACCGGCTATGTTGGCGGCACTGCGCGCCAAGTTGCGCCGTTTGGGGTGACGATCAACAACCTGCTGCCCGGCATTCATGCCACCGACCGCGCGGTGTCGCTGGATGAGGGCGTGGTGGCCGCGCGCGGCATCACTATGGCCGCGGCCATGGCCGAACGCCAAGCCAGCATCCCCGCGCGCCGTTATGGCACGGCGGCCGAATTTGGCGCAACTTGCGCGTTTATGTGCAGCCAGCATGCGGGCTTTATGGTGGGGCAGAACATCTTGCTGGATGGCGGCGCGGTCAATACCACGCTGTGATCTTGCCCTAGGGCGCAGCGGCTGCTAGAAAGACCAAGCAAATCTGTTGGGATATAATGACAGCCGCTGTTCGCCTTGAAATCCAATCGCTTGGCTGCCAATTTGGCGGCCGCGATGTGGTGTCTGACCTAAGCTTGCAGGTCGCGGCGGGGCAGGTGATGTGCCTTTTGGGGCCATCGGGCTGCGGTAAATCCACCAGCCTGCGGATGATCGCGGGGGTCGAGAGGCCCTCGGCGGGGCGGATCGTTATTGACGGACAGACGGTCTTTGGCGCAGGGGTAAATCAGCCCCCCGAGGCGCGCGGCGTTGGGCTGATGTTTCAAGATTTCGCGCTGTTTCCGCATCTGACTGTGGCGGGGAACGTGGGCTTTGGCCTGCAAGGCGGGCGCGGCGACAAACAGCGGCGCGTTGATGAACTGCTTGAAAAGGTGAACCTTTCCGGCTTTCAGGCCAAGCATCCGCACCAGCTGTCGGGCGGCGAGGCGCAGCGGGTGGCCTTGGCGCGCGCGCTGGCGCCGCGCCCGCGCGTGATGCTGATGGACGAGCCGTTTTCGGGGTTGGACAACCGCCTGCGCGACGGCATTCGCGACACCACGCTCGAGGTGCTAAAGGCCGAAGGTGCAGCGGTGTTGCTGGTGACGCATGAACCTGATGAGGCGATGCGGATGGCCGATGAAATTGCGCTGATGCGGGGCGGCAGGCTGGTGCAGCGCGGCGCGCCCTATAATATCTATAACAAGCCGACCGACCGCGCGGCTGCGGCTTTTTTCAGCGATATCAATGTGATCAGCGGCACCTCACGCGGGGCTTTGACCCAGACACCCTTTGGCGCCTTTCTGACGCCCGGCTATGCGGACGGGGCCAAGGTCGATATCGTGATCCGGCCGCAGCATCTGAAAATCGACTTTGACCGCGCCGGACGCGGGCCCAATCCGACGCAAACCGAAGGCACGGCGGCGCGCGGCGTGGTGCAGCGCGCGCGCTATCTGGGGCGCGAAAGTCTGGTCGAGTTTCGCATGGAGCTTGACGGTTCGGTGCTGACAGCCTCGGTGCCGGGGGTGTTTTTGCCAAAACTGGGCACGCCGCTGTGGCTGATGATCCGACGCGACCGCTGCCATGTCTTTGCAGCCGCCTAATCCTTTGCAAGGGCTGCGCGATATTCGGCAAGACCAGCGCCTTGTGGCAGGCTGAACCTTTCGCCCGTTGCCGCCACCGCAATGATCCTGTCCATCCGAAACACCCGAAACCCCGCGCGCGCCTCGCAATAGCTGACCAAGGTGGCAATGCGGCCCTCGCGGTCCAGCGCAAGCGGGCAGACATCGCGGTGGCTTTCGAATCCGCGCGGGTCCAGGTAGCTGACGGTGACCCTTTCGCGGGCTTTGATCGCACGGCGCAGGGGGGGCAGATGTTTCGGCGCGCGGTTTTCGCTGCGCCCCGAGACGCCAAACAGCTGATCAGGATCGCTTTGCGGCGCGGGGGTAACGGCGGCGATGCGCTTGGCCAATTTGCGCGCCGCCCGCGCCAGCGGCGCATCGGGCGCGCGTGCAGCCAGCCGCAGACCTTCGCGCAGCGCGTCCAATTCCTGCGCCGAGAGCAGCATCGGCGGCAGGGTGATTGGCGCGCGCAAGATATAGCCGACGCCACGCTCGCCCTCGACCGGCAGGCCCGAGGCCATCAGCGTGGTGACATCGCGCCAGATCGTGCGCACCGAAACATCCAACCGCTGCGCCATATCCGAGGCCCGATGCAAGCGACCATCGCGCAAGATCTGGATCACATCAAACAGGCGGTCGGTGCGGCTCATCGTGGCTTTCTTCAATTATGACAACTGACATATAGCTGTCAGTTATATAGGGGTAAAGGGGGGCGATGGCAGGGCAAACAGGCGCGATTTCGCTTTTCATGCGCGGGTTTGTCGGTAACTCTGCTTGGGAAGGCGCCGCGCAGATGCGGCCTGCAAAAAGGGAATGCGTAAATGCAAATGGGTCCGCTTCAACTGCTGTTGATCGCTGTCGTGGTTTTGGTGCTGTTTGGCCGTGGCAAGGTGTCAAGCCTGATGGGCGAAGTCGGCAAGGGCATCACTGCCTTTAAAAAGGGCGTCTCGGATGGCTCGGCTGAAATCGAAAAGGCTGCCGCTGACGAGGCCAAGGACGTCACACCCGAGCCAAAAGACAAGGTCTGATCGGTTCGCAGGGCGGCCTTGCCGTTTTTGCTGTTCCTTGACTTAGCCTTGAAAGGGCAGACGCAAGATGTTTGGTGATATCGGCTTTGCCGAACTGCTGTTGATCGGCATTATCGCGCTTATCGTGGTTGGTCCTGAGGACTTGCCGCAAATGTTCCGCCAGATTGGCCGCTTTACCGCCAAGATCAAATCCATGGGGCGCGAGTTTTCGCGCGCGATGGAGCAGGCGGCTGCCGATACCGGCATTAAAGATGTTGCCAAGGATCTGAAATCGGCGACCTCGGCCAAGGGCATGGGGCTTGATAAGGTCAAAGAGGCCGCAGATCGGTTCGAGAAATGGGATCCGATCAAGAATGCCGCCAAACCCAGCGGCCCCGCGCGCCCCTTGACGCCGCCGCCGATGCCCGCGACGCCACCGGCGGTGACCACGCAAACCATTCTTGGGCCGGAAACACAGGCGCTGATGGACAAGCAGGCGGCGAAAAAGGCGATTCTGGCTGAAACCAGCGAAAAGCTGAAGGCGGTCGAGGCCAAGCCCGCAACCGCGGCGGCTGACAAGCCCGCGCCAAAACCTCGGGCGAAAAAGCCAGTGGTGGCCGAAGCCGCCGCCGCCAAGCCGCCCCGCGCTCCGCGCAAGACCAAAAAGGCAGATGAAGCATGAGCGATGTCGATGATGTAGATGGATCAAGCGCGCCGCTGATCGAACATCTGAAAGAGCTGCGCACGCGGGTGATGTATTCACTGCTGGCCTTTGCGGCCTGTTTTTGCATCGCTTATTATGTCTCGGACGAGCTGTTCCTGATGCTGTCAAAACCGCTGTGTACGGCGCTGGCGTCACGGATGCAGGAATGCAATCTTGTGTTGATCTCGCCGCAGGAAGGCTTTTTCGTCGCCATTAAGATCGCAACTTGGGGCGGCTTTGCGCTGGCCTTTCCGGTGGTGGGCTATCACATGTGGCGTTTCGTAGCGCCGGGGCTTTACCGCAATGAAAAGAATGCGTTTTTGCCGTTTTTGCTGGCCTCGCCGATCATGTTCGCGATTGGGGCGGCTTTTGCCTATTTCATCATTCTGCCCTTTGCCTTTGATTTCTTTCTGGGCTTTCAGGACAAGCAACTGCCGACTTGGATCGGTGGCAAGACCGCTGAACTTGGCGCGCAGGTTCTGGCCAGCACCAAGTTTCAAGGCTCGGCTGATGCGTTTTTAAGCCTGAGCATGAAGTTCATCATGGCCTTTGGGCTGTGCTTTCAGCTGCCGGTTTTGCTGACGCTGATGGGCAAGGCTGGGATCATTTCTTCGGCTGGTCTGCGGGCAACGCGCAAATATGCGGTGATCGCGATTTTGGCGATTGCGGCGATTGTGACACCGCCCGATGTGGTCAGCCAGTTGATCTTGTTCCTTGCGATCTATCCGCTTTATGAAGTGTCGATCTGGATGATTGCGCGATTTGAACGTGACCGCGAGGCGCGTGAACGGGCCGATGGCACTTGGGTAGAACCGGACGAAGACGATGAATGATGTGCTGATCCGTATCGCTGAGGCGCTGGAGCGTTTGGCCCCAGCGCCAGAGCCCGCGCCCGATTTTGCCGCCGAGGCCTTTGCTTGGGCCACGGGACCAGACCGCTTGCAGCCGATCGTAAAGGTGTCGCGGGTCGATCTGGACCTGCTGATCGGGGTGAACCGGGCGCGCGATACGCTGCTGGAAAACACCCGCCATTTTGCCCGTGGCTTGTCTGCCAATAACGCGCTTTTGTGGGGCGCGCGGGGCATGGGAAAATCCAGTCTTGTCAAAGCGGTACACGCGCAAGTGCGCGCCGAAGGCCATGATCTGAAGATCGTCGAACTTGCCCGCGAAGACCTGCCATCGGTGCAGCGCCTGCTGTCGCATCTGCGTGCGGCGCCCTACCGCTTTATCCTGTTTTGCGATGATCTGAGCTTTAGCCATGACGACGAGCATTACAAATCGCTGAAAGCGGTGCTGGATGGCGGCATCGAGGGGCGGCCCGAGAATGTGCTGATGTATGCCACCTCGAACCGCCGGCATCTGATGCCGCGCGACATGATCGAGAATGAAACCCAAGCGGCAATCCATTCCACCGAAGCGGTGGAAGAAAAGGTGTCGCTGTCAGATCGTTTTGGGCTGTGGCTGGGGTTCTATTCCTGTTCGCAAGACGAATATCTGGCGATGATTGACGGCTATTGCGCGGCGCATGGGCTGGTGGTCGAGGCAAGCGCGCTGCGCGCCGAGGCGATTGAATGGCAGGTCACCCGTGGCTCGCGTTCGGGTCGGGTGGCGTGGCAGTTCTTTTGCGATTTGGCGGCACGGCATGGGGTTTCGGTTTAGGCGCGACAGGTCTTGTTATTTCGCGCGCCAGCGATGATCTTGCGGCTATGATTACAGAACTTTTTATTGTCGTGGCGCTTATTGCGCTGAACGGTGTTTTGGCGATGTCAGAGCTGGCGGTTTTGTCGGCGCGCCCGGCGCGGCTTAAGGCGCTGGCGGGCAAAAGCCGTGGTGCCTCTGTGGCGCTGCGCTTGGCGGAAAACCCCGGGCGGCTGCTGTCTACCGCGCAAATCGGTATCACTTTGGTCGGCGTTTTGTCGGGCGCGTTTTCGGGGGCGACCTTGGGCGCGCGGCTGGCGGATTGGCTGCTGATGCAAGGCGTGGCGGCGGATTGGGCTGCGACCTTTGGCGTCGGCGGCGTGGTGGTGGTGCTGACTTATGTGTCTTTGGTGGTTGGCGAATTGGTGCCAAAACAGATCGCACTGCGCAATGCCGAAGCCATCGCGATTTGGGTGGCGCCGATTTTGGCCGGTCTAAGCCTGCTGGCTGCGCCTTTGGTTTGGCTGCTGGATGGGTCAAGCCGATTGTTGCTTTGGCTGCTGGGGCAGGGCGGCGCGCAAGACAACCGTGTCACCGAAGAAGAGGTGCATTCGCTGTTGACCGAAGCCCATGCCGGCGGCGTGCTAGAGGATGGCGAGCGCGAGATGATGGCGGGCGTGATGCGGCTGGGCGATCGCGCCACCCGCGCACTGATGACGCCGCGCCACGAGATCACCATGCTGGATCTAGAGGCAAGCTCGGCCGAAGCGGTGGCCGCCATTCGCAAAATCGCGCGGCCGCGCATGCCGGTGCAAAGCCGCGAGACCGGCGAGGTGGTGGGGATTGTCACGCTTGCCGATGCCTTTCAGGCGGTGTCGCGCCGCGAGGCCTTGGATCTGCGCGCGCTGCTGCGCGATGTGCCAGTGGTGTCAGAACTGTCGGACGCTTTGGATGTGCTGGCGATCTTGCAAAAAAGCCGCGATCATTTGGCTTTGGTCTATGATGAATATGGCACCTTTCAGGGCATTATCACCACTGATGATGTGCTAGAGGCGATCACTGGGGCGGTGCGCTCGTCTGAATTGGACGAACCGGCGCTGGTCGAGCGGGGCGATGGCAGTCTGATCGTTTCGGGCTGGATGCCTGCGGACGAGCTTTGCGACCGGCTGACGCTGTCGCGCGATCTGGCGGGGGAATATGACACGGTGGCGGGGCTGGTGCTGCACCAATTGGGCCGCATTCCTGCCTTGGGCGATGCGCTGCTGGCCGAGGGCTATCGCTTTGAAGTGGTGGATCTGGACGGCCTGCGGATCGACAAGGTCTTGGTGACAAAGGCTTAAGGCCGGCAGGGTCGGGGGGCGGCGCACGGCCCCCCCCCAAGCGCCTTATTGCAGATAGCTCATCGGATCGACGGAATCGACGCCCTTGCGCACTTCGAAATGCACGAATGCGGGTTCGGCGTTGCGCACGGCTGCAATGGTTTGGCCGCGCTTGACCGCAGCGCCCTTGGCGACCTTCAGCCCGTCAACCCCTGCATAGACCGTCAGAATGCCATCGGCATGGCGGATCACGACGATTGGCGTGCCGGTTGTGTCTTTGGTGATTGCCGCGACCACGCCATCGGCTGCCGATTTCACCGCCGTGCCCGCAGGGGCTGCAATGTCGATGCCGTCGTTCTTTTTCTTGACATAGCTGCGGATGATTTTGCCCTGCACGGGCATCTCGAAGGCTGATGCCGAGACGGCGGTGCGGTCTTTGCCAAGGTCTGCCACGGGGGCAGGCGCGGCGGTTTGCGCAGCGGGCTGGGTCTTTTCGGCGGGCAGCGGTGTTTTTGCCGAGGGCGGCGGCGCCAGCGGTGTTGGCGTGCCCGGAGCTGTGGCTGTCTCGGCCACCAAATTAGCTGGTGGCGCGCTTGAGGTTGGAATGATCAGATATTGCCCCTCGCGCACTTCAAGATCGGTGCCAAGGCTGTTCCATTCGCCCAAAGACCGCACTGGCACACCGTAAAGCCGCGCAATGGTAAAGGCGGTTTCGCCGCGCTTGACCTGATGGCGGATCGGCTGGGACTGCAAGGTTTGCGGCTGCACTTGCTTGCTGGTGGGAGTGGCGGCAGGGCTTTGGGCATCGACACGGTTCAATGCAGTGGTGGCGATGGTGCTGACGTCAACCCGACCGGGGGCTGCGGTCTCGCCGATCACGCCGCCGGTGGTGGGAATGTCGGCGGCGGCCACACGGGTGGGCAGCGCCAAAACCTCGCCCGCCCGCAGGGTATCAGCTGGGCGCAACGCATTATAGCTGGCCAGCTGATCTGGCGGCACGCCAACGCGCTTGGCCAGGCTCATCACCGTGTCATTGCGCTGCGCCAGTGCCACTTGATAGGTGGGATAAGAAATCACGCCGCGCGCATCGGCCTGCGGGCGTTGGTCCAAGGCGCTGACGGCTGCCACCGAGGTATCGCCCGAATTTGGCCCGGTGCGCAGATCCCAATCCAGCGGATTGCTGGCATTACAGGCCCCAAGCATCAAAAGCGCCGTCAGCCCCAAAGCGGGCCGCACAAGCGCGCTGGGGCGGGTCGAGAATGCAAGGGTCTGATGGGTCATGCTGGCCTCTTTACTTTGGCCCGCGTTGTCTCGCGGGGCTTTCATTCGCTGCTGATACCTTCAAGCAAGGGCACAAAGCGCACCGGCCGAAGTTCTTCGTAATCATAGCCCGTGGCAAGGCGGGTCACTTTAATCAGATGTTGCACAGTATCGGACTGGCCCACAGGCACAACCATGATACCGCCAAGCTTTAACTGCGCCAAGAGCGGTCCGGGCGGGTCTTCGGCCGCGGCAGTCACGATAATGCGATCAAAAGGCGCGGTTTCGGGCAACCCAAAGCTGCCATCGGCCGACATCGCCACGATATTGACCAAACCAAGCTCGCGAAACAGCTCTTGCGCCTCGCGCACAAGCCGGCGGTGGCGGTCCACGGTATAGACCCTGCGCGCCAGATGCGCCAGGATAGCTGCCTGATAGCCAGAGCCGGTGCCAACCTCGAGCACGGTGTCGCGCGGCTGCACATTTAGCGCTTGGGTCATGATGCCAACGACTGACGGCTGACTGATGGTCTGGCCGCAAGGGATCGGCAGCGGCATATCCTCATAGGCGCGCTCGGCAAACAGCCCGCGCACGAACAGTCCGCGATCCACCGCTTCCATCGCCGACAGCACACGGCTGTCTGTTACCCCGCGCGAGCGCAGCGCGAACAGAAACCGCATTTTCTGTTCTGCGGCCGAGCCGTCCTGAGGCGCGTCGTTTTCGCTCATGCAAGCCGCTCGGTCAGATCGGCCAGCAGGTCATGCGCGGTCAGATCGCAGCGCAGCGGCGTGATCGAGATATAGCCGTCAAGATTGGCATGCACATCGGTGCCCGGCAGCGTCGGCGTGGCCTGCGCGCCGCCCTTTATCCACAAGAACCGCTTGCCCGAGGGCGCTGTGTAAGGCTCGATGCCAAAGCTGACATCGCGGCGAAAGCCCTGCGCGGTGACGCGGCTGCCTTTGACCAGATGCGCAGGGCAGGGCGGGAAATTCACGTTATAGAACACGCGGTAATCGTCATTGGTCCAGATCGCCCGTTCCAGCAGATTGCGGATGACGGTTGCACCGTGGGTGGCTGCGGCCTCAAACGGATCGTCCAAGCCATTGGTGGCCGCGCCCATATATTGCGATAGCGCAATCGCAGGGATGCCGTGCAAGGCCGCCTCGATTGCCGCACCAATGGTGCCGGAATACAGCACATTCTCGCCCGCGTTGTTGCCGCGATTGACGCCAGACAGCACCAGATCGGGCTTATGGCCGCCCAGCACATCGTAAACCCCGGCAAGCACGCAATCAGCAGGCGAGCCTTCGACCGCATAGCGCCGCTCGGCCAGCTTGGCGTTGATCATCGGATGGGTATAGCTGATGCAATGGCCGACGCCGGATTGTTCAAAGGCGGGGGCGACCGTCCAGACCTCGCCCTGCGGGCCTGCCAGCTCGGTGGCGATCTTGGTCAGGGTCACAAGCCCCGGGGCGTTAATGCCGTCGTCATTGGTGATCAGAATGCGCATGGCGTCCGCCTATAATGTTTGGCTTGGTGATAACGGCAAGCGGGGCGTGGGGCAAGCACTGCTGGTGGTTTTGACAAGTCAAACCGCAATCTGTGCTATATTGGACAGGGATTTTGCCGCCAAGGCTGCGGCTTTGCTGCCAGAGCCTTACGCCCATCTCTTTTGCGTCGATTTGCGCGATTTCGCAGTGTTTTGGCGTTTGACCCTTGATCCGCGCCATCCTTGGGGGCATGTATTTGCGGCAGTCCGCAGAATTCTCGCCCTGACCTTAAGGATGATCCTATGCCCGTCTATCGTTCCAGAACCACCACCCATGGCCGCAATATGGCGGGCGCGCGCGGGCTTTGGCGCGCAACGGGGATGAAGGATGGCGATTTTGGCAAGCCGATCATCGCGATTGTGAACTCTTTCACCCAATTCGTGCCGGGTCACGTTCACCTGAAAGACCTTGGCCAAATGGTGGCCCGCGAGGTCGAGGCCGCAGGCGGTGTCGCCAAAGAATTCAACACCATCGCCGTCGATGACGGCATCGCGATGGGTCATGATGGCATGCTTTATTCGCTGCCCTCGCGCGAATTGATCGCGGATTCGGTGGAATATATGGTCAATGCCCATTGCGCCGATGCGATGGTGTGCATTTCCAACTGCGATAAAATCACCCCCGGCATGCTGATGGCCTCGATGCGGCTGAACATTCCGGTGGTCTTTGTGTCCGGCGGGCCGATGGAGGCCGGTAAGGTCGTGATCGACGGCAAGGAACTGGCGCTGGATCTGGTCGACGCCATGGTGGTTGCGGCTGACGATTCCGTGTCGGACGAACATGTGGCAGCGGTTGAGGCTGCAGCCTGCCCGACCTGCGGGTCCTGCTCGGGGATGTTCACCGCCAATTCGATGAACTGCCTGACCGAAGCGCTGGGGCTGTCGCTGCCGGGCAATGGCTCGACGCTTGCGACCCATTCGGCGCGCCAAGAGCTGTTTTTGAAAGCTGGCCGCGTCATCGTTGACATCACCAAGCGCCACTACGAGGGTAACGAAAAAGGCCTGCTGCCGCGCGATATCGCCAGCAAAGCCGCCTTTGAAAACGCGATGACGCTGGACATCGCGATGGGCGGGTCGACCAATACCGTGCTGCATATTCTGGCCGCCGCCCATGAGGGCGGGATTGATTTCAACATGGATGACATCGACGCCCTAAGCCGCCGCGTGCCGGTGCTGTGCAAGGTTGCCCCCGCCAAGCAAGACGTTCACATGGAAGACGTCCACCGCGCAGGCGGGATTTTTGCGATCTTGGGGCAGCTCGATGCCGCAGGCCTGTTGAACCGCGATTGCCCGACCGTGCATGCGCCCAGCTTGGGCGCCGCGATTGACCTTTGGGACATCAGCCGCTCGAACGATCCCGCGGTAGAGGAGCTGTTCCTTGCAGCTCCGGGCGGCGTGCCGACGCAAGTCGCCTTTAGCCAAAGCCGCAAATGGGCCAGCCTTGACCGCGACCGCGAAAACGGCGTGATCCGTTCGGCCAAAACCCCGTTCTCGAAGGATGGCGGTTTGGCGGTGCTGTCGGGCAATATCGCGCTGGAAGGCTGCATTGTGAAGACCGCAGGCGTCGATGACAGCATCTTGGTTTTTGCAGGCCCCGCACGGGTGTTTGAAAGCCAGAACGCCGCTGTTGAGGCGATTTTGTCCAATAAGATCAACAAGGGCGATGTCTTGGTGATCCGCTATGAAGGGCCAAAGGGCGGGCCGGGGATGCAGGAAATGCTCTATCCGACCAGCTATCTGAAATCCAAAGGTCTGGGCAAGGATTGCGCGCTGTTGACCGATGGGCGTTTTTCGGGCGGCACCTCGGGTCTGTCGATTGGCCATGTCTCGCCAGAGGCGGCTTCGGGTGGCTTGATCGGTTTGGTCAATGAAGGCGACCGGATCGAGATTGATATCCCCAACCGCTCGATCCAGCTGATCGTTTCAGAGGCAGAGCTTGCCAGCCGCCGTGCGGCTCAAGACCTGGCCGGCTGGAAACCTGCCAAGCCGCGTGCGCGCAAAATCTCGCAAGCGCTGCGGGCTTATGGGTTGTTTGCGACCTCGGCTGCGACAGGCGCGGTGCGGCAACTGCCTGACGAATAAGACGGATTTCAGGATTTGAAAAAGGGCCGCAGCTGATGCGGCCCTTTTGCGTTAGATGATCGCTGTCTCAAAAAACGGGCGGTTCTGGGTGATACGGTCAAAACCAAAGGGGCTGAGATCTAGGCTGCGATAACCGCCATAGGTCAGATATTCGGCGGTGCCGCGCCCCATGGCCGGGCTTTGTTGCAGGCCGTGGCCGGAAAATCCGTTCAGAAAGAAAAAGTTCGCAACCTCGCTGTGCGGGCCGGTGATGGCGTTTTGATCCAGCGTGTTGAAGTCATAATGCCCCGCCCATTCGCGCTGCACCTTGATCGCCTCGAAGGCGGGAATGCGGGTGGCAAGCAGGGGCCAGATATGGTCTTGCCACAGCGCGTGATCCATCTCGAAATCGTCAAATTCGACCGTTGGATCGGCCTCGGTATGACCGCCCGCCATATAGGTGGTGGCACCGTCTTGGCGCACATGCAGGCCAGACGGGTCGATGGTCAGCGGCAGTGGGCGGTCGAGCGGGGTCTCGGCGCTAAACACCCAAGTAAAGCGCTTGCGCGGGGCAATCGGGATGCTGATCCCTGCCATTCCGCCGTCATCGCCCCGCGCGTGCCCGAAGCATTGACGATCTGGCCACACGCGATCACCTCGCCCGATTTCAGCGTGACACTTTCAACCCGCGTGCCGGCGGCGTTTTTGGTCAGGGCTATAACCTCATTTGCCAGATACTCGACCCCGCCCGCGCGCGCGCCGCGACGGAATTGATCGAAGACGGTGATGCCGTCAAAATACCCCTCGTTGACGGTGTTGATCGAGCCCAAAATCAGATCGTCAGTGTTGTAAAACGGGTATTCCGCCTTGATCTGATCGGCCGTCAGCAAGCGCGTGGCGGATCCTGCGGCGGCCTGCACCGCATGGCTTGCGCGCAAAACCTCGGCGAAAGCAGGGCTGTCGGCCAGATACATATAGCCAAAGTTCTGGATCTTTAGGCTGGGCGCACCCGATGCAGCCCCCATATAGCGCGGCAGGTTTTGCACAAATTCCGCGCCAAACTGCGAGATCTGCACATTCAGCGGGTTGGAAAACTGCTGGCGGATGCAGGAATTGGTATGCGAGGTCGCAGCCCAAGCATAGCTTGGGTCGCGTTCAATCACCAAGACCGAGCCGTTGAAATCGGCATTCTGCGCCAAAAACCATGCGGTGGCCGAGCCAAGCATGGCCCCGCCGATGATGATGACGTCATAGGAAGATTTCGCGGGGGTATCGCTGCGCAGGGCGGTCATGGCGGCTTTCATCTAAAAGGCGGCCGCAAGCAGGCGCTGCGCCGCCAAGGTTGGCTGAACTCGATCCCCTATCTATCGCTTATCTGCCCAAGGTAAATCAAAAATCAGCATGCGCCGCCGCGCCTGCCCCGCAGCGGCAAGAGGCTTTAGCGCGGCCAAAGCCTCTTGCCTCTGATTGCCCAGATCGGGGCTCGAAAACATCGCGCGCCCGATAGGTCAGACAAGGTCATATCACTCGGTGAAAGCGGTGGTGACGTCGGTGTCGCGGTTGTATTTCAGGGTAACTTTCGAAATGTCGCAAAGGTTCAAATTGGTCCAAACGGTGGAGGGGTAATCTTCGGTCCAATCGACTTTCAGATCCCAGATGCAGGTGTCTTGACCTTCCGAGAAGCTGATATCCACGGCAGAACCGTCTTCCAAGATATCGGTGCCCATGACGTCATCGGTCCAGACGTTGCTGCTGTTTGCGTCAATGTATACGGCATGGATGTCATAGCCGGTTTCATTGTCGAGGGTGAAGTCTAGGCCACTGGCAAGGGCTGAAGTGCCGATGCAGCAAGACAAGGCAAATGCCAGATAACTCGTTGATTTCACGATGTAACTCCTATGTGATTCGGCGGAATGCCGCATCGAGAAAATCACGCTTTGCAAAATCCAGCAAGGAATTTCAGATATGATTTTGGGGTCGTTATCACGCGAATTCTAACGATACCTCGGCTTATGCTTGCAAGACATAATCCGTACAGGTCAGGGGTGCGCTTTGCTTTAAAAAACCCAAGGCCAGCCTGGCCCCCTGCGGCAAGCAGAGCCTGCATCAGGGGGGTGGCAGGGCTACAGCTTGTCTGCGGTGCGCAGATCGAAGTCCGAGGCGTCATGACGCTCGCGCAGCTGCTCAGACGCCGGCCCCCAAGTGCGGTTCACAATGCGCCCGCGTTGCACGGCAGGGCGCGCGCGCAGCTCGGTCGCCCAACGCAGCAGGTTTTTATACGACCCGACATCCAGAAACTCGCCCGCGTTATAGGCCTCGCCCATAACCAAATTGCCATACCATGGCAGGGTCGCCATATCGGCGATGCTGTACTCATCGCCGCCCAGATAGCGGTTCTGCGCCAGCTCGCGGTCCAGCACATCCATCTGCCGCTTGGCTTCCATCGCAAAGCGGTTGATCGGATATTCAAACTTTTCCGGCGCATAGGCGTAGAAATGGCCAAAGCCGCCGCCCAGATAGGGGGCCGAGCCTTGCAGCCAGAACAGCCAATTCATCACTTCGCTGCGCGCTTTCAGATCCTTTGGCAGGAAATGGCCAAACTTTTCAGCCAGATACAGCAAGATCGCGCCAGATTCGAAAACCCGAATGCCCGTGGTGGTGTCAAACAGCGCCGGGATTTTTGAATTTGGGTTCACCGCTACAAAGCCAGAGGAAAACTGATCGCCCTTGCCGATATCAATCAAAAACGCATCATATTCCGCGCCGGTTTCCCCCAGCGCCAACAACTCTTCCAGCAGGATCGTCACCTTTTGGCCATTGGGCGTGCCCAGCGAGTAAAGCTGCAACGGATGGATGCCGCGCGGCAGCTCTGCGTCATGGGTGGCGCCTGCAATTGGGCGGTTGGTGCCGGCCCATTTGCCGCCATTTTCTTTGTCCCAGGTCCAGGTTTTGGGCGGGGTATAGGGCGTATCTGTCATGTGATGCTGCCTGTCTTTTAAGAGGAGGCCGCAAGGAAGGCGACCGAACGCGGCCAGCATAGCGGCAGCGGCGCGCGGTTTCTATCGCCATTTCGGCCCATCGCGCAGGCTTGATGACGCGCGTCTGTGCTGGCGGGCTTGATCTTGCCGCGCTGCATTGGACTTTGGCGGGAACAGGCCTAGCTGAGGCAAATGAAACCCGCACAAACCCCCGCAGAAACCTCTGTCCTTTATAACGCCGCCTGTCCTGTCTGTAACTTTGAGATACAGCATTACGCCCGCTATGCGGGGGAAAACCGGCTGCCGATCCGCTTTGACGATCTGAATTCGGCGGCCTGCGCGCTTTGGGGGCTTGAGGCCGATCAGGCGGCGCGGCGGCTTTATGTCTTGCATGACGGAAGCTTAAGTTCGGGCATTCCGGCGTTTCGCGTGCTTTGGGCGCAGATGCCGCGTTATCGCTGGCTGGCGTGGTTTGTCGGCTTGCCGGGGGTGTTTCAAAGCGCTTGCGCGCTTTACGATCACGCGCTGGCGCCGCTGATCTACCGGCTGCACCTGCGCCGCTTGCGCAAAAACGCCAGCCAAGGTGAGGGCCAAGCATGAGCGCAGATGTGCCGTCACAGGACAAAGGCGCCGCGGTGCCCAGCGGGCGCGGCGCGCGGTTTTTGCAATTTGGCCGCATTGCGACGGGCATTATGGGGGGCGTGGCGGCAGGTGGCTTGCGATCTTTGGCCAGCGGCAAGCGGCCTGATCTGGCCGAGCTTTTGTTCACTCCTGCCAATGGCTTGCGCTTGACCGATGGGCTGTCGCATCTGCGCGGGGCGGCATTAAAACTTGGCCAGATGCTGTCGATGGACACAGGTCTTGTGTTGCCCGAAGAGATGACAGCGCTTTTAAGCCGAATGCGCGATGATGCCCGCCACATGCCGCCCAAACAGGTGCAAACCACGCTGAACGCTGAATGGGGGGCGGGCTGGTACAGCCGCTTTGCGCGGTTCGATGTGCGCCCCTTTGCCGCCGCCTCGATCGGGCAGGTGCATCGGGCGGTGACGCGCGATGGTCAAGATCTGGCGATCAAGGTGCAATATCCCGGTGTGCGTGCCAGCATCGACAGCGATGTCGACAATATGGCGACGCTGTTGCGTCTGCCCGGGCTGGTGCCGCGCGGGATGGATCTTGCGCCCTTGCTGGCCGAGGCCAAGCGTCAGTTGCATGCCGAGGCCGATTATCAGGCCGAGGCGCAGCATCTGGCCCGCTTTGGCGCGGTGCTGCAAGGATCAGATATCTTTGCCCTGCCCAGTCTGCACCTGCCCCTTTGCACGCCGCAGGTCTTGGCGATGAGCTATGTGCCAAGTGCGCCGCTGGACAGTTTGGTCGGCGCACCACAGGCGCTGCGTGATCGGGTGGCGGCGGCGCTGATCGAGCTTGTGCTGCGCGAGCTGTTTGTGTTTGGCGCGATGCAGACCGATCCCAACCTTGCCAATTATCGCTATGATCCGACGACAGAGCGCATCGTGCTGCTGGATTTTGGCGCGGTGCAGCCGATTGCGCCAGAGCTTGCGGCGCAGTTTCGTACGCTTGCGCGCGTCGCGCTTTTGGGCGGAGCCGAAGCGACGCGCGACGCCATGTTGCGCATTGGCTATTTCAGCCAAGCCACCGCGCCGCAGCATCAGGCGCTGATCCAAGCCATGTTCGAGACCGCGATGGCGCCGCTGCGCCAAGATCAGCCGTTTGATTTTGGCCAAAGCGATCTGCTGGAGCGTTTGCGCGATATGGGGCTTGCGATTGGCCGCGACCGCGAGCTTGCGCATGTGCCGCCCGCCGCCACGCTGTTTTTGCACCGAAAGATTGGCGGCATGTATCTGATGGCCGCCAAGCTGAAGGCCCGCGTCGCGCTGCGCCCGCTGGTCGAGACCTATTGCGCCGATATCTCTTCTCCTCAAGCATGAGACCCTTCCGATGACAGACTGGATTGCAACCCGCGCCGAGGGTGAAAAGATCATGGCAGCCTTTGCCCCTCGCATGGGGCGGCGTTATGCCAATGGCCGCAACACTGACCTTGGCGCCGGCGCGCATCAAGCGGTGTCACTGCTTTCGCCCTATGTGGCGCGCCGGCTGGTGCTAGAGAGCGATCTGGTGGCGCAAGCGCTGGCCAATCACGGGCCCGAGCATGCCGAAAAGTTTATCCAAGAGGTGATCTGGCGCGGCTATTTCAAGGGTTGGCTGGAACGCCGCCCGCAGGTCTGGGACAGCTATTGCACTGGGCTTGCGGCTGATCTGGCCGCACTTGAACGCGACCGCCGCCTGCGCCGAGATGTTGATCGTGCGATGAACGGCCAGACAGGGCTTGACTGCTTTGATGCTTGGGCGGCCGAACTGCTAGAGACCGGCTATCTGCACAATCATGCGCGGATGTGGTTTGCTTCGATCTGGATCTTTACGCTGGGGCTGCCTTGGCGGCTGGGGGCGGATTTCTTTTATCGCCACCTGCTGGACGGCGATGCTGCGTCAAACACCCTGGGCTGGCGCTGGGTGGCGGGGCTGCACACCCGCGGCAAACCCTATCCGGCCGAGGCGCAAAATATCGCCACCTTTACCGCAGGGCGCTTTGCGCCGCGCCCAAGCGATCTGGCGCAAGTGACCCAAGGGCTAGAGGCAAGCGAGCCAGATGGCTTGCCGCCCGTGCTGGCGTTGCGCGCGATCACGCCGCCAGACCCGCGCCAGCCCACGGCCTTGCTGATCACCGATCAAGATTGCAGACCAGAAGATTTCGACCTTGCAGCGCTTGATATTCGCGCCACAGCCAGTTTGGCCAGCAGCGCGCTGCGCTCGCCGCTTCTGGTCTCGGATCTGGTGACGCGCTTTGAGGCATCGGCCTTGGCGGATGCCGCGCTTCGGCTTGGCGGCACGACTTTGGCCTTGCAGGCGGGCGATCCTGCCGCTTTGGCCAAATGGGCCGCAGCCGCGGGGGCTCGCCAGATCGTCACGCCCTATGTCACCCGCGGTCCGCTGAAAGACTGGCTGGATCAGGCCACCCCCGCCTTGACCGCCCAAGGCATCAGCCTGTGCGAATGGCAGCGCGATTGGGATAGGGCGATCTGGCCGCATGCCACCGCAGGGTTTTTCAAGGTCCGGCAAAGGATCCCGCAGATTTTGCAAAGCCTGCTGTCTTTGCCCGAGGCGGGATAACCAAGCGCTTGGCGCTGTGCGCTGACTTGCGGCGCAGCTGCGCCTTAGGCCGCGGCAATCCTATCACGCCTTCCGCCTGCCGATGATTTCGTGTCATACTGCGGCTCGGAAACGGCGGAAACCGGCCAAGGCGAGGCGAAAGTGCAGGACTGTGGAAATGGCGAAGATGCAAGAAAAATCAGATATTTCCAATAGTTATCGCCTGAGCGTCGCCCCGATGATGGATTGGACCGACAGGCATTGTCGGTATTTTCACCGCCTGATGACACGGCGGGCGATGCTTTACACCGAAATGGTGACAGCGCCTGCGGTGCTGCATGGGCCGAAAGATCGTTTGTTGGATTATTCTGCCGCTGAACATCCCGTCGCGTTGCAACTGGGTGGGTCTGATCCGCGCGAGCTGGGCCAAGCGGTGGCGATTGCGCAAGATTGGGGCTATGACGAGATCAACCTGAACGTCGGCTGCCCGTCAGATCGGGTGCAATCGGGCTGCTTTGGTGCGGTGCTGATGGAGCGGCCCGCGCTGGTGGCCGACTGCGTTGCGGCGATGATTGCCAATTCTGATGTGCCGATCACGGTGAAATGCCGCATTGGCGTCGATGATCAAGACCCCGAGCAGGTCTTGCCGCAGTTTCTTCAGACCGTAGCCGCCGCAGGGGTGACGCATTTCATTATCCACGCCCGCAAGGCTTGGCTGCAAGGCCTAAGCCCCAAGGAAAACCGCGAGGTGCCGCCGCTTGACTATGATCTGGTGTTGCGGATGAAGGCGGCTTTTCCCGAGCTGACGATTTGCATCAATGGCGGTGTCTCGACGCTGGCGCAGGCGAAAGGCCTGCTGGATCAGGGGCTTGACGGGGTGATGGTGGGCCGCGCCGCCTATCATGACCCTGCGGCTGTGCTGGTGGGGGCGGATGCGCTTTGGGGCGAGCAGAGCGGTTTCGATGTCTTTGGCGCGGTCGAGGCGATGCGGCCCTATATCCTTGATCACATCGCGCAGGGCGGCAAGCTGCACCAGATCACCCGTCATATGCTGGGGGTTTTTGCCGGCCGTGCGGGCGCGCGGGGCTGGCGGCGGGTGCTGTCAGAGCGTGCCAACAAACCCGGTGCTGGGCTCGAGGTGCTGGACGCGGCGCTGGCCGAGTTGGAGCATGCCGCCGCAGGGGGGCTGGCGCTGCGCGAAGCCGCGGTCTAGGCTTTGCCAACTCATAAGGAGAGACCCGATGCCCGATCTTGCAACGCTTTTGCCCATGGTGGCGCTTTTGCTGGCAATCGGCGCGATTGCGGGGGTGATTGCGGGGCTTTTGGGGGTGGGGGGCGGCATCGTGCTGGTGCCTGCGTTTTTCTACACCTTTGCGCATCTGGGCTATCAGGGGCCAAAGCTGATGCAGATTTGTGTGGCAACCTCGCTTGCCACCATCGTTGTGACCTCGGTGCGATCGGTGCTGGCACATTCCAAAAAAGGCGCGGTGGATTGGGCGCTGTTGCGGGCTTGGCTGCCGTTTATCGTGCTGGGGGCCTTGGCGGGCACGCTTTTGGCTTCGCAGGTTAAATCGCTGACCTTGCAGGTGATTTTCGCGGTGCTGGCGCTGATTGCTGGGCTTTATCTGTCGTTTGGGCGCGCGCAGTGGCGGCTCGGGGATGGCATGCCGGCGCAGCCTTTGCGCGGGGTTTATGCGACATGTCTGGGGTTCTTTTCGGCGATGATGGGGATTGGCGGCGGCACCTTTGGCGTGCCCTTGATGAGCCTTTACGGCGTGGCGATCCACCGCGCTGTGGCCACGGCGGCGGGCTTTGGCATTTTGATCGCGGTGCCCTCGGTGGTGGGCTTTTTGCTGCTGCCGGTATCGGGCGCGCCGCCGTTTACGCTGGGGGCAGTGAATATTCCGGCGTTCTTGCTGGTGATTGCGATGACGCTGATCACCACGCCTTGGGGGGTCAAGCTTGCGCATGCCATGGACCCCAAGCCTTTGAAGCGGGCCTTTGCGGTGTTCATCATGCTGGTGGCGCTGAACATGCTGCGCAAGGTGTTTTTCGGCTAAGGCCTTGGCTTGGGCCAAGATTGCGCCATATCCCCCTTTCTGAACGCAAGCGGGGAAGCTATGGCAAAGATGCGAAAGAAGGCGGATTTGCCGATGAAAACATGCGCCTGCTGCGGCTTGCCGTTTAGCTGGCGCAAGAAATGGGCCCGCGATTGGGACAGTGTCAAATTCTGTTCCGACCGCTGCCGTGCGGCCAAACCTGCGGGCAAGCCATGACGCTGCGGTTGGTTTTGGGCGATCAGTTGACCCGCGGACTTTCAGCGTTGCAGGGTCTGGGCGCGGGCGATGTGGTGCTGATGGTCGAGGTCGCCGAAGAGGCGGGCTATGTGCCGCATCACAAGCAAAAGCTGGCGCTGATCTTCTCGGCGATGCGGCATTTTGCGCAAAGCCTGCGCGAAGAAGGCGTTACGGTCGATTATGTGACGCTGGATCACCCGGACAATTCGGGCAGCTTTGGCGGCGAGGTGGCCCGCGCGGTGGCGCGCCACAAGCCAAGCGAATTGGTGGTGACCGAGGCCGCAGAGTGGCGGGTGTTGCAGATGATGCAGGGCTGGCAGGGCCGTTTCGGCCTGCCGGTGCAGATCCGCGACGACGACCGCTTTTTTTGCAGCCGCGCCGATTTCGTTCAGCTGAAGGCCGCGAAAAAGACCGGCCGGATGGAGTATTTCTACCGCGAGATGCGCAGACGCAGCGGCCTTTTGATGCAAGACGGCGCCCCCACCGGCGGGCAATGGAACTTTGATCCTGAAAACCGCAAATCCCTGCCCAAGGGCCTGCGCCCGCCCGCGCGGCTGCGCTTTGTGCCCGATGCCACCACCCGCGAGGTTTTGGCGATGGTCGAGCAGCGCTTTTCAGGCAACTTTGGCGATCTGGCGGGCTTTGGCTGGGCGGTGACCCGCACCGAGGCGCTGCAAGCCTTGCAGGATTTTATCGACAACGCCCTGCCGCAGTTTGGCGATTATCAAGACGCGATGAAGGCGGGCGAGGATTTTCTGTTTCATGGGTTGATCTCGCCCTATCTCAACTGCGGCCTTTTGCAACCGCGCGAGGTTTGCGCGGCCGCCGAAGCCGCCTTTGCCGCAGGCAGGGCCCCGATCAACGCGGTCGAGGGCTTTGTGCGCCAAGTCTTGGGCTGGCGCGAATATGTGCGCGGGATCTATTGGACCGAGATGCCCGCTTATGCCGCCAGCAATCATCTGGGCGCTGTCCGCGATCTTCCAGCGTTTTATTGGACGGGGGCGACGCAGATGCGCTGCATGTCCGAATGCATCGGTGTGACACAGCGCACGGGCTATGCGCATCACATCCAGCGGCTGATGGTGACGGGCAATTTCGCGCTGCTTGCAGGCATCGAACCCGCGCAGATCGAGGCTTGGTATCTGGCGGTCTATGTCGATGCCTATGATTGGGTCGAATTGCCCAATGTGCACGGCATGGTTTGCCATGCCGATGGCGGGCGCTTGGGCTCGAAACCCTATGCGGCCTCGGGGGCCTATATCGACCGGATGTCGGATTATTGCGGCGGCTGTGCCTATGATGTGAAGCAAAAGCTGGGGGCGGGGGCTTGCCCGTTCAATTACCTGTATTGGAACTTTCTGATCGCCAATGAGCCGGTGCTTGCGCGCAATCCGCGTATGGCGCTGGCCTATAAGAACCTTGCAAGATTGGACCGCGCGCCGATTGTCGCGCAAGCGCAGGCGTTTTTAGCCGGCGATCCGATGCTGGCGCAGGGCGGTTTGGGGATTTAGTCGGCTTGGCCCAACCGCGCCATGCGCCCGCCGCGCCGCTGGGTGATTTGGCCCGCCCGCGCTGGCAGCTCTGCCATGATGGCTTTGCGGGTGTCAGGGGTCATCCGCGACCAAGCTGAAATCTCGTCAATGCTGCGAAAACAGCCGACGCAGAGACGCGATTGCGGCTGCACCACGCAAAGCTTGACGCAGGGGCTGTCGATTTCGTCGCGTTTCCAGATCTCATCCATCGGCTTTGTCCATATAGGTCAGGCGGTCGAGCGCACCTTGCAGAATATAGCCTGCTGCGACCTGATCTATCACCTCGCGGCGACGCATTCGAGACATATCCGCCTCGATCAGCGCGCGTTCGGCGGCAACGGTGGACAGCCTCTCGTCCCAAAAGGTGATCGGCAGCGGCGTCAGCTTTTCCAGATTGCGCGCAAAGGCTTGGGTCGATTGCACCCTTGGGCCGGGGCTGCCGTCCATATTCAACGGCAGGCCAAGGATGATGCCGCAGACGTTGCGCTCGGTCAGCACTGCCAGCAATTCGGCGGCGTCTTGGGTGAATTTCACCCGCCGCACGGTGTGAATAGCCGTGGCCACGCTGCGCCGCAGGTCCGAGACCGCGATGCCGATGGTCTTGTCGCCCAGATCCAGCCCGCAGATCGCGCGGTTGGGTTTCAGCAGGGCGGCAAATTCGGCGATGTCGGTCAAGATCATGGGGTGATCCCTGCGGCCACGGCGGCCGCTTTGATCTGGTCAAGCGCTGCTGCGTCATCCTTGAACACGGCTTGCGCACGATCATAGGCCTCGCGCCCCTGATCGGCCTCGCCCAGCACCGAAAGCGCGTTGATCAGCTTAAGCCATTCGGGCAGCGCGCCGCCTTCGCTGTAAAGCCGGCTTTGCAATTGCCCGACCATGCCTTTGATCATGGCTTGGCGGTCTGCAGGCGCCATATCCGCGGCGGCGGCAACGTCAGCGGCATTGGGGCTTTTGGTCGCGGGCGCGCCCATCGGCGGGTTCTGGGCGGTTTTCAGCGCGGCGGCAAGTGCTGCATCCAAAGTTGCAGCCTCGGCGGGCAGGGCGGCTT
>CAJXWJ010000044.1 GCA_913062925.1 uncultured Pseudorhodobacter sp. | reverse complement strand
AACCGCCCTCTTGAATGGCGCTGGTGGCATAGCCCATCTGGCTGCGCGGATCGACGTCGGAGGACAAAAACCCATCAATTCGGCGGGCAAAGTGTTCCGAGGTGTTATAGGCGGTCACCCCTCCAACACTGGTCAGGCCCAGCACCGCGATGATCAAAAACATCGGCGCGCCCGAGACAAAATAGATCACACCCCAGCCAAACAGCACCAGCATGGCTTGGCCAAAGTCGGGCTGAAACGCCAAGAACAGCACCACGGTGACGACAAGACCAAAAGACATCAGCTTGCCCGGCGGGCCGTTCAGGTCTTGCGACGAGGCCATAAGCCAGGCGATCACCACCATGAAGCCAGGCTTTAGAAACTCCGACGGCTGCACCGAGACAAAGCCAAAGCTGAACCAGCGCACAGCGCCTTTGCCAAAATCCGTGCCCAAAACTGGCAAGGAAATCAGTGCCAGAAACGAAAGGCCAAAGCCCACCACCGCCAAGCGCCGCACCATATCAGGCGTCATCATCGACACGCCAACAATCGCCAGCAGCGCAAAGCCGCCAAAAAACGCCTGCCGCTGCACATAGTAGAACGAGGGCAAACCATTGCGTTCGGCCAGAGGCACCGAGGCCGCAAGCCCCAGCAACAGCCCAATGCCAAACAGCATCAGCACAGCCGTCAGCGACCATCTGTCAATCGTGCGCCACCAGCGTGGAAGCACGGGTTCAGATGTGCGCGATGGCATCGAGCCATAGACCATCTCTGTCATTGGAAATCCGCCTGTATTTTGCCGAGTTGCTGCCGATATGCCCGATTTGCTTCGGATCTGTAGGAAAGAGTAGCTAAGAAACCGGCCAAAGGCTAGAGAAAAGGCAGCGCCCAACCGCAAGATCTAGGCGGTTTTATGCCAAAGCTGCGCCCCGCCCTGCCGCCCCGCACGGGCTTAGGCGGGCAGCGCCTGCACCTGTGCGGCAAAATCCTCGCCGCGTTTTTCAAAGTTTGGGTATTGGTCAAACGAGGCGGCAGCCGGGGCCAGCAGCACCACCTCGCCCGCCTCGGCCTCTTCGGCGGCGCGTGCGACGGCGCGCTGCATGGTCTCGCAGATCTCATGCGGCAGATCACCCAGCTCTAGCGCGAAATCCCGTGCCGAATGGCCAATCAGATAGGCCTTTTTCACCGAGCCCACAAAGGGCAGCAGCGCAGAAATCCCGCCCTCTTTGCCCATGCCGCCCGCGATCCAGCGAATGGCGGGAAAGGCTTGCAGCGCCTTGGCGGCACTGTCGACATTGGTGGCTTTGCTGTCGTTGACAAAACGCACCCCGCCGCGCTCGCCCACCAGTTGGCTGCGGTGCGGTAGGCCTGCAAAGCTGTGCAGTGCGGCTTCGATCTGTTTCGGCCCCAGCCCAAGACTGCGGCAGGCGGCATAGGCCGCGCAGGCGTTCTGGTGGTTATGCGCGCCCGGCAGGCCCGCAATCGCGCGCAGATCAATCGAGGCCACCTGCTTGCCGCGCCGCCATTCCGACAAAAAGCCCTTGCGCGCAAAGACCGACCAGCCAAATTCTTCCAACTTGCTGCCCGACGAGATGCGGATCACCCGATCATCCTGCGGGCCTTCCGCCAATTGATTGGCCAAGAACCGCCCCTCGGGCTCGTCCACCCCCACCACGGCGCGGTCGGGGCCACCTTCGGCAAACAGGCGCCGCTTGGCCGCGAAATAGCCGCCCATGCCATTGTGACGGTCCAGATGGTCGGGCGAAAGGTTGGTGAACACCGCGATATCAGGCGTCAGCGCGCGCGCAAGCTCGGTTTGATACGAGGAAAGCTCTAGCACCACCACCTCGCCGTCTTCGGCCGGGTCCATATCCAGCACGCCGCGCCCGATATTGCCCGCCATCTGGCAAGGCCGCCCGTCTTCGCTGAGAATATGGTGGATCAGCGCCGTGGTGGTGGATTTGCCGTTCGACCCTGTGACGCAAATCACCCGCGGCGTGGTTTCAAAATCATCCCAAGCGCTGGTGGCAAAGCTGCGGAAAAACAGGCCGATGTCATTGTCGACCGGCACGCCTGCGTCAAGCGCGCGGGCAATCAGCTTGTGCGGCGCGGGGTAAAGATGCGCAATGCCGGGCGAGGTGACCAAAAGCGCCACCTCGGCAAAGGCCCCGGCACGGGTCAGATCATGGCAGACAAAGCCCTCGGCCTCGGCCCGCGCCCGCGCCTCGGGGCTGTCATCCCAAACCAGCGCCTCGGCGCCCCCCGCCACAAGCGCCCGCGCGGTCGCCAGACCAGAGCGGCCAAGGCCAAGAACAGCAACTTTGCGGCCAGCATAGCCAGTGACGGGAATCATCGAAGCGCCTTTCAAAGGGATCAGCGGCAGAATGCACCGAACCCACCCCAAGCCGCAATGGGCCGCAGGCTAGGGTGCGGCGGCTTTAGCGCACCTTCAGCGTCGCAAGGCCGATCATGGCAAGGATCAGGCTGATGATCCAAAAGCGGATGACGATTTGCGGTTCGGCCCAGCCTTTTTTCTCGAAATGGTGGTGGATCGGGGCCATCAGGAAGACACGTTTGCCGGTGCGTTTGAAGTAAAGCACTTGGATGATCACGCTTAACGCCTCGACCACGAACAGACCGCCGACGATGGCCAGAACGATCTCGTGCTTGGTGCAGACCGCAATTGCGCCCAGCGCGCCGCCAAGGGCAAGGCTGCCGGTGTCGCCCATGAACACCGCAGCCGGCGGCGCGTTATACCACAAGAACCCCAAGCCCGCGCCAAACAGCGCCGAGGTAAAGATCAACAGCTCGCCCGTGCCCGGCACAAAATGCACGCCAAGATATTCGGAAAAGTTAAAGTTGCCAACGATATAGGCGATCACACCCAGAGTGCCGGCCGCGATCATCACCGGCATGATGGCCAGCCCATCCAGCCCGTCGGTCAGGTTCACCGCATTGGCAGCCCCCACGATCACAATCATGCCAAAGGGCACAAAGAAATACGACAGGTTGATCAGCACGTTTTTGAACAGCGGCACCGCCAGCTGGTTGGTCAGCGCGGGCGGATGGAACGAGGCCGCAGCATAGCTTGCAAGCGCTGCAATCAGCAGCCCCGCCAACATGCGGGTCTTGCCCGAGACGCCCTTGGTGTTTTGCTTGCTGACCTTGGCGAAATCATCGGCAAAGCCGATCAGCCCAAAGGCCAGCGTCACCAGAACCACGATCCAAACATAGGCATTGTCCAGCCGCGCCCAAAGCAGGGTGGAAAACATCAGCGCCGAAAGGATCAACAGACCGCCCATCGTTGGCGTGCCTGCCTTGACGAAATGGCTTTGCGGGCCGTCATCGCGAATGGGCTGGCCCTTGCCCTGCTTGCGGCGCAACAGGTCAATCAGCGGTCGCCCAAAGATAAAGCCAAAGATCAGCGCGGTGACAAAGGCCATGCCGGCGCGAAAGGTGATATAGCGGAACAGGTTAAAGATATCACCGCCGTCCGAGAATTCTGTAAGCCAGTAGAACATTACGCCTGATCCTTGTTTGCGTCGCCAGACGCTGCGGCGAGGCTCTGCCCCAATTTGCGCAGGGCGTCAACGACGAGGCTGGTTTTTATGCCTTTGGAGCTTTTGACCAAAACGATGTCCCCGGCGTCAATCAGCGTGCGGGCATGGGCTGCCAAAGCCGGAGCCGCCTCGTGCCACTGGCCGCGTTGCGTTTTTGGCAACATGTCCCACAGATGCTTCATGCGGGGGCCAACGCAATGGATGATGTCGATCTTGGCCAGCTGCGGATGGCTGGCCACGGCCTTGTGCAGGTCGATCTCGGTTGTCCCCAGTTCCAGCATATCGCCCAAGACAGCGATGCGGCGGCCTCGCCCGACACGGCCAACACCGTCTTGCGGCTTGGCGGCGATCAGAACATCCAAAGCGGCGGCAAGCGAGGCAGGATTGGCGTTAAAGGCATCGTCGATCAGATCAAAGCTGGTTTCATCCAGCGTATCGAGCAGGATCTTTTCACGCGTGCCACGGCCTGCGGGGGGCTGCCAGCGGCCAAGGTCTGTGGCCGCTATCACCGCATCAAGCCCCAGCGCATCGGCAACCGCCAAGGCGGCCAGACCATTGGCGGCGAAATGACGGCCGGGCGAAAGCACCTTGTACAGAAAGCCAACCCCGTGGCGCGTGGCTTTGACGATGGTCGCCGTCTCGCCGATCTGCACCGAGGTCAGCTGATAATCGGCCTGTGTTGCGCCAAAGGTCAGGGTCTTGGCGCCGACTTCGGCAGCTTTGGCCAGCAAAATCGGGCTGACAGTCAGATCAGCAGGCAAGATCGCGGTGCCGCCTGCGCGCAAGCCGTCAAGGATCGCGGCTTTTTCGGCAGCGATGCCTTCAAGCGAGGCAAAGGCTTCCATATGCGCGGCGGCCACGGTCGTGATCAGCACCACATCGGGCGCTGCCATGCGGGCCAAGGGGGCAATCTCGCCGGGGTGGTTCATGCCAATCTCGATCACCGCGAAATCGGCCGCGGCAGGCAGGCGCGCAAGGGTCAGCGGCACGCCCCAGTGGTTGTTATAGCTCGCCTCAGCGGCATGGGTGACGCCCTGCCCGCCCAAGATCATCCGCAGCATTTCCTTGGTCGAGGTTTTACCGACCGATCCGGTCACCCCAACCACCCGCGCACGGCTGCGCGCACGGGCAAAGCGGCCCAGCTGTTCAAGTGCCACCAGCACATCCGGCACCACCAAAAGTGGTGCATCGGCGGGCAGGCCTGCGGGGATATGGCTGACCAGCGCGGCAGCAGCCCCTTTTTCCAAGGCAAGCGCCACAAAGTCATGGCCATCGCGGATGTCTTTCAACGCCACAAAAAGATCGCCCTTTTGCAGCGTGCGGGTGTCGATCGACACGCCAAGCGCCGCCCAATCGGCGGTGGTGCGGCCAGCGGTGGCCGTTACAGCATCGGCAGAGGTCCAAAGCGTCATAGCAGATCATCCAAAGCGGCCACGGCAATGCTGGCCTGTTCCAAATCGTCAAAGGGATAGATATTGCCGTCAATGGTTTGCCCGGTCTCATGCCCCTTGCCCGCAATCAGCAAGGCATCGCCAGCTTGCAGCGCATCGACCCCCAAAAGGATGGCTTCGGCGCGATCACCAACCTCATTGGCATCGGGGCAAGCGGTAAGGATCGCGGCACGGATCAGCGCAGGGTCTTCCGAGCGCGGGTTATCATCGGTGACAAACAAGATATCGGCATTGTCGCGTGCTGCTTGACCCATCAGCGGGCGCTTGCTGGCATCGCGGTCGCCACCAGCCCCGAACACCACGATCAGCCGCCCCATCACATGCGGGCGCAGCGCGCGCAAAGCAGTGGCGATGGCGTCGGGGGTATGGGCGTAATCGACATAAACACTCGCGCCATTCTTGCGCGTGCCCGCAAGCTGCATCCGGCCGCGCACGCCGGTCAGCTGTGGCAGCACATGAAACACATCGCGCGCGGGGCTGCCTGCGGCAATCACCAAGGCGGCCGCAAGCGCCACGTTTTCCGCCTGAAATCCGCCAACAAGGTTCAGATGCACCTGATAGGGCGTGCCCTTCCAGTCAAGCCGCAGGTCTTGACCCTTGGCGTCAAAGCGTTGGCCCAGAATGCGCAGATCGCAGCCCTCGCCATGGCCCACCGAGATCAGGCTTTGCCCGCGTGCCACCGCGATATTGGCGATATCGATGCCGCGCGGATCGTTCATATTGATCACGGCGGTGCCATCTTCGGGCAAAACCCGATCAAAAAGCGCAGCTTTGGCGGCGAAATAAGCGTCAAAGGTGTGGTGATAGTCCAGATGGTCTTGGGTAAAGTTGGTGAACCCCGCCGCGCGCAGGCGCACCCCGTCAAGACGGCGCTGGTCCAACCCGTGCGACGAGGCCTCCATCGCGGCATGGGTCACGCCATCGGCGGCGGCAAGCGCCAGCATCTGGTGCAGGGTGATCGGGTCGGGCGTGGTATGCGACGAGGGCGCGCTCCAGGCGCCTTCCACCCCGGTGGTGCCAATGTTGATCGCAGGCTTGCCCAGCGCCATCCAGATTTGCCGCGCAAAGGTCGCGACAGAGGTTTTGCCATTGGTGCCCGTCACCGCAACCATCGTCGCAGGCTGCGCGCCAAACCACAGCGCGGCTGCGCGTGCCAAAGCCTCGCGCGGGTCAGCGGCAACCACCAAAGCCGCCGGCGCGCCTGCCAGCGCCTCGGCTGCCAAAGCCGCCCCTGTGGCATCGGTCAAAATAGCCACAGCCCCCAGTTCCAGCGCTTTGGCGATATAGGCCGCACCATGCACATGGCTGCCGGGCATGGCGGCAAACAAAAATCCCGGCCGCACAGCACGGCTGTCCAGCGTCAGCCCAAGCAGCTGTGGATCGCGGCCCGCGCGGGCGGTAAGGCCAAGGTCGGAAAGGGTCTTTGGCCGGTCTGCCATGATCTGCACCTTTAATCGGGGTTAGGGCTTGACGGCTGTTACCTCATCGGGCGCAAGAACTTCAACCTGCGGCCGCAGTCCCAAAAGCGGGGCGGTGCGGCGGATCACTTCGGCGGCCACGGGAACGGCAGTCCAACCCGCGGTGCGGCGGGGTTTCGGGCCGGTGTTCTCGGTCGGCTCGTCCAGCGTGACGATCAGCACATATTTCGGATCATTGGCCGGAAACACGCAGGCAAAGGTATTGACCACACGGTCGCGATCATAGCCCCCGCCCTGCTTTGGCTTTTCGGCGGTGCCGGTTTTGCCAGCCACGAAATAACCCGGCACCTCGCCCATGCTGGCGGTGCCTTCAGTGACCACGCGGCGCATCATGCCAACGGAAAGTTTCGAGGTTTCTTCGCTGATAATCCGCTCGCCCTGCATCGGGCTGGTGCGTTTCAGCAGCGTTGGTGTGACCTTGATGCCGCCATTGGCGATGGTGGCATAGGCTGCGGCAAGGTTCATCGGGCTGCCGCCAACGCCGTGACCATAAGAGGCGGTGATGGTGACAATATCGGCCCAGCGCTTGGGCAACAGCGGCTTGGCGCCGCGCGCCTCGGCCAGCTCGACGGGCGATGCATCAAACAAACCAAGGCTGCGCAAAAAGGTCTGCTGCCGCTCGCCGCCGATCATCAGCGCGATATGGGCGGTGCCAACGTTCGAAGATTTGGCGATGACATCGGCAACCGATAGCAGCGGGCCATAGTTATGGCCTTCAAACTCGTTGATCTTGAACTTGCCCCAGCGCATTGGCGCATTGGCATCGACCAGCGTGTCTGGGGTGACAAGGCCAAGCTCCATCGCCTGTGCAACAGCAAAGATTTTAAAGGTCGAGCCCAGCTCGTAAATCCCCTGCACCGCGCGATTGAACAGCGGGCTGTCGCTAGGATCGCCCGAAACCGGATTGGCGGGGCGGTCATTGGGGTCAAAGGTTGGCAAGGCGGCAAGGCTGACAACTTCGCCGGTGTTCACATCCATCAAGATCGCCGCACCGCCCTTGGCGTTCATCATGGTCATGCCTGTTTGCAGCACCTCTTCGACCGTGGTCTGAACGGTCAGATCCAACGAGGTAACAAGCGGCGTATTGGCTTGGGCCGGATCGCGCAGACGGCTGTCTTCATAACGCTCGATCCCGGCAGTGCCGATGACTTCTGCCGAAGCAACGCCCTCGGCGCCAAAGCTGGTGCCGCCCAAGACATGAGCCGCCAGCGTGCCGTTGGGGTAAAGCCGCATCTCGCGCGGGCCAAACAACAGGCCCGGATCGCCGATCTCATGCACTTGCTGCATCTGCTCGGGCGACAGCACGCGGCGCACCCACAAAAAGCTGCGCCCATCGGTAAAGCGGCGCAGCAGGGTCTTGGCATCCAGATCAGGGAAAATCCGCGCCAGCTCTTGCGCTGCATGGGCGGGGTCGACCAGATCGCGGGTCTGCACATAAAGCGCATGGGTCAGCATATTGGTCGCCAGCACACGACCGTTGCGGTCCAGAATATCGGCGCGCGAAGCCTCGATGTCATTGCGCGTCGAGGCCGAGCGCGGCTCGACCGGCTGGGTGCCCGCCAGCATCGCCATCCGCGCCCCGATCAGCCCGTAAGCCGAGAAAAAGCACAGCGCCAAGACCACCAGACGCAGCTGCGCACGACCCCGGGATTTGTCGCGCATCTGTTCGTGGCGCAGCCGCAGGTTTTCGCGTTCGATGGCATCAGGATTTTCACCCTTGGTGCGGGCGTCAAGAATGCGGGCAAGCGGGCGCAGCGGAATGCGGGTCATGGCGTCGAGGCCTCTTCTGGATCGGCGTTCAGCACCCCGGCCACCGATTGCGCGCCGGTGATATCAAGACTTGGGCTGAGTGGCGGCGGAGGAAAGGCGATTTGTGCGGCGCTGCCGAATTGCTCGGGCGCCATCGGCAGCAAGCCCAGCCGGTCAAAATTGATCGTCGCCAGATCGCGCAGCCGGTCGGGGCGGTTCAGATAGGCCCATTCGGCGCGCTGCACCGTCAGGCTGTCGCGCAGATCAGCGATTTCATTTTGCAGCTGCGACACCTCGCCCAAGGCGTCTTGGGTGGTATAGTTTTCGCGGTAGGCCCAGAACCCCAAGGCCATCACAGCAAGGAATGACAAAGCATAAAGCAGCGGGCGCATCGGTCAGCGACGTCCTTTCCGGCCAGAGGATTGCGGCAGATCAGGGGCGTTCAGGCTGGCGGCATCGACATCAACGGCAGGGGCAGCCGTGCGCCGCGCCACCCGTAATTTGGCGGAACGTGCGCGCGGGTTTTCGGCCAGCTCTTCATCGTCAGGGCCAACAGCCTTGCGCGTCACCAGCGTAAAGCGCGCCGTGGTTTCGGTTTTCACCGGCGCGTAGCGGTTGGCATTGGGCTCTTCGCCCGCCGCCTGCTGGAAAAAGCGTTTGACGACGCGATCTTCCAGCGAATGAAAGGTCACAACCGCCAGCAGACCGCCGGGCTTCAACGCCCGCTCTGCCGCAGCAAGCCCCTGCACAAGCTGGGCGAATTCCTCATTCACCGCGATGCGCAGCGCCTGAAAGCTGCGGGTCGCAGGATGGCTTTGCCCGGGCTTTGGACGCGGCAGGCATTTCGAGACGATCTCGGCCAGCCGCAGCGTGGTGGTGATCGGATTGGCGGTGCGGGCCTCGACAATCGCATGGGCGATGCGGCGCGAGGCGCGCTCTTCGCCAAAATGGTAAAGGATATTTGCCAGCGTTTCTTCAGAGCCGGTATTGACCAGATCCGCAGCCGAAGGGCCCGATTGGCTCATCCGCATGTCAAGCGGGCCGTCTTTTTGAAAGGAAAAGCCGCGCTCGGCCAGATCAATCTGCATCGAGGACACGCCCAGATCCAGCACAACACCGTCCAGCTCGGCCCCCGCGTGGCGGTCCATATCCGAGAAATTGCCCGCCACCAGCCGCAGCCGATTACCGTATTCTCCCGCCCAAGGGGCCGCCAATTCCAAGGCCAAAGGATCGCGGTCTACGCCGATGACGCAGTCAGCCCCCGCCGCAAGCAGCCCGCGCGTATAGCCGCCCGCGCCAAAGGTGCCATCAAGCCAAAGGCCCCGAACCGGGGCCACAGCCGCCAACAAAGGCCGCAACAACACAGGAATATGTGGCGCGCGACCGATGGTCTGATCGCTTGTCTGTGCCATCTTACCCTGCCCTCATCGCACGACCCACAAGGGTCAGCGGATCTACATCATCGTCATCTTCAGCATCGTTTTCGGCGTCATAGACTTCGCGGCGATAGAGCTTGAACCGATTGGTAAAGCCCGCAAACGCCGCCTCGCCGCCACTGTCTTCAGGCGCAAAGCCCATCTTGGCGCGCACCTTGGCCGGCAAAACGATGCGGCCGTCAGGTTCCACCTCGATCATCACCGAACGCGAAATCAGATCGCGTTCAGCGCGGTCACGCGCGGGCGAGCCAAGCTCCATCGCTTCGATCTTGGCGGCCAAAGCATCGGCCCCTGCGCGCGAATAGCATTCAACAAAATTCCGGGATTTGCCGCCATAAACCATATAGACGCGCGGGCGGGCATTGTCTTCGGTGGCGGGGTCTTCGACTTCCAGAATGCGGCGGAAGGCAGCCGGGATCGAAACCCGCGCCTTGCTGTCTACCTTTTGGTAGAACTCACCTCTGAACGCCTCACTCACCATCGGCCTTCCGGCTCCTTTGCGAGGATCACCCTCGTCCTAAAATAGAAATGGCGGATCGAGCTGCTGCCACTGCTCGATCCGCCGTCTGTCCCATCGCTGGGCGTCCTGCTGCGCAAACCACCTGGGGGAGATGTCTGCTCGCTTGCGCGCCGGATCTGAGGGAAGGCGAAAGCGGTTGCCTGTATGAGCCTGTCTTTTTGCGCCTTGTTCGGGGTCTATCGCTGCCCCTGCGTCGTTTTTTGACCGTCTCGTCTTCCGTGAGAAAAGGAATGACATGGGATTTCATGGGAAGCAATGGAAATTTTTGGGATCAACCCGCCAGATATTGTGACAAAGCAGGACTGAAAACACTATCTGGTGGGCAATACCCTCAGAATCCGGATAAACCTAGGTGAACACGACGACACTACCACTACATGTAGATAAACCTCACCGCCAAGCTGCAAGCCCATGCTGTCCCAATTTTTTTCTGATTTCAGGAAATAAGAGCGCATCACATGCGGTTTACCCAACAAAAATAGGCAAAAACCAGCCGCATGCGGCAGAAAAAGCCGTATTTCCCATGATTTCCCAAAGGAGTGATTCGGTCTCATCGGATTTCGCCGACCTATCCCAAAAGCACGCGCCAGTGTTATCTTCCATGGCAATGCCTGCCGTGGCGGCTCGATGCCGCCACGGCAGGCCTTTGGTTTCAGGCTGCCTTAAAGATCAGGCCATGCCGCCCGCAATCAGGCGGTGGGCCAAACGGGCATAGGCCTCGGCATGCGCGCCTTCGCCTGCCGCAATCGGCGTGCCACTGTCGCCTGCGATGCGCACATCTATCGACAAGGGCAATTCGCCCAAGAACGGCAAATCCAGCCGCTTGGCCTCGGCTGCAACCCCGCCATGGCCGAAAAGATGCTCTTCATGGCCGCAATTGGGGCAGATATAGGTCGACATATTCTCGATCAGCCCCAGCACCGGCGTTTTCAGCTTTTGGAACATATCCAGCGCTTTGCGGGCATCGAGCAAGGCGACGTCTTGCGGGGTCGAGACCACAATCGCGCCGGTCAGATGCGTGCGCTGGCACAGGGTGAGTTGAATATCACCGGTGCCCGGCGGCAGATCAATGATCAGCACATCCAATTCCCCCCAAGCCACCTGGGTCAGCAATTGCTGCAAAGCCCCCATGATCATTGGGCCACGCCAGATCACCGCCTCGTCTTCCTTCAGCATCAGGCCAATCGACATCATCGTGACGCCATGCGCATGCAGCGGTTCGATGATCTTGCCATCGGCCGAGGCAGGTCGCTTGGACACCCCCATCATCCGTGGCTGGCTGGGGCCATAGATATCGGCATCCAAAAGCCCAACGCGGCGGCCTTGCTTGGCCAGCGCCACCGCAAGGTTGGAAGAGACCGTTGATTTGCCGACCCCGCCTTTGCCCGAGCCCACCGCGATGATGCGGTCAATGCCGTTGATCCGCGCGGGGCCGCCTTGATGTGGCGTGGGATGCTGGCCGATCTTGACGCCCTGCCCTGCCGGCGCGCCAAGATTTGGCGGCGGCGCTTTGGCGGCGGGGCCATGCGCGGTCATCACCACCTGCACCGAGACCACGCCCGCAAGCCCGCGCAGCGCAGCTTCGGCAGCAGCCTGTGCAGGGGCCAGCGCGCGCGCCGCATCAGGGTTTGCGGCCTCGATCACAAATCGAATCGCGCCACCATCAATTTGCAGCGCGCGGATCAAATCTTGCGACACCAGCGTGCCACCGGGCACCACAACCCCAGAGAGAACCAAGAGGACATCTTCGCGGGTGACTGACATGGTTTTTCCTTTGCCCCAATTTTAGACACGCTTTGGGCAAACTTGTTCGCTTTGCAGCAAAGGACAAGCCCCTGTTGACCAAATGCTCAAATTTCACCCGAAATCTATGTTAATTATGAACTTTTTGTGATGAAGAGCCATGCATTTGCTGCATGGCAGCATTGCCGTTAATCCCATTGTGCAGGTGCAGCATATACGCCATGTTACCCCTAACAGCGGAAGACGAGGGTAAGACATCCGGTCAACCCAGCCGCTAGATCAGAAGAGTGAGATGTAAAATGGCTTATGTAAATTCGACACGCACGGCGCAGACCTTTTTGTTTGACCGCATCAGCAGCGCCTTCACCGGCTTTGGTGTCGCCCTGCAACGCCGCCGCGTCTACACCCAGACCCTGACCGAGCTGCGCAGCCTGAATGAGCGCGAATTGGCAGACCTGGGCATTGCCCGCTCGATGATCTCCGAGATCGCCCGTGAGGCGGCCTACGGCAAGTAATCCCTGAACCGGTCTCGATCCTCCTCCCCGAGACCAGTTTCATGGCGCGGCGGCGCGCTCCTCCTCCCTAGCGCCGTCGCCTTTTTATTCTCTTCGTAAGGCCCCTCCTCCTCCCTGGGCCTGGCGGATTGGCGGTGATCCAACCTCCTCCCTGGATCGCCGCCACCTGAATTCGAAAGGCCAACCTCCTCCCTGGCCCGACGATTAGGCGGCTCCTCTTACCTCCTCCCGAGGGGGGCCGCCGCATAGAACACTTCGGCCAACCTCCTCCCTGGCCGAATGGTAGGCAGCGGTTCAACCTCCTCCCTGAACCTGCTGCCGGTCTTTCGAACGGCCAACCTCCTCCCTGGCCCGACGATCAGGCGGCACCTGCTCTCCTCCTCCCTGCGGGTGCCGCCGCTTCCTCTCTTGAACATTGCCCAAGCGCCCGCGATAGTTGGAAAAACTGTCGGGGGCTTTATGCGTTTATCTATGGTTTCAGCGGCCCTTGTGGCGGCCTTGGTTGGCTATGGCTCGACGATTGCGCTGGTGCTTTCGGCAGCCGCAGCGGTGGGCGCGACGCCCGGCCAGACGGCAAGCTGGGTGTTTGCGGTTTGTGTGGCCAAAGCCATCGGCTCGGCCCTGCTCAGTGCGCAGTCAAAGGTGCCGGTGGTGCTGGCTTGGTCGACCCCCGGGGCTGCGCTGATTGCAGCCAGCACGGGGGTCAGCATGGCCGAAGCCGTGGGCGCCTTTGTGCTATCAGGTGTGTTGGTGGCGCTGACGGGGGCGCTGCGCCCCTTGGGGCGGCTGGTGGCGCAGATCCCCGACGGGGTGGCAGCGGCGATGCTGGCAGGCGTTTTGCTGCCGTTTTGCCTGAAAGGCACGGCGGCGGCGCAGGCCCTGCCCGCCCTAGTGCTGCCGATGGCTGCGGTTTTCCTGCTGGTGCGGCTTTATAATCCGGCGGTGGCGGTGCTGGCAGCGCTGAGCCTTGGCGTGGTTTTGGCCTTTGTGACAGGCGCCGCGCATCTGCCAAGCCTGCACCTGCCGCTGCCGCATCTAGAGTTTATCGCCCCCGCCTTTCGCTGGGATGTGCTGTTGGGGCTGGGGGTGCCGCTCTATCTGGTTACCATGGCCTCGCAAAACCTGCCCGGATTTGCGGTCTTGCGCGCGGCAGGCTACGCGCCGCCGGTGCGACCAGCGCTGGGGGTGACGGGGGGTCTTTCCGTGATTTCAGGGCTTTTTGGCGCGCATCCGGTCAGCATGGCCGCGATCACGGCGGCGATTTGTCTGGGTGAAGACACCCACCCAGACCGCAGCCAACGCTGGAAAACCGGGGTGATTTACGCGGCGGTTTGGCTGGTGTTGGGGCTTCTGGGGCCGGTGATCGTGCCGATTTTGGCAGCCTTGCCCACGGCTTTGATGACGGCGCTGGTGGCGCTGGCGCTGCTGGGCCCGCTGATGGGCGCGCTGGTTGCGGGCTTTACGCCCGAGCCTACACGCTTTGCTGCCGTGGTCACGCTGGTGGTCACGGCCTCTGGCGTGGCAGCCTTTGGCATCGGCGCTGCGTTTTGGGGGCTGGCCGCAGGGCTATTGGTGGCAGGCCTTGCGCGGCTGCGGGCCTAAAACGGCACCTCGCCCACCTCATGTGCGGCCACGACCCAACGCGCCACGATCATCTTGGCACCGGCATGATCAAATTCGATATGCAGCTTATCGCCTTCGATGCCGACAATCTCGCCATAGCCGAATTTCTGGTGAAACACCCGGTCCCCCGTCACAAAGGACGAAACCGCGGCGGCGTCAATCGTCACCGCCCGCGCCTCGCGCGGTTGCGCGATAGGGCGGGTCGTGGCGCGGTCTTGCATCCGCTTCCAGCCCGGCGAGTTATAGGGATCGGCCTTGCCCACGCGGTCTTCAAGCGAGGAGCCATAGCTCGGCGCAGCCGCACCGTAACCGCCGCCATAAAGCCCCGGCGGGGTCAGCACAGCAACATGGTCTTCGGGCAGCTCGTCAATGAAACGGCTGGGCAATTGGCTTTGCCATTGCCCATAGACCCGACGGTTCGAGGCAAAGGAAATCGTGCACAACTGCTCGGCCCGGGTGATGCCCACATAGGCCAAACGGCGCTCTTCCTCGAGGCCCTTTTTGCCGGATTCGTCCATGCTGCGCTGGCTGGGGAACAGGCCATCCTCCCAACCGGGCAGGAAAACCACGGGGAATTCCAACCCCTTAGCGGCGTGCAGCGTCATGATCGACACTTTTTCCACCGCCTCTTCGGATTCGTTTTCCATGATCAGGCTAACGTGTTCCAAAAACCCCTGTAGACTGTCAAATTGCTCCAGCGCTTTGACAAGTTCCTTCAGGTTTTCAAGCCGCCCCGCAGCCTCGGGGGTTTTGTCGTTTTGCCACATCGTGGTGTAGCCGCTTTCATCCAAGATGATCTCGGCCAGCTCGATATGGCTTTGGCTGGCCCCAAGCACGGCCACATGCCAGCGATCAACCCCTTCGACAAATTGGCGCAATTGCCCGGCACCCTTGCCGCCGATCCCCGCCCGCGCGAGTAAGCTGCGCGCACCCTCCAGCAGCGGCAGGCCAAGCCCGCGTGCCTCGCGTTGAATATCGCCTTGCGCCTTATCGCCCAGCCCGCGTTTGGGCAGATTGACCACGCGTTCAAAGGCCAGATCGTCTTCCGGGCTGACGGCAAGACGGAAATAGGCCATCGCATCGCGAATTTCTTGCCGCTCGTAAAAGCGCGGGCCACCGATGACGCGGTAGGGCAGCCCAATGGTCAAAAACCGGTCTTCAAAGGCGCGCATCTGATGCGAGGCGCGCACAAGGATCGCGATTTGGTTCAACGACACCGCGTGAATGTTGCGCCGCCCGCGTTGCGCGGCCTCGATCTCTTCGCCGATCCAGCGCGCCTCTTCCTCGCCGTCCCAATGGCCGATCAGCCGCAGCTTTTCGCCCATCTCGCCCGCCGTCCAAAGCGTCTTGCCCAAACGACCCGCATTCGAGGCAATCACCCCCGAAGCCGCAGCAAGAATATGCGCGGTCGAGCGGTAGTTTTGTTCCAGCCGCACCACCTTGGCACCGGGGAAATCTTTTTCAAACCGCAAGATATTGCCGACTTCGGCGCCGCGCCACCCATAGATGGATTGGTCATCATCACCGACGCAGCAGATATTGCGGTGACTTTGCGCCAAAAGCCGCAGCCACAGATATTGCGCGACGTTGGTGTCTTGGTATTCGTCGACCAGAATATAGCGGAACCAGCGCTGATATTGCTCTAAGACATCGGGGTGTTTTTGAAAGATCACCACGCAATGCAACAACAGATCGCCAAAATCGGTGGCGTTCAGCGTGCGCAGACGCTCTTGATATTGCTCATAAATCTCGGTTCCGCGGTTGTCATAAGCGGCGGCTTCGCCCGAAGGCACACGGTCAGGCGTCAGCGCGCGGTTCTTCCACGAATCGATGATGCTGGCCATCATCCGTGCGGGCCAGCGTTTTTCGTCGATGTTGTTGGCAGCAATCAGCTGTTTCAAAAGCCGCAGCTGATCGTCCGTGTCCAGAATGGTGAAATTGCTTTTCAAACCAACAAGTTCAGCATGGCGGCGCAGGATTTTCACCGAAAGCGAATGGAAGGTGCCCATCCACGCCATGCCCTCGGCCACATCGCCCAGCAGCCGCCCCACCCGCAGCTTCATCTCGCGCGCGGCTTTGTTGGTGAAAGTCACCGACAAGATCTCATTCGGGCGGGCCTTACCCATATTCAGCAGATGCACAATGCGCGAGGTCAGCGCCTTGGTCTTGCCGGTGCCAGCGCCTGCCAGCATCAAAACCGGACCATCCAGCGCCTCGACCGCCTCGCGTTGCGCGGGGTTTAGATCATCCAGATAGGGCGCGGGCCGCGCGCCGCCCTGACCAAGCGCACGCTGCGACAGCGGTATTTTTGGCGCAGGCGCCAAAGAGTCATCCCATTCTTCCATAGCCACATTCTAACCGGAAATTTCACAGAGGCAACGACATGTTCGCGCAATGTTCGCGTGTTTTGTCGAAAATCTAATCCCGGGAGGGGTAAGCGGCCCGCATGCCTTCGTTGTAGCGCAGAAAAAGCTGGGAAAAGCTGCAAATTTCCGCTTCTGTCCAATTGGCAAAGACCTGCATCGTCTTGGCCCATTTCAGATCCCGAAAGGCCAAAAGCAGGGCGGTGGCGCTGTGGGTCAGGTTTAGGATGGATTTGCGACCGTCGCTTTGGCTGACATCGCGACGCAACAGGCCAGCCCCGATCAGATCAGACACAATGCGGCTTGCGCGCGACGGATCGACGTTCAGCTCGGCAGCAACCAGGCCAACCGTGGCTTCTTGCGGGTCACGCCCCCCAATGCCGCCTTGTAAACGCATGATGGCAGTCAGCGCTTGAAACTGCGCAAGATCAAGGCCTTGACCCATTTCAGACATCAGTTGCGCCGGCAACTCACCCTTCACGATTGACCGCATTAGGCGAAACATCTCGGCATCGAAATCAAGCAAGGCCGCCGCAGAATCTGCCGAATAGCCGCCGCTTTGTAACCTTTTGGAAACCTCTGCGCTGTAGCCTTGCCACTTAGAGACTGACATTGCGGCCCTCCTGTCTTGCGGCCGCGGCGAAAGACCACGGGCGATTTGAATGTGACTTAACATAATTTAGATGTTTATGTCAATTAGATGACAGGTGTAGCTATGTGAGATTGACACGCATATCACTTCAGCATAGCCATGGGAGAACCCTGCGACAGGAGGCATTTTTGTCTGCGCATATATCCCCCACCCCGCCCGCTCCGATCAGACTGGTGATTATCTCCATCGGCATGTTGCTATTGTTGGCGGCCTTGGATCAGACCATCGTCTCGACAGCGCTGCCGACAATTGTTGCTGATCTGGGCGGTTTGGATCATTTAAGCTGGGTGGTGACGGCCTATGTGCTGACCTCGACCGTGGTCGCCCCGCTTTATGGCAAACTGGGTGATCTTTACGGAAGGCGAACCATGGTTTTTGTCTCGGTCTCGCTGTTCTTGCTGGGCTCGGCCCTCTGCGGCATTGCCGGATCCATGAGCTTTTTGATCTTTGCACGCGCAGTGCAAGGGCTGGGCGGCGGTGGGTTGTTTGTGCTGGCGCTGTCGGTGGTGGGCGATGTGATTGCGCCGCGCGATCGTGGCAAGGTGCAAGGGGTTTTTGCGGCGGTCTTTGCCACCTCTTCGGTGGTCGGCCCCTTGGTCGGTGGCGGCTTTGTACAATATTTGAATTGGCACTGGATCTTTTTCATCAATATCCCCTTGGGGCTGATTGCCGTTGGGATTTTTGCCATAAGTTTCAAAGCACAAGCTAATCGTGTGCGCCATAAGATCGACTATGCAGGTGCGGTCGCGCTGACCTTGGGCCTAGGCGCGCTGACGCTGGTCAGCAGTTTGGGCGGGCGCAGCATTGGCTGGGGCTCACCCGAAGCTTTTGGGCTGATTGCGCTCTCGGTCCTCTCGCTGCTGGGCTTTGTCTGGATCGAGGCGCGGGCCGAAGAGCCGATTTTGCCGCTGTCGCTGTTCAAGCTGAACGTGTTTTGGGTCACTTGCGTGATCGGCTTTGTGGCAGGGGTTGCGCTGTTTGGCGCGATCACCTTTGTGCCGCTCTATTTGCAAATTGCCAAGGCCACGACGCCAACGCAATCGGGCCTGCTGTTGGTTCCGATGACGCTGGGGATCGTGCTGACCTCAACCCTTTCAGGGCGTTACATGGGTCAGACCGGACGCTATCTGCTGCTGCCAAAGCTGGGAATGGCGCTGCTTTTTGCGGGGATGATGTCGCTGTCCTTCATGACGCAGCACAGCAATATGGTGGTTTTCACGCTGGCGTTGGCCTTGGTCGGGCTGGGCATGGGCTGCATCTTTCCGGTGGTGACAACGGCGGTGCAAAATGCTGTCCCGCGTGAGAGTTTGGGCACGGCTACGGCGGCGGGCATCATGGTGCGCCAGACCGGTGGCTCGCTGGGGGTTGCGGCCTTTGGCACGCTGTTTGCTGCGCGGATGTCGCAGGGTCTGCCCTTGGGCGAAGGCGGCAACATCGGCCCGCAAACCTTGGCGCGCCTAAGCCCCGAACAACAGGCCAATCTTGCCGAAACCGTGGTGCAGGCGATCCACCCGATCTATCTGATTGCGGCGGCTTTGGCGGCGGTTGGGCTGATCTTTGCATTTTTTCTGGAAGAGGTGCCGCTATCGAACCGGCAGGTTCCGCGCGGCGAATAGCAGTAAAATATGATCAAAACCGCAACGCGCCCGATACTTTGGGCGCGTTTTGTTTTTGCGCTGCCTATTATTTAGGCAACACCCCTCGATCTGACCAAGGCTTTCGCAAAACCGTTGCAAATAGCCGCTGGCTGCCCTTGCGCTGCACCGCAGCGTGGATATGGTTTGGCGTGAGAGCCCCCTTCCGCGCCTAACGGAGCACCCCATGACCGACTTTAAAAAGATCCTGATCGCCAACCGCGGTGAAATCGCCATCCGCGTCATGCGCGCCGCCAACGAGATGGGCAAGAAAACCGTCGCCGTCTATGCCGAGGAAGACAAGCTGTCGCTGCACCGCTTTAAGGCGGATGAGGCCTATCTGATCGGCGAGGGGTTAAGCCCCGTGGGCGCCTATCTGAGCATCCCCGAAATCATCCGCGTCGCCAAGGCCGCGGGGGCAGATGCGATCCACCCCGGCTATGGGCTTTTGTCAGAAAACCCTGATTTTGTAGAGGCTTGCGAGCAGGCCGGCATCACCTTTATCGGCCCCAAGGCCGAAACCATGCGCGCGCTTGGCGACAAAGCCTCGGCGCGGCGGGTGGCGGTCGAGGCCGGCGTTCCGGTAATTCCGGCCACGGATGTTTTGGGCGATGACTTCGATCTGATCAAGGCGCAGGCGGCAGCGGTCGGCTATCCCTTTATGCTCAAGGCCTCTTGGGGCGGCGGCGGGCGCGGCATGCGGCCGATCCTGTCGGAATCCGAGCTGGTGGATAAGGTGCGCGAGGGCCGCCGCGAGGCCGAAGCCGCCTTTGGCAACGGCGAGGGCTATCTGGAAAAGATGATTCTGCGCGCGCGCCACGTCGAAGTGCAGATCCTGGGCGACAAACACGGCGCGATTTACCATCTGTTCGAGCGCGATTGCACCGTGCAGCGGCGCAACCAAAAGGTGGTCGAGCGCGCACCTGCCCCCTATTTGACCCAAGCCCAGCGCGCGGAAGTCTGCGAGCTGGGCCGAAAAATCTGCGCCCATGTTGGCTATGAATGCGCCGGCACCGTCGAATTCCTGATGGATATGGACGATGAGAAATTCTACTTTATCGAGGTAAACCCGCGCGTTCAGGTCGAACATACGGTGACCGAACAGGTCACCGGCATCGACATCGTGCAGGCCCAGATCCTGATTGCCGAGGGTAAGACGCTTGAGCAAGCCACTGGCATGGCGCGGCAAGAAGACATCCGCCTGAACGGCCATGCGCTGCAGTGCCGCGTGACGACGGAAGACCCGCAAAACAACTTTATCCCCGACTATGGCCGGCTGACCGCTTACCGCTCGGCCACCGGCATGGGCATTCGTCTGGACGGCGGCACCGCCTATGCGGGCGGGGTGATCACGCGCTATTATGACAGTCTGTTGGTCAAGGTCACAGCCCTTGCGCCAACGCCTTCGGCCGCGATCCGGCGGATGGACCGCGCGCTGCGCGAGTTCCGCATTCGTGGGGTCTCGACGAATATTGAGTTTGTGATCAACCTGTTAAAGCATCCGACTTTCCTTGACAGCACCTATACCACCAAGTTCATCGACACCACGCCAGAGCTGTTCCAGTTCAAAAAGCGGCGGGATCGGGCGACGAAAATTCTGACCTATATCGCCGATATCACGGTGAACGGGCATCCCGAAACCGCAGGTCGGCCAAAGCCACATGCCGAAGCGCGCACCCCGCGCGCGCCAAAGCCGATGCTTGAACCCGCAATGGGCACGCGCAATCTGCTGGAACAAAAAGGCCCGCAAGCGGTGGCAGATTGGATGCGGGCGCAGAAAAAGCTGCTGATCACCGACACCACCATGCGCGACGGCCACCAAAGCTTGCTGGCCACCCGGATGCGGTCGATCGACATGATCAAGGTGGCGCCGGCCTATGCGGCCAACCTGCCGCAGCTGTTCTCGGTGGAATGCTGGGGTGGGGCGACCTTTGATGTCGCCTATCGCTTTTTGCAAGAATGCCCATGGCAGCGCCTGCGAGATCTGCGCGCCCAGATGCCCAATGTGATGACGCAGATGCTTTTGCGGGCCAGCAACGGGGTGGGCTATACCAACTATCCCGACAATGTGGTGCAGGCCTTTGTCAAACAGGCGGCGGAAACCGGCGTCGATGTGTTTCGGGTGTTTGACAGCCTGAACTGGGTCGAAAACATGCGGGTGGCGATGGATGCGGTGATCGAAGCGGGCAAGGTCTGCGAAGGCACGGTCTGCTATACCGGCGATATGCTGGACCCAGAGCGGTCGAAATACGATCTGAAGTATTACGTCGACACCGCTCAGGCGCTGAAATCTGCGGGCGCGCATGTGCTGGGGCTCAAGGATATGGCAGGGCTGTTGAAACCAGCGGCGGCCAAGATCCTGATTAAGACGCTGAAACAAGAGGTTGGCTTGCCGATCCACTTTCACACCCATGACACCAGCGGTGCCGCAGCGGCGACGATTCTGGCTGCGGCGGATGCTGGCGTCGATGCGGTCGATGCGGCGATGGATGCGTTTTCGGGCGGCACTTCGCAGCCCTGCCTCGGCTCGATTGTCGAGGCTTTGAAACATACCGAGCGCGACACCGGCATCGACATGGGCGCTGTGCGGCAGATTTCGAACTATTGGGAGGCGGTGCGCGGCCAATATGCGGCCTTCGAGTCGGGCATCCCGGCGCCCGCTTCGGAAGTGTATCTGCACGAGATGCCCGGCGGGCAGTTCACCAACCTGAAAGCGCAAGCGCGGTCTTTGGGGCTGGAAGAGCGCTGGCACGAGGTGGCGCAGGCCTATGCCGATGCCAACCAGATGTTTGGCGATATTGTCAAAGTCACGCCTTCGTCAAAAGTGGTGGGCGATATGGCGTTGATGATGGTGGCCCAAGGGCTGACCCGCGCGCAGGTCGAAGATCCTGCCGTTGATGTCGCCTTCCCGGACTCGGTGGCGGATATGCTGCGCGGCAATCTGGGGCAGCCGCATGGCGGTTGGCCTGCGGTGATCTCGAAAAAGGTGCTGAAGGGCGAAGTGGCCTCGACCGCCCGCCCCGGCGAAGGCATGGCTGCGGTCGATCTGGAAGCGGTGCGCGCCAAGCTGAGCGAAGAGCTGTCAGGCTACCGCGTCGATGACGAGGATCTGAACGGCTATCTGATGTATCCCAAGGTGTTCTTGGATTATATGGGCCGCCACAAAGCCTATGGCCCGGTGCGCGCCCTGCCGACGCGGACGTTCTTTTACGGCATGACTGCGGGCGAAGAGATCACCGCAGAAATTGATCCGGGCAAGCTGCTGGAAATCCGGCTGCAAGCGGTGGGCGAAACCACCGATGACGGCGAGGTGAAGGTGTTCTTCGAGCTGAACGGCCAGCCGCGCGTGATCAAAGTGCCAAACCGCGCCATCAAAGCCAAGGTTGCGGCCAAACCCAAGGCCGTCGAGGGCAATGCCAATCAGATCGGTGCGCCGATGCCCGGGGCGATTGCTTCGGTGGCGGTGGTGGCAGGCCAAAAGGTCAGCGCGGGCGATTTGCTGCTGACCATTGAGGCGATGAAGATGGAAACCGGCATTCACGCCGACCGCGCCGCTGTGGTCAAAGCGCTTTATGTGCAGCCCGGCAGCCAAATCGACGCCAAGGATCTGCTGGTCGAGCTAGAGTAACCTTTTCTGGCCCTGCCTTTGGTGGGGCCAGATCGCAGGTCTAAGGCGATCCAGAAACCAAAAAGGCCGCCGCAGATGCGACGGCCCCATATTTCGACAAAGCGAAATTACATCGCAGCGAAAGCGCCTGCTTCAACAGCGGCTTTCAGCTCGTCTGCCGAAAGGTCGCCGTTTGCATCGGTGTCAGCGGCTGCGAAGATTTCTGCGGTCACAGCTGGATATGCTGCAACAACTTCTTCCATCGAATAGACGCCGTTGCCGTCAACATCTGCCACAACGACAGCGTCTTCAGCGAAAGCTGCGCCAGCGGTCATGGTTGCGATTGCTGCGAAAGCGAGAGCGAATTTGGTCATGTTTTTTAACTCCGGAAATGCGGGAGCCACAGCGGCCTATCCACGCAGAAGGTCATTGCCTTCTTGGCGTAAATGACCGTTTTTAAAAAGCTTTTCCAGATGAGTCGGAGCTGTTTGCGCAAACCTCACGCCGATGTGATGCGCGAGATTTGCACTCTTGACGCGCCTTGGGCGCGGTGATCTATGCGCGCGTTTCTGCGCCTGCAAAGATCAGGATTTTTTGACAAACTCGGTCAAGATGATGATGCGCTGATCTTCAACACGCCCCTCGATCTGGCCCGGATTATCAGCCACCAAAGAGATTTTGCGCACCGAGGTGCCACGCTTGGCGGTGAAATTCGCGCCCTTGACCACCAGATCCTTGATCAGAACCACGGTATCGCCCTGCGCGAGCAAAGTGCCGTTGCTGTCGCGATGTTCAACTGCGGCGGGTTGGTCGGCGATGGATTGCACCTCGGGCAGCAGGGTCATGCCCTCGCGCGCCTCAACAGCCCAAGCGGCGTCAAGCGTGCCCAATTTGCGCCACACCGCAAGCTGCACCGCAGGCTCGGCGGTCCAAGCAGCGCCTTCCAAACAGCGCCAGTGATCGGCGGGCACCTCATGCGCGCCAAGACACGCAGGGCAAAGCAGCAGCTCGCCAATCGGGGCGGCCTCGGCGACGGCCAGACCATCGGCGGCTCCGCAGAATTCGCAAGCATTGCCAGCACGGATCATAAGGTCTTTCAGCGCCATCGGATTTCCTTTCAGGGGTTTTGGTCTGCCTAGACCCCTGCCCCGCAAAAAGCAACGCTCAGAGCACCCGCAATGTCTCGCCCAGCCAAGGTGCAGCAGTTTGGGCAGGGGCCACCACCTTTCGCGCAATCAGCGCGCGCAGACGATCGGCGATCTGGCCCGGCATATCACCCAGAACCCCGGCGCGCGCCGAGAGCGACAGCGTGCGTGACAGCGGTTCAAACGGCAGCGGGGCGGCATCGACTTGGGCCGCAAAGCGCGCAGCGTGATGCAGCGCCAGCGGTGTCAGGATCGTCCAGCCCTGCCCTGCCGCCACCATGGCCAGAATGGCGTGATAGCTATCCAGTTCAAAGCGTTGCGCCAGCCGCAGGTTTTGCCGCGACAGATGCGCCGCAATCTGGCGGCCCATCAGATGGCGCGAGGTATATTGGATCAGCGGCAGATCGTGATGCGCCTGCCCCTTGGGAGTGATCGCCAAAAACGGCTCGACCAGCAGCGGATGCACCTCGCGCCAGCCATCGGTCTGGGTCTCGGTGGTCAGATCGGCGGTCACAGCAATATCTAGGCTGCGTGTTTCCAATTGATCCAACAAGCGGTGGCTGGGTCCGGTTTCCAGCAAAAACCGGCAGGTCTTCAGATCGACCGCCATCGAGGCCAAAAGCCGTGGCGTCACCTCGGCGTCAAAATCTTCGATCATGCCCAGCCGCAGCGTTGTCAGCCCCGCAAGCCCGCGCAGGCCCAGCTCGGCGCGGGCTTCAGCCTCGGCGTTCAAGATGGTTTGGGCGTGGCGGCGAAACATCGCCCCCGCAGGCGTCAGCTGCAAGGGCCGCGCAGAACGATCCAGCAGCGTCGCGGCCAGCGCCGCTTCAAGCCCCGACAGTTGTTGCGAAATCGCCGAGGCACTGACCCCCAGCCGCCGCGCCGCCGCCGAGATGGCACGGTCTTCGGCCACGGCCAGAAAAACCTCGATCCCCCAAAGCGTGACGCGGGTGCTGACCTCAGCCATGGATCACAGCTGCGACAGCTTCTTTTGCAGTTCGGCGAATTGCTTCTTGATCTCGGCCAATTCTGCCGCGGGATCGCCTGCGGGCGTAGCTTCGGGTTCTGCCGCAGGGCCAGAGCCGCTCCAGCCAGGCACGCCGCCCATCATGGTTTTCATAAAGGCTTCTTGCTGTTTGCGCATCAAATCAAAGCCGGGCATCGCCGTCATCGGGTTTGGAATGACGTTCATGTTTTCGATGACTTTGGTCGGGCCATCGCGCAGCATCTCGAAGCTGGCGGCAAGGAACTGCGGCACCACCGACTGAATATTGCTGGTATAGCTGCGGACAAGATCGGTCAGCACATTGGTGGGCAGCACGGTGTCGCCCTTTGACTCGCGCTCGGCCACGATTTGCAGCAGATATTGGCGGGTCAGGTCATCACCGGATTTCAGATCAACGATCTGCACCTCGCGGCCCGCGCGGATAAAGCCCGAGATGTCTTCCAGCGTGACGTAATCCGACGTCTCGGTGTTATAGAGACGACGGCTTGCATATCGCTTGATGAGCAAAGGCTTCGCAGTTTCGGCCATCTGAACCTCCCCGGGTTGCAGCATTATGTTGCAGTGCAGAGAAACTCTAGGACAGCGCAGCATAAAAAGAAAGAGCGTGCAGAAAAACGCAGCATTTGCGCAAAAAGAAAGGGCGAGCCACTGGCTCGCCCCATGCATCAAACCCTAGGGAGGATAGGGCGATACGATGATCCCGAAGGATTACTTTGCTGCGGTTGCAGCCTTTTTCGCAACAGCGGTCACTTCGTCGGTTGCTTTTTTCACAACAGCCGAGGCCTCTGCCGAAGCGGTTTTGCCAGCGGCAAGCATCAGCTCGACGGTTTCCATCTGCACTTTTTTCGCAACTTCAGCGAAAGCAGCCATGTTTTCCGACGCCATTTCGGTTGCAGCCGATGCAAAATCGGTCACAGCTTTGGTGTAATCAGCAGGCTCGGTTTTCGCGGTTGCGGTGGTCGAAAGCTTTGCAATGGTCTCTTTAGCCCATTTGGACGAGATTTCGGTCGACTTCTCGGCTGCTTCCAGCGCGACTTTCGACAGTTTCTCGCCGAAAGCGGCTTGGGTTTTGAATGCGTTTTGGAAAGCCGAAGCGTCAACTGGGAACTTGGCCATCATGTCCTGCATGACTTTGGTGAAATCGGTAGCAGCGTTCATTTTAATGCTCCTGAGTTTTGGTGGGGTCGCCTGAATTCGATGAGCAAGATATACATGCTGCATCGCAGCATTGCAAGTAAAATTTCTGCGCCGCAGCATGGATCTGGTTTTTTGCCAAAGCGGCAAAAAACCGAAATAGCTCAACCCTTTGGCAAACGAGCCGTGCCTGCAAGCACATAGGTGCCAGGCGCATCGCACAAGGCAGGGTTGGTTGACTCGCCAGCGATTCGCGCTGCGATCATGCTGCCAGAGCGGTTCGCCAACCAATCCGCCCAGCGCGGCCACCAGCTGCCTTGGGTAAAGCTGGCGGTGGTTTTCCAATCATCGGGCGCGCCTGCAACGGGGCGCGGATTGGTGTAATGGCCGTATTTTCCCTTCGATGGCGGGTTGATCACCCCTGCGATATGGCCCGACTGCGCAAGGATAAAGGTCTTATCCTCTGACCCCATCTGCTTGATGCCGTTAAAGCTGCCGCGCCAATGCGCGATGTGGTCGGTCTCGCAGGCAATGGCGCAAAGCGGCACTTTGATATCAGAAAGACTGGCAGCATGGCCAAAGACCGGAAACGTGCCCTTGGCCAGACCATCGCCCTGACACAGGCCGCGCAGATATTGCATCGCCATCTTGCACGGCAGATTGGTGCCATCACCGTTCCAATAGAGCAGATCAAAGGCCGGCGGCGCCTCGCCCAGCATATAGGATTTGATCGCAGGGCCGTAGATCAGATCGTTCGAGCGCAGATAGGAAAAGGTGCGCGACATCAGAGTTTTTGACAGCATGCCGTCGGCGGTTGATTGCCGTTCAATCCCGTCAACAAAGTCGTTGTCAAGAAACACCCCGACCTCGCCCGGATCGGAAAAATCGGTCAGCGTGGTAAAGAAGGTCGCCGATTTCACCGAAGTGTCGCCCGCGCGCTGCAAATGCGACAGCGTCAGCCCCAGCGTGGTGCCGGCGATGCAATAGCCCACCGCATTGATCTGCGGTTGATCGGTGATGCGGCGCACCTCGGCCATCGCGGTGAGGTAACCTTCGCGGATATAGTCATCCAGACTGACATCGGCATAAGAGGCATCGGGGTTGACCCAAGACACCACAAACACCGTAAAGCCCTGTTCAACCACCCATTTTATCAGGCTGTTTTGCGGCTTTAGATCCATGACGTAGAATTTGTTGATCCACGGCGGAAAGATCAGCAGCGGCGTCTCGTAGACGGTTTCGGTGCTGGGGGCGTATTGGATCAGCTCTAACATGCGGTTGCGAAACACCACTTTGCCGGGGGTGGTGGCAAGGTTTTCGCCCACCACAAAGGCCTCGGGGTCGGCAAGCGTGACCGCGAATTCGCCGTTATTGGCCTCGATATCGCTGACCAGATTTTCCAGCCCGCGCACAAGGCTTTCGCCATCGGTTTCCAGCGCGCGTTCCAGCGCATCGGGATTGGTGCCCAAAAAATTGGTCGGTGCCAGCATGTCGACAATCTGGCGGCTAAAGTAATCGACGCGCTTGCGTTCGTGATCGTCGATGCCCTCCATCACCGCCACGGCGTTCTGCACCGCCTCGGCGTTGAACAGATATTGTTGCTTTAGGTAATTGAACGCGGGATTGCTGTCCCAAACCGGGTTGGAAAAGCGGCGATCCTTGGGACCGGTGTCTTCTGGCGGGCGCAGCTCGCCACTGGCAAGCGCCTGCTGGGCGTCAACATAATGGCGCATGGTCTTGCCCCAATAGCTGATCTGCTGTTCCAGCACCCGACTGGGGTTTTGCATCAGGCCGGCCAGATAGGCGGTGGCGGCCTTCATGTAAATCTCTTGGCCGGGCCCCTGCACCCCCGGGTCCGAGGCGGGTCGCGCTGCCAAAGCGGCCATCAGCCGCGAAGACAATGCTTCGATTTTAGCAAGATTGGTTGTCATCTTTTCCAATTTTGCGCCTGCGGCATTGTCTTTGGTTGTCATATTAACGTTTCACCCTTATCGTCGCTGCTATGCAGCATGGACTCGTCCGGCCCAAAAGGGCGCGTGGCGGTCAGCCGGGGCCCTCCCCATGGAGTCACTATGAAGTATATGGCCACCTATGACCTGATGGAAAGCATTCGTAACACGAATGAATGGATGGGGGCCACCGCGCGTGCGATGGCATCTTACCCGGCTTTCTCGATGACAATGAACCCGATGCTTGGCATGGTTGCCGCTTGGGGCGAAGTGACCGAGCGGAGTTTTGGCCGCATGGTCAAGAAACCAGATTGGGGCATTCGCAGCATTCCTGGGCCCGAAGGTCAGGACCATTTGATCGACATCAACACCGTGGTAGAGAAGCCCTTTGGCAACCTGATCCAATTCTATGTCCGCCGCCGCGCACCGATGGCGCGTAAGATTTTGCTGGTGGCTCCGATGTCTGGTCACTATGCCACCCTGCTGCGTTCGACTGTCGCCAGCCTATTGCCCGATGCCGATGTTTTTGTGACAGATTGGCACAATGCGCGCGACATTCCGGTATCAGACGGCAAGTTCGATATCGAAGACTATACGCTTTATCTTGTTGATTTCATGCGCGAAATGGGCCCTGACACCCATGTAATCGCAGTCTGTCAGCCTGCCCCGCTTGCGCTTGCCGCCGCAGCCTATCTGGCGGCCGAAGACCCCGCCGCGCAGCCGCGCAGCCTGACCCTGATCGGCGGGCCGATCGACCCAGATGCCGCTGCGACAGATGTCACCGACTTTGGCCGCCGCATCACCATGGGCCAGTTGGAACAGATCGCCATTCAACGCGTCGGCTTTAAATATAAGGGCGTCGGCCGGCTGGTTTACCCCGGCATGTTGCAGCTGCAATCCTTTATTTCGATGAACTCGGAGCGGCATTCGAAAGCCTTTTCCGAACAGATCATGCGCGTCGCGCAAGGCGAGGCATCGGAGCAAGACGCCCATAACCGCTTTTATGACGAATACCTTGCGGTGATGGATATGACGGCGGAATTCTATCTTTCGACCGTCGAGCGGATCTTTAAAGGTCTGGAAATCGCCAAAAATGAATTCGTTGTTGCCGGCAAAAAAGTCGATATCGGCGCAATCAGCAATGTTGCAGTGATGACGGTCGAGGGTGAAAACGACGATATTTCAGCCCCCGGCCAATGTGTGGCGGCTTTGGCGATGCTGACCGGCCTGCCTGATTCGAAAAAATTGCAGCATCTGGAACCGGGCGCGGGCCATTACGGCATCTTTGCCGGCAAAAGCTGGCGGTTGAACATCCGGCCTTTGGTGCTCAAATTCATCGACGCCAATGCAGGCGCAGCAAAACCTGCGGCCTTGAAAGTGGTGCCTGCGCAAACCGCCTAGCGCAGCATCATCGGCCCCGCCAAAAAGGCGGCAATCGCATCGCTGACAGCTTGCGGTTGTTCGAGGCTTGCCAGATGACCGGCAGCCTCGATCACCGCCAGTTTGCCATAGGGCATCAGATTGGCGGTGAACTCTTGCCGCCGCATCGGCACAAGCGTGTCGGCATCGCCAGAAATCACCAGCGCGGGCAATTTGATCCGGCGCATGGTTTTTTGCTGATCAGGGCGGCGTTGCAGCGCGCGGCTTTGGCGCAAAAACACCCCCTCGCCCAGCCCCAGCGCCATATCTTGGATCAGCGCCATAATGTCGCCGCGCCAAGGCGCATCGGCAATCGCAGTCAGTGGAATTTCCTCGCGCATCGCCTCGGTCAGACGCCCAGAGCGCGCGGCGACAATCCGCGCCTCGCGCGCGGCGGCCGCTTGCGGCGCTTCAGACAAAGGATCGGTGGCCATCAAGACCACGCGGCTGACGCGGTCGGGCACGCGGCGGATGATCTCCAAGGCAATATCGCCGCCAAGTCCATGGCCAAGCAGCGCAAAGCGCGGCGGAAGCCCTGCGACGATCGCTTCGGACATCTGCTCGACCGTATCGCCGCGCGTCGCAAGCGCCACATGCACCGCGCGCTCTGCGCCAAGCTGCACCATCTGCGGCAAAAACAGCCGCGCATCGGCCATCAGGCCCGGAATCATCACCAAAGGCTCGTGCATTGGCATCAAAGCGCCTTTGCCCAAGCAAGGATCAGCGCCTCGGTTGCAGCAGTTTGGTTTGGCGACAAAATATCGCCGGCAATCACATGGCTAAAGGGGTCGTCCTGGGCTGTCATAATGCGCGGTTCAATCTGTTTTGGGCCGGCCCAAGGGCCAAGAATTTTAAGCGTTTGCGCGGGATCAACCACTTGGTCTTGCGGTGAATACAGCAGCAAAAGCGGCAGTTTGGTCTGGCTGTAATCCTGCGCGCGGGCCTCGCGCACCAAAGCCGCCATCGGAAACAGCGCAACGGTTGGGTAAGTGTTGGTCCAGAATTGGCGGTGGCGGTCGTTTTGCGGCGTAAAACTGCGGGTCGCCCCCGCGACCAAAGGCCCCCAATAGCGCGCGGCGGGCAGGTCAAGGATTTTACCCGCCAACGGCTTTAGCCCAAAGTTTGGCGAGATCAGCACCAGCCCCGCCATGGCTTGCGACAACACCGGATCGCTGGCCGCAAGTGCTGCCAGCGTGCCGCCGGTCGAAGTGCCAATCACCACCACACGCCCCCCGATGCGGCGACCAATCGCCATCGCCTCGGCCATATCCTGCACCCAATCGCTGGCCGTGGCGGCGGCAAGCGCGGCGCCATCACGGCCATGTCCGGTCAGGCGGGTGAAAAAGATATTTGCCCCCAAGGCGCGGGCCAGATCAGCGGGCACCGGACGGATCTCTTCCGAGGTGGCGGAAAATCCATGCAGATAAATCAGCGCCAAAGGCGTCTTCGCCCCCACGGCCCCAGCCCAAACAATGCGCTTTTGCGTGCCTGCGGTGATGTTGGAAAATTGCTGTTCGGATTTGGCGAGATAAGCGTTAAGATCAGCACCCAAGCTATTGGGATCAAACTTGATTTGGCGGTCCACTTGATCGCGAGGGATCAGGTAAAGCGCGGCAGCATAAAGCAAGAAAAAGACAACAAGCAGCTGCCCCAAGGCCTTACCGAAGCTGCGCATGATTGACCTCCAACACCTCTGACACACTGGTCGTTATCATGGCAAGGCAGGCGGGCGTTGAAAAGCGGTGATCTGCGCCTTTGACCAGCGCCAGCCGAATATCGGGGCCAGAGGCATGCTCCAGCAGGCGCAACGCAACCGCAGGCGGCACATCGGTGTCAGCGGTGCCTTGCAACAGCCGCACGGGGAAGGGCAAATCCAGCGGCGCGCGCAGCACAAGCCGGTTGCGCCCCTCTTCGATCAGGCGGCGGGTGATGATATAGGGCGCGTCGGAATAGTCCGAAGGCAGCTCGACCTGCCCGGCCGCAAGGGCTGCGCGTTGTACGGGCGTGAAACTGGCCCACATCGAATCTTCGGTGAAATCGGGGGCGGCTGCGATGCCCACCAGCCCGACGATGCGCGCAGGGATCGCCTTGGCCAGCAACAGCGCAATCCAGCCCCCCATCGACGAGCCCACAAGGATCAGCGGGCCTTTGGTCACTCCCGTGATCACCGCAAGCGCGTCTTCAAACCAATCTCCAATCGCACCGTCCAGAAACGCGCCGCCTGACGCGCCATGGCCGGAATAATCCAACCGCAAAAACGCGCGCCCCTGCGCCTTGGCCCAGGTCGTAGGCGCACCCTTCTCAACTCCCGTCTCCTCGTCTTCTCTCCTTTGCCCTCTTCTGCTTCATATTTTCATCCCCCCCCCTTCCTCCCCCTCCCCCTCCCCCCCCTCTCCCCTCCCCTCCCCCCCCCTCCTCTCCTCTCCCCCCCCCTCCCTCCCCCTCCCCCCCCCCCCCCCCCCCTCCCCCCCCCCCCCCCCCCCCCCCCC
>CAJXWJ010000043.1 GCA_913062925.1 uncultured Pseudorhodobacter sp. | reverse complement strand
GCCCAGTCTTTGGGCAGGTTTTAAAGGGTTTTGTTGACAGCTTTCTTAAAAGTGTAATATCGGCAATCCGGCGAGACACATTATTGCTTGATTATAGCTTCTCCCCGAGCGCTTCGTAAGGTGTTTTTCCGTTGTGAGCTCCATGAGGTCTGGCAAGGTTATAGAACTTTTCCCACTCCGCCAGTTTTGCGTTCAAATCGACATCGCCTGTATAGCTTAGGAGTTGGTAAAACTCCTGCTCATCAGATCGATGTGAGCGCTCAACCTTGCCGTTAAGCTGGGGTGAGCTTGGCTTGATATAAGCGTGGCGCATGCCTTTGTCCTCGACGTGCCAGTGGAACTTGGCTTGGAACTCGTGGCCATTGTCAGTTCGGATTTCCTGAATTCGGAATGGAAATGTTGCAACGATGTGATCCACAAAGTCGATTGCATTGGCCTGGGTATGGCGTTCGTAGATCTTCAGAGAGCGAATGCGGGTGGCGTCGTCGATGGCTGTATATTGAAAGCGGCGGGTCTTATTGCCAGTTTTGTCCACGAATGTCAGGAACTTAACATCCATCTGAATTTGATGCCCGGGGACCTGTTTATTATACCGTTTGGTATGGATCTTGCGCACCCTGGTGCCACCTGGTAGCCGGTTCACCCCATTGCGTTTGAGGATCCTATAAACCCCCGCGTCCGAAATCTTGAGCCCATGATAGCGCTCAAGATACCAAACGATGCGGATCGGCCCAAGGTGATAGTTTTTGCGCAGATGCAAGACCTTCTGGGCCACGGCGTCGGGCGTTTTGTTTGGATGATTGTGTGGCACTGACCTGTTGTTGGTCAAACCGGCCTCGCCACGATCCTGATAGGCACTTCGCCAACGATAGAAGCTCGCCCGGCCAATCCCGAAATATCGGCAGGTCTTGCTCACATCACCGGATTGCTTGGCGTGATCAAGAATACGCAATTTGCGCCGGATTTCCTGTTGATCTTTGGCCATTGGACTCACCCTCCCTCTCCTAAATGGAGATTAATGAAGGTGTCTCGCTGAATCGATAGGTCCTACACACCACTGAACTGCGCCCGGGTCTGGCGGAAAGCTATGACATCTCGGCGGATGGCATGACCTTTACCTTTCATCTGCGCGCAGGTGTGAAGTTTCACAACGGTCGCGTGATGACCGCCGAGGATGTGAAATATTCGCTGGACCGCGTCACCACGCCAGCCACCCAATCGCCAGGTGCTGGCTTTTTTGGCGCGATTGCAGGCTATGACGCGATGGCAGACGGATCGGCAACCTCGCTTGCGGGCGTGACCGTGCTGGACCCTGCGACGGTTGAGATCAAACTGTCGCGTCCAGATGCAACCTTCCTGCATGTCATGGCTTTGAACTTTGCCTCTGTGGTGCCAAAAGAAGCAGTCGAGGCCGCGAATGGTGATTTCGGCAAGATGCCTGTCGGCACAGGTGCCTTCAAACTTGCGGAATGGACCATTGGCCAAAAGTTGATCTTTGCCAAGAACCCCGACTACTGGCGCGCTGGCCTGCCCTATCTGGACACTGTGACCTTTGAAGTCGGCCAAGAGCCTATCGTGGCGCTGCTTCGGCTGCAAAACGGTGAAGTCGATGTCCCCGGCGACGGCATTCCACCTGCCAAATTCCAAGAAGTCATGGGGGATCCAGCACAGGCCGCGCAAGTGGTCGAAGGCGGTCAGCTACAGACCGGCTATATCACTTTGAACGTGACCATCCCGCCGCTGGATAATGTCGAAGTTCGCAAGGCCATCAATATGGCGATCAACAAAGACCGTATCGTGCAGTTGATCAACGGGCGCGCTGTGGTGGCAAACCAGCCGCTGCCGCCGTCGATGCCCGGCTACACGATGGATTATAAGGGCTATAGCTATAACCCTGAAGAAGCCAAGAAGATGCTGGCTGATGCGGGTCTGCCTGATGGCTTTGACACCGAGCTTTATGTGATGAACACCGATCCAAATCCACGGATCGCACAGGCCATCCAGCAAGACTTGGCAGCGATTGGCGTCAAAGCCTCGATCCAATCTATTGCTCAGGCCAATGTGATCGAAGCCGGTGGCGCGGGCACAGCCCCAATGATCTGGTCCGGCGGCATGGCTTGGATTGCAGACTTCCCCGACCCGTCGAACTTCTTTGGTCCAATCCTTGGCTGCTCTGGCGCAGTTGATGGCGGCTGGAACTGGTCCAAATTCTGCGACGCTGCGATTGATGCCGAGGCAACTGCTGCCGACAGCATGATTGATCCTGCAGCACCCGAGCGCATGAAGATGTGGTCGGATGTTTATATGAAGGTGATGGAGCAAGCGCCTTGGGTGCCGGTGTTCAACGAACAGCGCTACACCATGAAATCGGCGCGTATGGGCGGGGCTGACAATCTCTATGTCGATCCGGTCTCGATCCCTGTGAACTACGACTACGTTTACGTTAAGGAGTAAGCTGCATGTGCAAGGCTTGTGATTACACGATCCACGGCGCGCAACATCACTTTGGCTGGGACAATTCATTTGCCCCGGTCGAAAGGGTAGAGCCCGGCCAGACGATCAAGTTTCACTGCCACGACAGTTCGGCGGGCCAGCTTGGCCCGTCGTCCACAGTGGCGGATGTGGCAGGGCTTGATTTTGGTAAGATCAATCCGGTGTCCGGCCCAATTTGGGTTGAGGGCGCAGAACCAGGGGATGCCCTAAAAATCACGCTCGACAGTTTTGCCCCACAAACTCAAGGTGGCAAAGGCTGGGGCTGGACGGCGAATATCCCAGGCTTTGGTTTGCTTGCCGATCAATTCACCGATCCGGCACTGCATATCTGGTCTTATGAGGCCGATACGCTGACACCTGCGATGTTTGGCAAAGAGGGGCGCGTGCCTTTGAAGCCCTTCGCGGGCACAATCGGCAATGCTTTGGCGGAAAAAGGCCTGCATTCGATCGTGCCGCCACGGCGCGTTGGCGGCAATCTGGATATCCGCGATCTTGCAGCCGGCACGACGCTTTATCTGCCCGTTGAGGTTGCAGGCGCTTTGTTCAGCGTGGGCGACACCTATGCCGCCCAAGGCGATGGTGAAGTCTGCGGCACCGCCATTGAAAGCCCGATGGACGTCATCCTGACGCTTGATCTGGTCAAAGGCGCCAATCTGAAAACGCCACGCTTTACCACGCCCGGCCCCGTAACGCGGCATCTGGATGCCAAGGGCTACGAGGTGACCACGGGCATTGGTCCCGACCTGATGACCGCCAGCCGTGATGCTGTGGCCAATATGGTCGATTTCCTGTGTGCCACGCGCGGCATGGCGGCGGTTGACGCCTATATGCTGGTCAGCACCTGTGGCGATCTGCGGATTTCTGAAATCGTGGATATGCCGAATTGGGTGGTTAGCTTTTACTTCCCACGGTGCGTCTTCGAATGACCCCTCAAAGCGATATTGCAGCCGAGACCAGTTTTGTCTCGGCACCTCCCGTGGTCCTGTCACTGCGTGATCTGACTGTCTCGGTGCGCAGCCAAGCTGGGCTGGTGCCGCTTGTCAGCCAGATCAGCTTTGACCTGCGGCGTGGGGAAACTCTGGCGATTGCGGGCGAAAGTGGGTCTGGAAAGTCGATCACATCACTTGCAATCATGGGCCTGTTGCCGCCTCCTGCGGTGCGGATCACCGGTGGCAGTATCGAGTTGAACGGTCAGCCGCTGTCCGCGCTGGGCGAAACTGATATGCGCCAGATCCGCGGCAACCGCATTGCGATGATCTTTCAAGAACCAATGACCTCGCTGAACCCGATGATGAGCATCGGTGCGCAATTGATCGAGGCGATCAGAGCGCATTCGACCCTGTCGCAGCAAGACGCACGGGCCGAGGCTATTGCAGCTTTGACCGCCGTGCGCCTGTCTGATCCGGCGCGAAGGATGCGCCAGTATCCGCACGAGCTGTCGGGCGGCATGCGTCAGCGCGTGATGATTGCGATGGCCTTGGCGCTTAAGCCCGAGGTTTTGATCGCTGACGAGCCGACCACCGCCCTTGATGTAACGGTTCAGCGCGAGGTGCTGGAACTGCTGCGCGATTTGCAGGCAGCACAGGGCACGGCGATCTTATTGATCACGCATGACATGGGCGTCGTCGCCGAAATGGCCGACCGCGTTGTTATCATGCGTCAGGGCAGCGTGGTGGAAACTGGCGATGTCGCCCAGATTTTTGCGGCCCCCGCGCAAAGCTATACCCGCGAGTTGCTGGCCGCAGTGCCGCACATGGGACAAGGCGGCAACGCAAAGGCGCGCCCCGATACGGCCGTCGTCGCCGATCTGCGCGAGGTTAAAGTCGGTTTTGATATCCGCGGCGGGGTTCTGAACCGCGTTACCCACCGCGTGCATGCGGTTGAAGGCGTCAGCTTTGACATCCGTGCAGGCGAGACATTTTCGCTTGTGGGCGAGTCTGGCTGCGGTAAATCCACCATCGCGCGCGCCATTGTCGGGCTTGTCCCGCATCAGGGGCAGATCACGATTGCTGGTCAAACAGTTGGCACAATGACGGCGGCTGCGCGACGCCGCCTTTCCACCTATGCCCAGATCGTGTTTCAAGATCCGATGTCCTCGCTTGACCCGCGCATGACGGTGGGCGACCAAATTGCCGAGCCGCTGCTGATCCACGGCGATCACAATGCGCTCAGTCGCCGCGCCCGTGCGTCCGAGCTGATGCAGAAGGTCGGTCTGACACCCGCGCAGTTGGACAATTACCCACATGAATTTTCAGGCGGTCAAAGACAGCGCATTTGCATCGCAAGGGCTTTGGCGCTGACGCCCAAACTCTTGGTGGCCGATGAAAGCGTCGCCGCTCTTGACGTCTCGGTCCAAGCGCGGGTTCTGGCGCTTTTGCAAAGCCTGAAAGAAGAGTTTGGCATCGCCATGCTGTTCATCAGCCATGATATGGCAGTGGTCGAAAATATCTCGGATCGGGTCGGCGTGATGCATCGCGGTCAGATCGTCGAGATGGGCAGCCGCGCCCAAGTGTTTGGCAATCCGCAACACCCCTACACGCGCCGCTTGATGGCAGCGGTTCCCGTGGCCGATCCAGCCTATCTGCGCCCAGCAGAGACGCGCCCTACCGATGAGATCGTCAGCCCCGTTTATAGCAAGGGTGCGCAGGTGTTGCGTAATCGGCTGCTTGAAGTCAGCCCAGGCCACCTGGTGGCCGAGCAGGTCTAGGCAGGCGCGGCGCGTTTGCGCAGGGTCGCCGTCCACGCTCAAAGCGATTTTCGGCGGCTTTAAGACTTTGGAAAACACTTGGCACGATCTTAAACCGAACTGCTCTTGATGATTCGGAGGCCGGCGGTGTCAGTGAAAATGAAAATATTTGGCATCTTTGCGCTGTCCTTGCTGCTGGCATGGGGGGCGCTTGGTTTTGTGGCGCGCGGCTTGCTGTCACAAAACCAGTCACTCGAACACGATTCGGAACAAACCGCTGCGGTGGCGCAGGGGTATTTGCCGCTGGTGATCCGCATCAAAGACATCAAGACCAATGTGATTCAGGTGCAGCAATGGTTGACAGATATCTCTGCAACCCGAGGCGCCCCGGGCTTCGATGACGGCTTTGCCGAGGCCGCCAGTTATGCCGAAAGCTTTAACACCGATGTCGCTGAGGCGCGCCGGCTTGCAACCGAGCTTGACCTGACCAAGGTTCTTACCGCCCTAAAAGAGCTGGAGGCGGCCTTTCCAGCCTTCTACGCAGGCGGACGCACTATGGCGCAGGTCTATATCGATAAGGGGCCCGAGGGCGGTAATTTGCAAATGGGTGCCTTTGACAGTGTGGCTGAGGTGATGGGCATTGCCACCGACAAGCTTGTGGCAACTGTCGAGGACGAGGCGGCGGCAACGCTCGCCGAGCTTTCCAGCAGCGCAGCAGCGGCATCTGCCGGCAACAACGCCCTGATCTTGCAAATGGGGCTTTTAGCTTTGGCGGCTGTTGCCGTCACAGGCGTCGGGCTGACGTATTTGTTTCGCAATTTATCAACCTGTTTTAACAGTCTTGATGCTGATATTGCGACTGTTATGGCCGGTGATGCCGAATCTGCACTGCGGCTGGACCCCGCGCGCAAGGATGAATTCGGGCCCGTCTCACGCGCCATCACGGCCTTTCGCAGCAGCCTGATTGCTGGCCGCGAACAAGAAGCGTCAATTCGCGCTGCCGCCGAACAAGAAGACCGTCTGCGCCGCGAGGCTGAGCATATGCGGCTTGAACAGGCGCAAGCCGAGGCGCGACGCGCGGCGGCCGAAAAAGCCGAAGCCGAGGCTGTGCAGAGCCGCGAGCGCGCGACCGCGACAGAAATTGCCGAAGTCGTCGCTGCTTGTGCCGTGGGCGATTTCTCGCGCCGTCTTAAGACTGATGACAAGGCAGGCGTTTTTGCCGACCTCTGCCAAGGCATGAACCAGATTGGTGATGTGACAAATGAAGGCCTTGGCGCGGTACGCAAGGCCTTGGATCATCTTGCAAAAGGCGATCTCACCTACCGGATGCCACAACATTTCCGGGGCGTTTTTGCCGATATTGCGATGGCCATGAACCAGACCGCGGCAAATCTCACAAATACGCTGTCTGATCTTTCGGTTTCCTCAGAAGCCGTGGATGCCTCATCGCGTGAGATTTCTGATGCCACCGAAAATCTGGCCCAACGCTCGCAACAAAATGCCGTGATGCTGGAGCAAACCGCCGCAGCGCTGGCACAGATGTCAAACACGATCAAAACCTCTGCCGCCTCGGCCGAGACCGCGCGGATTGCTGTGGCAGAAATTTCGGCCAAGGCGACCGCGGGCCAAGAGATTGTGAACCGCGCCGTCGCTGCAATTGATGAAATTCAGTCCTCTTCAGACGGCATCACCAAGATCTTGCAGCTTATGGGTGAAATCTCGTTTCAGACCAATCTTCTGGCTTTGAATGCCGCGGTCGAAGCCGCGCGCGCGGGTGAAGCGGGTCGTGGCTTTGCGGTTGTCGCTTCTGAAGTGCGCGCCCTTGCCCAGAGATCGTCAGATGCTGCAAATGAAATCTCGGAATTGATTGACACATCAGGCAGCAACGTCAAACACGGAGTTGATTTGGTCTACGACTCTGGCCGTGCGTTGCATGATATCGTGGCAAGCGTTGCAGATGTATCCGCTAAGATCACGGAAATCGTAGCAGCGTCGCGCGATACCGCGCTGAGCATCGGCGAAATCTCTAATGCCACCAACGAGATCGATCGCACGACGCAGCGCAATACAGCCGTGTTCCAAGAAACCAGCGCAGCCGTTCGATCGCTGCAAGCAGAGGCCACAAGCCTTGCACAAGCCGTTGGGGCCTTCCGGCTTGAAGCCCGCTCTAGCATTGCGGCGTGACGCGCGACATCATTCGACCGCGTCTTGGCCTCTGGTTGAAACCAATGGTGGTGATGTCAAAGGGTATAAAAGCCCGCAAACCAACAGAAGCACGAGGTCTATTTGCGATATCCGTCTAAGCGGCAGCGCCAAGCCTACTGCGTGTAGCCGGCTGATGAAACTGATTTTCTTTCAGTTTTGCCGCTTTCCATGCAGCCCCTCACCTAATGGCGACCCCGGGAGGAATCGAACCCCCAACCCCAGACTTAGAAGGTCCGTGCTCTATCCAGTTGAGCTACGGGGCCGCATTCTGTCTATTTGCTGTATCGCGCGGCGTCACGCAAGGCTGCGCGTCATGAAAACCGAATTTGGGTCTTCAGCATAGCCTTCAAATGGCGGGCATTCGGTGAAACCGGCTTTGGTGTAAAGCGCGCGGGCGGCGACAAAGGTCGGCTGTACGCCGGTTTCCAGCGAAAGCTGCGTCACCCCTGCCGCGCGGGCCTCAAGTATCAGATGGTCAAGCATGGCTTTTGACAGCCCGCGCCCGCGCGCCTCGGCCAGCACATGCATGGATTTGATCTCGGCATGGCTGCCGCTGAGGCGTTTAAACGCCCCCATGGCTTGCGCCACACCTGCCTCGCGCAGCACGAAAAACGCCACCTGCGGCACGGCAAGCTGGCCTGCATCCATCATATGGATGCTTTCGGGCGGGGTGTCTGCGTGCATATCGGCGGTATGGCGCGCCATCAACAGGGCCAGATCCGCGCCAAGCGGGCTTTCTTTGCTGATGGTAAAGCTCATTTCCGCCTCGTTTGTCCAAATTCGCTGCCAGCTATCCGCAATTTCCCTGCCGTGTAAAGCGCTCTGCTGCGCGCTGGTCACAAGGCCGCTTGAACTTGGCTGGTAAGGCTTTATGTTCACATGAGTTCTCGGGGCGGGGTGCAATTCCCCACCGGCGGTAAGGGCGCTTTGCCCAAAGCCCGCGAGCGCCTTGGTTTTCTTGGTAGAAAACCTTGGGTCAGCAGATTTGGTGTGATTCCAAAGCCGACGGTATAGTCCGGATGAAAGAGAACAGATCGAAAGACGCCTGCGCTTTGCCGGGCGGCTTTGGATTTGCGCACGCCCCTGTGACGGATTGGATCGGGGTTTGCGCGTGGCGGTAACAGATCAGACAGAGGCAGAGGCGGGTCGCATTGCGGCGGCTTTTGCACAGGCGATTGCGCTTGGCGCGGCGCAAGAGGGGGCGACGGCGCCCAATCCTGCCGTGGGCTGTGTGCTGCTGGATGCGCAGGGCGCGGTGCTGGTGGCGGCCGCGCATCTGGGGGCGGGTCAGCCGCATGCCGAGGCCCGCGCGATTGCGATGGCGCGGGCGGCTGGGGTCGAGGCTGCGATCCACACCGCCGTTGTCACGCTTGAACCTTGCAACCACACCGGCCGCACCGGCCCTTGTTCCGAGGCGCTGTTGGCCACGCCCGTGCGTGTGGTCTGGTATGCCTTGCCCGACCCCAATCTGCCTGCGGCGGGTGGCGCAGATCGGCTGCGTGCGGCGGGGCTTGCGGTGCATGCGCTGGCCGATTTGCCGCATCCGGCGCGCGATGATCTTTTGGCCAAGGCCCGCCGTTTGCTTGCGCCCTTTGCCAGCCGCGTGCAGCGGGGCAGGCCTTTTGTGACCGTCAAACAGGCGCTGAATGCGCAGGGCAGCATGATCCCGCCTGCGGGGCAAAAGACCTTTACCACTGCGGCGTCCTTGCTGCTGGCGCATCAATTGCGCCGGCGGGCCGATGCGATCCTGACCGGATCGGGCACGGTTTTGGCCGATACCCCCAGCTTTACCGTGCGGCATCTGCCCGATATTGCGGGCAAGATCCGCCATCTTAGCCTGCTGGATCGACGCGGCCGCATCGCGCCTGCCTATCTGGACCAAGCCCGCGCCAATGGTTTTATCCCCCATATCGAAACCGACCTGACCCAAGCCCTGCAGGCCTTGGCGGCCCTTGGCTGCAACGAGGTGTTGATCGAGGCAGGCCCCGCCCTGACCCAAGCCGTGCGCGAGCTGGGGCTTTGGGATGAATGGGTTTTGATCCAGCAAACCGCCGCAGGTGACACCGTCACCACGACCCGCAATCTTTGAAAGGACCGACCAGATGTTTTCCGGCATAATCGAAAGCCTTGGCCGCGTAGAGGCCGCCAATTTTGACGCGGGCAAGTTGATGCTTCAGGTGGCCACCGGCTTTCCCGATCTGACGCTTGGCGAAAGCGTGGCGATCAATGGCACCTGTCTGACGGTGGTGGAATTTGACGCGCAGGGGTTGGCTGCGTTTTATGCCAGCGCCGAGACATTGGCGCGCACCAATATGGGCGCGCTGCGCCAAGGCGGCTTGGTCAATCTGGAACGCGCGGTGTCGCTGTCAACGCGGTTGTCGGGGCATTTGGTGCAGGGCCATGTTGACGGGCTGGCCAAGCTGCACAGCATCACCCCCGAAGCCGGCGCCTATAAGATCGAGCTTTTGTTGCCGCCGCATCTGGCCAAATATTGCGTCGAAAAGGGCTCGATTGCGCTGGATGGCATCAGCTTGACGCTGAATGTCGTCACCGATCTGGCCTCGGGCGAGGCGGTGATTGGCCTGACGATCATTCCGCACACCTGGGCCCATACCAATCTGCAAACCCGCGCGGTCGGCGATCTGATCAACGTCGAATCCGATGTCTTTGCCAAATATGTGGAGCGTCTATGCAAGCCATAGCCCTAGCGATCGAGCAGCTGCGCCGTGGCGATCTGCTGGTCATTCCCGACTGCGGATTGCTAGCTGGCACGCGGCCAGCAGCGCAAGCCGCTGCACGGCTGACCGATGCCGCGCCGATTGATCTGCCCGAGGCGGTGGCGGCGCTGTTGGATCTGGCCGATCTGCCGCTGGCCCAAGCGCGGTTGCTGCCAGCCCCTGCGGCGCGGCTGGCCGATTGGGCGGCGCAGCAGGCGCTGCCTGTGCTGACGCTGGCCGAGCTTGCCGCCTATCATCTGCGCAGCACGCGCGGGGTTGATCTGGTGGCGGTGGCCGATCTGCCGACCGCCTATAGCCCGACGCCGTTTCGCGCGCATGCCTTTATCAGCCGCGATGATGGCAGCGAACAGATCGCCCTTGTCGCCCCCGGCACCGCCACGGGTGCGCCTTTGGTGCGGGTGCATTCTGAATGCCTGACGGGGGATGCCTTTGGCTCTTTGCGCTGCGATTGCGGCCCGCAGTTGCAGGCGGCGCTTGGGCTTTTGGCGGCCTCGCCGGGTGGGATCTTGATCTATCTGCGCGGACACGAGGGCCGTGGCATTGGTCTGGCCAATAAAATGCGCGCCTATGCGCTGCAAGATCAGGGGATGGATACGGTCGAGGCCAATACCGCGCTTGGCCTGCCCGAAGATGCCCGCGATTATGCCCAAGCCGCCCAAATGCTGCGCGCATTGGGCCATAGCGCGGTGCGGCTGCTTAGCAACAATCCCGATAAGGCGATTGCGCTGCGCCACCACGGCATTGCGGTGACGGGGATCGAACCTTTGGTGATCCCCGCCAACCCTTTCAATCGCGCCTATCTGCACACCAAGGCGCAGAAGTTCGGCCATGTGCTGCCGGTGCAGAGCCTGCCTTAGACCAGCGCCGCAAGGCTTTGGTTCAGCGCCAGCACCTGTGCCACGGCATGGGCGGCTTCGGCGCCTTTCTTGACGAAATGCGTCTGATAAAAGCCGTTCAGTACGTCAACGGGCTGATAGTTATGCGGTGTCAGCGAAACCGAGAACACTGGCACGCCAGTGGTCAGTTGTGCTTGCATCAAGCCATCCACCACGGCGCTTGCAACGAAATCGTGGCGATAGATGCCGCCATCCACCACCAAGGCTGCGGCAACAACGGCGTCGAATTTGCCGCTTTGCGCCAGCTTTTGCGCCAGCAGTGGCATCTCGAAAGCGCCGGGCACCGCAAAGGCATCGACGCGGGCGGTGGGCATCAGCTTGGCGGCCTCTGCCACAAAGCCTTCATGCGCGCGCGACACGATGTCGGCGTGCCAGCTTGCTTGAATAAAAGCGATACGGAGTGTTTTGTCTGTGGTCGTCATTTTGGAACCTTTGCATGTTTGCGACAGGTCCCAGAGCGTAAAGCCAAACGCCAGCCGACCCTAAGCAGGGTCGTCAGCCTTTGTCCTCTTCCATCCGGACTATACCGTCGGCTTCGGAGTTACACCGAATCTGCTGACCCTTCGGCGGTAAGGCCAAAGGCGCTCGCGGGCTATACCGCCGGTGGGGAATTACACCCCGCCCTGAGAACAACCTTGGTCTAGCAAGAGATCGCCAGCATGGCAATGCTTAAGCGGGCGGCTGGAGTGGCAGGCATAAAATGGCGCGGAAATCGTTGACATTGGTCAGGGTTGGCCCCGTCACCACCTGCGCGCCCAAGGTGCCAAAGGCGCTATGGGCATCATTGCGGCCAAGGGCTGCTGCCAGATCAAGCCCCAAGGCCTGCGCCTGCGTCAAAGTGTCAGGGCCGATCACCGCGCCTGCCACTTCGGCCGCGCCATCGACGCCGTCGGTGTCGCAGGCCAGCGCATGGATGCCCGCCGCCCCCTGAAGCGAAAGGGCCAGCGCCAGACAAAATTCAGCATTCGGCCCGCCGATGCCATCGCCGCGCCGCGTCACTGTCAGCTCGCCGCCCGACAGCAGCAGCACCGGCGCATCGCCTGCGCGCAGGCCCGCCTGCACCTGCCGCGCAAGCGTGGCTTGGGCAGCTGCGACCTCGCGCGCCTCGCCCTCTAGCGCGTCGCCAAGGATCTGCACCGCAATGCCCTGTGCGCGCGCAAGCTCGGCTGCGGCCTGCAACGATTGCGCTGGGGCCGCGTAGATCTTGTTTGTCACCCGCGACAGCCGCAGATCCGCAGGCGCGATCACCCCAGTTGGCCGCGCCAAGGCAGCGCGCACACTGTCTGGCACATCGATCTGCCACTGCGCCAGCACCGCCAGCGCCTCTGCCGCCGTGGAGGCATCGCCCACCGTGGGCCCTGATCCTATCATCGCCGGATCATCGCGCGGCACATCCGAGATCATCAGGCACAACATCTGCGCCGGATAGGCCGCGGCCGCCAATTGCCCGCCTTTGACGCGGCTAAGGTGTTTGCGCAGGGTGTTCATCCGGTCAATCGGCGCGCCCGAGGCCAACAGTGCGGCATTCACCGCCGCCTTTTCCGCCAGAGTGACCCCTTCGGCAGGGGAAACCAGCAGCGCCGAAGCCCCGCCCGAAATCAGCGCCAGCACGAAATCCTCGTCGCCACAGCCTTGCAACAGCGCCAGCATCCGCGCTGTAGCCTCTTGGCCCGCGCGGTCGGGCACCGGATGCGCTGCCTCGACAATCTCGACGCCCTGACAGGGGCGGGCATAGCCGTAGCGGGTGATCACCAGCCCCTCGCAGGGGCCCCAAACCGCCTCGACCGCCTCGGCCATCCGTGCGCTGGCTTTGCCTGCGCCCACCACAACCACCCGCCCCGCAGGTTTTGGCGGCAAGGCCGCAGCCAAAGAGCGCATCGGGTCGGCCACCTCGACGGCACGGTCAAACAGCTGGCGCAGCAGGGCTTCGGCGGGGAAGGGGGATGGGGCGTTCATGCCGCCAACTTAGAGGCTGCGTCGCCTTGGTCAAGCCACCACGCGCAGCCGCCGCATCGCCAGAATTTGCGCCAACAGCGCCAAAGGCGGCACCGCCCGCATCATGTCGCGGATCATGCCGATATCGCCGCGCAGCCCCGCCCAAGCGCCATATTTCGCGCTTTTCATCGGGCTGATCACCTTGGGCCAAGCCACCACCGCGATGCGCTGACCTGCGGCAATGCTCAGGCGGTTCAAGAACACCTCGAAGCCAAACTTTGGCAGGCTGGTCAAAGCCGCCAGTTGCGGCGCGATCAGGGTCTTGGCCATCACCCGCTCGCCCGAGATATAATCCAGCCCGATCAGCCGCCATAGCAGGGGCGCATTGCGCCGCAGGCTGATCGACAGATCGGCCTTGCCCTGCACCACCGGCGTGATCAGCGCCGTCAGATCCGCCGCCGACAGCCCGATCAGATCGGCATCAACCAACAGCAGAAAGCTGCCCATGGCTTGGGCAATGCCTTGCGCCAAGGCGGCGGTCTTGCCGACATTCTGCGACAGCGAGATCAGCCGCACCCCCGCCACCCGCGCCACCACCGCCGAAGTGCCATCGCTTGATCCGTCATCGACGACGATCACCTCGTCGATCAACGGATGCGCGCGCACTTGTTCCAGTACGGCAGCAATCCGCGCGGCCTCGTTATAGGCGGGAATGATGCAGCTGACGCTCATGCTTGCCGCCGCTGGTGCAAAAGATAGCCCGTGATCGCCAGCAGCCCCAGCGCCAAAAGCGCCAAGGAGCCGCGATAGATATAGCCATCAATCGCGCTGTAAGCCGCGCCCAGATAGTAGCCAATCGTGCAAAACAGCAGGGTTTTTGGCAGGCTTCCCAGCAGGTTATACCACAGATAGCTGGCAAAGTTCATATGGGCGAGCCCCGAGGCCAGCATGATCGGCAGGCCCGCCGAATGCGTCCATTTGCCAAACAGCAAGGTGCGCCCGCCCTTGGTGGCGAAATGCGTGCCCAAAGCCAGTTTGCGCGCTTGGCTGAGCCCCAGCCAGCGCGCCACGCGGTCCGGCAAAGCCGTGGCACCAAAACGGCCAAGCGCATAGATCAGCCCATCGCCAATCAGATCCCCCGCCACGCAGACCCAAAACACCCCGATCAGGTTCAAAGCGCCCTGATGCGCCAGATAGGATGCGACCACGGTGACAATCGGGCCTTCCAGAATGGCAAAGGGCGCCAAAACCCACAGCCCATAGGCTTGGATCAGGGCAATCACGGTTTCATGGCTTGGCAAGGGCGGCACCTCTGGTTGCGGGGGTGGGCACATCTTCGGGTCGCATCGCATTGCCGCGCCAGTCAAAGCCATCGCTGGCCCAAGCCGCGACCCAAAGCACCGGCAAAATCGCATCGCGGCAAAGCCAGGCCAACAGATCCAGCGGCCCGGCAGGCCAGCCCGAGGCCCGCGCCAAGGCCAGCTCTGCGCCATACCACAGCAGCATCAGCGCCAGCACCAGACTGGGGCCGATCACGCCCAAGCCCGCCAAGATCAGCGCCGCCAGCAGCGGCAGGGCAGAGCCCGCCAGAATTTCCGCCAGATACAGCCGTGGAAAGCCCAAGCGCCGCACCTTCGACCAGCGCAGCTGGCGCCGCCACACTGTGCCAAAGCTGCGCGCGCCAATCGGTTGGTCGAATAAGGCGCGCGTCAGCCGCACCTGCAACCCTGCCGCCCGTACCAGCTTGGTCGAGGCGACATCCTCGGCCATCTCGTGGCCCAAGGCCGCCAAGCCACCCGCAGCATTCAGAAAATCGCGCTGCCAAAACAGGATCTTGCCCTGCGCAAAGCCATTGCCCATGGCCGCTGAAGCCAATTGCCAGCGGCCCTGAAAGCTGTTCAAAAACCCGCATTCCAGCCTTGCGGCAAAGCCAATCGGCCGAATGCCTGCGGGTGGCGATGTCACCAGCCCCGTGCCCGGACGCCACTCTGCCAACAGCCGTTGCAGATAATCGCGCGGCAAAAGCACATTGCTGTCAATCATCACCACAAAGGCGCCCTTGGCCAAAGCCCAGCCCTTGGCCAGATTGTTCAGCTTGGGGTTGCCCGAGATCCGGTCTTCGCCGATCAGCAGCTGCGCCTGCACTGCGGGATGTGCCACAAGCAACTGCTGCACCAATGGCACCACGGGATCGCGGGCATCGGCGACGCAAAAAATGATCTCGAAATCGGGATAATCGGCGGCAAAGCTGCTGGCCAGCGTCTCTTGCAGGTTGTTTTCCAAGCCACAAACTGGCCGCAGTACGGTGATCTTTGGCTGCGCGCTGAGCCCCGCTTTTGCTGCGAAACCCTGCTTTATCTGCGCCAAAACGATACTAGCCAGCTGCACCAAAAGGCAAAACCCGGTAAAACTTGCCAAAACGATTGCAATAAAGTCCATCTTAGGCCTCGCCGATCAGACGGGCTTCGGCCAGATGCCCCAAGGGCTTGGCCTCGGCCGCAAGCTGCCAAGTCAGCCGCACCATCTCACCCGAGCGACGCTCGGCCAGCGCAGTGGTGTTCTCAACCCAATCGCCGCAATTTGCATAGACCATTCCGGCTTCTTCCAGCAAAGCCGATTGATGAAAATGGCCGCAGATGATGCCATCGGCGCCATGATGCCGCGCAAGGGCAATCAGACGGCCCTGAAAATCGTCTTGCTTGCGGATGATGTCATTGACCCGCGCCACCAGCCAATCTACGCGCTGGGCAATTGGCAAATCAAAGCGGCGCAACCAATGCTGGGCAAAATCGCCCAAACCGCGCAGCATGTTTTCCGCCTTGGCCGCAAGCCGCGTCAGCAGGGGGAACCGCCCCGTCAGCAGATCGACGCAATCACCATGGATGACCAGATACTGCCGCCCATCCGCGCCATGATGGATCACATGATCGGCCACGCTGATATTGCCAAACTGCGTGCCAATATAGTTGCGAAAAAACGCATCATGATTGCCGGGGGTATAGATGATCTGCGTGCCCGCCTGCGCACGGGCCAGCAACAGCTGAAGGATCGCATGTTGGTTCGGCGTCCAATGCGCGCCCAGCCCGTGCCAAGTGTCAAAAATATCGCCAACCAAAAAGATCTTATCCGCCGGATGGGCTTGCAAAAATCCCAGCAAGGCCGCGTCTCGGCAGGCGCGTGCGCCAAGGTGCATATCCGAGATAAACAGGCTGGATAATCCATTCGCGCCGCGCTGGTTGCTGCTTTGGCCTTGCATGGTGTTGCCACCCTTTCTGTTCGTCTTGCGCCGCAGGCTTGGCGCCATGCCGCGCTGTCTGTGAAGCCGCCAGACCCCGATTTGGCCCAATGTGACCAAGCCAGCCGACAGCCGCCTGTCAGCAAGCTTACGTCTTTGTAAACTTGGCGGGCTTTACCTACAGCAGGATGACAAGAAGATTTCAGTTCTGTAACGCGGGCCAAAATGCCACCGCGCCCTGCGGTGGGGCAGGGCGCGGGGAATGAAATTGGCCGTTAGGCGGGCAGTGCCCTCAGGTTTTCGCCGTGGGCGCCCCGCCTTCAAAGCGGTTGCCATAACGGTAATCGCAGGGCGCTTCTTGCATTTGCAAATGCAGCCCGTTGCCGGTGTAGGGATGCGCGCGGGCAAGGTCTTCATCAAACTCGATGCCAAGCCCCGGCGCCTCACTTGGGATGATATAGCCGTCCTGCCAGGTGATGCTGTTCTTGATCAACGCCAGATGAAAGGCCCCGCCGGTCTGAATGGTCTCGGCCATCAGAATATTGGGGATCGAGGCCGCAAAGTGGATATTGGCCGCCCATTCCACTGGCCCCGCATAAAGATGCGGCGCCATCTCGGCGTTGTAGACCTCGGCCATGGCGGCGATTTTCTTGGCCTCCCAAATGCCGCCAACACGGCCCAAAGCCGGCTGCAAGATCTTCACCCCGCCCAAGCGCAAAAGCGCGCCAAACTCGGCCTTGGTGGTCAACCGCTCGCCGGTTGACAATGGCACCGGCACCGCCCGGGCCACTTCGGCAAACTCCGCCAGATTGTCCGGCGGGATCGGCTCTTCATACCAAAGCGGATTATAGGGCGCGATGGCCTGCCCCATGCGGATCGCACCGGGGGTGGAAAACTGGCCATGGGTGCCAAACAAAAGATCAGCACGATCGCCCACGGCCTCGCGGATCTTGGCGCAAAACGCGACCGAGCGGGAAATATCGCTCATCGCAGGCTCATGGCCGCCGCGAATGGTATAGGGGCCGGCGGGATCAAATTTCACCGCCGTAAAGCCCTGCTTCACCGCCCGCGCCGCCGCCTGCGCCGTCATATCGGGGTTGACCCAAAACTCCGCCGCATCCTCATCAGGCTCGGGATAAAGATAGGTATAGGACCGCACCTTCTCGTTCATCTTGCCGCCCAAAAGCGCCCAAACCGGCCGATTGCGCGCCTTGCCCAGAATGTCCCAACAGGCAATCTCAAGGCCCGAAAATGCCCCCATTACCGTCGGATCCGGCCGCTGCGTAAAGCCCGAGGAATAGGCGCGACGATACATCAACTCGATATTCTCAGGGTTCTCGCCCAGCATATGGCGCTCAAACACATCCTCGATCACCGCCTTCATCGCGCGTGGCCCCACGGTCGAGGCATAGCATTCGCCATAGCCCACAATGCCGCATTCCGTCGTCAGCTTTGGAAAAATCCAATAGCGCCCGCCCCACCCCGGCGCAGGCGGTGCCACCACGAAAATCTCCAGATCCTTCAACTTCATCGCAAGCCCTCCTGATATAGCCCAAGCCTAACCGGCCAAACCCGCCAAACTATCCCAAGCCCGACAGCTTTCGTCGCTTTCATCTTGGCACAAATATCCCACGGGGGAAGCGCCGCAGGCGCTGGGGGTGTGAAACCCCCATCCCCCCACTAGCGCATTTTCCCCAGCAGCGCCGCAATACTGGCCGCCAAAGCCCGTGGTTCGGCCAAAAACGGCGCATGACCACAGGCGATTTCGGCCTGCGTCATGCCTGCGGCCATGCTGCGCTGATAGGCGGGCGGGATGGCGCGATCTTGGGTGCAGACAATCGCGCCGCGCGGCAGATCGGTCCGCACCTCTGCCAAAGCCGTCTCCATCGGCGCCAGCGCTTGGCGGCAAAGCTGGGCGCTGGCGTCAGCGCAATCATGGAAAAACAAATCACGCGCCCGCTCGGGCGGAAAGCCAAACAGCCCTGCGGCGCGGTCCACCTCAAAGGCCCCCGCCATCGGCTGGCTCGGCCCCGCGCGCCGCATCTGCGCCAGCGTCATCCCCGCCACCGGCACATAGGCGGCAAGATAGATCAGACCCGCAACATCTGCCGAAAGCCCCGCCGCCGCGGTGATCGCAAATCCTCCCGCCGAATGGCCCAGCAGAACCGTCGGCCCGCGCAGCGCGGTTGCAATCGCGCGCGCCTGATCTTGCAGGCTGGCGGCGGCGTTGCGCCCCGGCAGGTCTATCGCCCGCGCGGCGATGCCAACTGCCGCCAGCTCGGGCACAAGCTGATCCCAGCACCAGGCCCCAAAGCAGGCGCCATGGATCAGCAAAACCTCAGTCATGGCCAAGGCTGCGCAGGAAATCCGCGATCACCGCCGCATAGTCATCGGGCTTTTCCACCATCGGCAAATGCCCCGCACCCCGCATCAGATGCCAGCGGTGGCCCAAGATCAGCTCGGCGGTTTCGCGCACCAGATCGGGTGGGGTGGTGCCGTCATTTGCCCCTGCGATCACCAGCGTCGGCAGGGTCAGCGCCGCGGTCGGGGTATAGAAATCGGTGCCGCCAATCGCCGCCGCACAACCCGCCCAGCCGTCAAATGCGGTTGCAAGCAGCATCTGGCGCACGGGCTCTACGCCCTCGATCTCGCGCCAGCGCCGCCCGAACATCCGCTCTAGGGCGGCGGGCGCATAGGCCTCGGCACCGGCGCGCATCACCTCGATCCGCTCGGCCCAAAGCGCTGCCGAGCCGATCTTGGCGGCGGTGTTTGACAGCACCATCGCGCGCACAAGATCCAGCCGTTTGACCGCCAGCCCCTGTGCCACCAGCCCGCCAAGGCTCAGCCCCACCACCACCGCATCGCGCAGACCAAAATGCGCGATCAAGCGTTCTGCGTCGCGGATCAGCGCCCCCATCGCATAGGGCGGCGGCGGCACATCCGAAGCGCCATGCCCGCGCAGATCAAACCGCAGCACGCGGCAGCCCGCAGGCAGACGCGGCACCACTGCGTCCCAGATGTGCAAATTGGTGCCCAAAGCATGGATCAGCACCACCGCAGGCCCGCCAACCGGGCCGCTGATCTCGGCGTTCAGCCGAATGTCATCCAGATAAACCAGTGCCATCTTAGCCCCCGAACCGTGCCAAGCTGTCTGCAAAGACTGCTGTATCGACATTGCCGCCCGAGCCTATGGCGATCACCGTATCGGGCAGATCATCGCGAAACAGCGCCGCCGCCAGCGCCACTGCGCCGCCCGGTTCCAGCACGATGCGCAGATGCTGAAATGCCAAAGCCATCGCTTGCAAGGCCTCGTCATCGCTGACCACCAGCCCCGCGCCACATAAGCGCTGCAAGATCGGAAAGGTGATCTCGCCGGGCATCGGTGTCAAAATCGCATCGCAGATCGAGCCTGACATCTGCGCATTGCGCAGCCGAGATCCTGCGGCAAGCGAGCGGGCCATATCGTCAAAGCCTGCGGGTTCTGCCGTGCGCACCTGCATCCGGCCTTCAAGCGCCAGCGCGATGCCTGCTGTCATGCCACCGCCGCCGCAGCAGGTCAGCACCTGTGCCGCACCCTCAAACTGCTCGGCAATCTCCAGCCCTATTGTGCCTTGGCCCGCGATCACCTCGGCATCGTCATAGGGTTTGATCAGCACCAAGCCGCGCTCTGCCGCAAGCTCTGCCCCCAAAACCTCGCGGTCAACGCTGTGGCGATCGTATAAAATCACCTCGCCGCCATAGGCGCGGGTATTGGCGATTTTCACCGCAGGCGAGCCTTCGGGCATCAAGATAACCGCAGGCAGGCCGTGGCGCGCGGCGGCCAAGGCCACCCCCTGCGCATGGTTGCCCGAGGAAAAGGCGATCACCCCGCGCGCGCCACGCAGCGCCGAAACCGCCGCCCAAGCGCCGCGAAATTTAAAGCTGCCGGTCCATTGCAGGCATTCGGCCTTCACAAACACCCGCCGTCCGGCGATGGCATCCAGCAAGGGCGCATTCAGCAAGGGGGTGCGCCTTGCATGGCCTTGCAGGCGGGCGCGGGCTGCGTGGATCATCTGCAAATTCATTGGCAGGCTCCGATAAAGGCGTGCAGCAGGGCCTGCGCCTCGGGTTCATCCAGAAACGGAATATGGGCGCGGTCTGGCACTTCGGCCACCAACATATCGGGCCTGCGCCGCTGCATCTCGGCCAAAGTATCGCGGCGCAGCAAATCCGAATTCGCGCCACGGATCACCGCCAAGGGCAGGCCCGCGCAGGCGTCAAACAGCGGCCAAAGATCGACCTCGGGCAGTGCCAAAGCCGCCAGCAAAGCCTCGCGCAGGGCAGGGTCATAGGTGATCTGCAAACCGCCGCCCGCAGCCTCGCGGTAATGCAGGCGGGCCTCTTGCAGCCAGCGGCTGGGTGGCACATTGGCAAAGCCAAGCATCAGATCGGGCAGGCGCGTGGCCATCTCGGCCAGAGTTTTAGCGCTGGGCGCGCGGCCAACATAATCGGCGATCCGCGCCATGCCGCCTGCATCAATCTGCGGGCCGATGTCGTTCAGGCAAAGGCCAAGCAGCCGGTCTTTGGCCACCGCCGCCAGCATCATGCCGATCAGCCCGCCGCGCGAGGTACCCAGAACGGCCGTCTTGGCCACGCCCAGATGATCGAGTAGTTCCAAGGCGTCGCGCCCCTCTTGCGGCACGGTATAGCTTGCGGCCCCGGTCCAATCGCTGCCACCGCGACCGCGGTAATCCATCCGGATCAGCCGACAGGGCGGCAGACCGGCGCGCATATAGTCAAAATCGCCCATGGTGCGGGTCAGGCCCGCCAGACACAGCAAGGGCATCCCCGTGCCCTGATCCGAATAGGCGATTTTGGTGCCGTCACTGGTGGTAAAGCTGGTCATAGGGGCCTCCGTTTTGCCGCAGGTTGGCACGAGCGCGCGCGCGGCGAAAGGGGGGCGCGGCATTTGCGACGCTTGCACCAAAGGCCTTGGGCCGCTATGCCGCCTGCAACTTGTTAAAGGCAGAGCCATGGCCAAAGATCCAATTCCTCAGCGTCCCACCTCGAAAAAGGTCGGCAATCTTGCAGGCCTTTGGCCGTTCATCCGCCCCTATCGCCCCATGGCGATTGCTGCGGGCCTTGCGTTGGTTAGCACCTCGATGGTCAGTCTTGTGCTGCCGATGGCGGTGCGCCGGGTGATCGACAGCTTTGGCGCGGGCGACTTTTCGCTGTTGGACAAATACTTTGGCGCGGCGCTGATTTTGGCGCTGCTTTTGGCCTTTGGCACCGGCATCCGCTATTACTTTGTCACCCGTCTGGGCGAGCGTGTGGTGGCCGATATTCGTGCCGCCCTGTTCAGCCGCGTGCTGGGGCTTTCGCCGGCCTTTTTTGAAAAAATCATGACCGGAGAGGTGCTTAGCCGCATCACCACCGACACCACGCTGATCTTATCGGTGATTGGGTCGTCGATCTCGGTGGCGCTGCGCAATCTGCTGACCACCTTTGGCGGCATCATTTTGATGGCGCTGACCTCGGCCAAGCTGACCGGGCTGGTGCTGTTGATCGTGCCCGCGATTGTGGTGCCGATTGTCACGCTGGGGCGGCGGTTGCGCAACCTGAGCCGCGACAACCAAGACTGGATCGCGCAATCTTCTGGCAAGGCATCAGAGGCGCTGTCGGCGGTGCAAACCGTGCAGGCCTTTACCCATGAAGACCGCACCCGTGCCGAATTTGGCGCGGTGAACGAGAAATCCTTCGCCTCGGCCAAGGCGCGCATCATGACGCGGGCGCAGATGACCATGATCGTGATCTTTTTGGTCTTTGCCGGCGTGGTCGGCGTGCTGTGGATCGGTGCGCGGGATGTGCGCGATGGCACCATGTCGGGCGGCCAGCTGGTGCAATTTGTGATTTATGCGGTGCTGGTGGCGGGGGCCGTTGGGTCTTTGTCGGAAATCTGGGGCGAGTTGCAGCGCGCCTCGGGGGCGACGGAGCGGCTGGTCGAGATGATCAACGCCGTTGATCCAGTGCCAAGTGCCGCGCATCCGCAGGCGCTGCCGCGGCCTGTGCGCGGCGAAGTCACGCTTGATAATGTGCAGTTTCAATACCCTGCGCGGCCCGAACGCTCGGCGCTGGATGGTGTCAGCCTGACCGTGGCCCCCGGCGAGACCGTGGCGCTGGTTGGGCCTTCGGGCGCGGGGAAATCCACCGTGCTGCAACTGTTGATGCGGTTTTATGACCCGCAGGGCGGCGCAATCCGCTTTGACGGCATTGATCTGCGCGACATGACGCGGCAGGATTTCCGCGCGGCGATGGCGCTGGTGCCACAAGATCCGGTGATCTTTGCCGCTTCGGCGCTGGAAAACATCCGCTTTGGCCGCCCCGATGCAACCGAGGCCGAGGTGATCGAAGCCGCGCGCGCCGCCGCTGCCGATGACTTTATCACCGCGCTGCCGCAGGGCTATGCCACCTATCTGGGCGAGCGCGGCGTGATGCTTTCGGGCGGGCAAAAGCAGCGCATCGCGATTGCGCGCGCGATTTTGCGCGATGCGGCGGTGCTGTTGCTGGATGAGGCCACCTCGGCGCTGGATGCGGAATCCGAACGCGCGGTGCAATCGGCGGTGGATCGTCTGGCCGAAGGCCGCACCACGATTGTGGTGGCGCACCGCTTGGCCACCGTCAAACGCGCCAACCGCATTGTGGTGTTTGAGGCAGGCAAGATCGCCGCCATCGGCACCCATGATGATCTGGTCGCACAGGGCGGGCTTTATGCGCGGCTTGCGCGGCTGCAATTCACCGATGGTGCCGCTTAGGGGGAATTTCCCGCGTTTTTCCCCCAAGCCGCGCCAAGCCGCCGTTGCTTTGCGCCGCAGATTTCGACTAGGTAGCCTATACCTCGGTTGTGGGGTGTGTAGCCTAAGGAGACGATTATGGGGTTGTGGAGTTTCGTAAAAGACGCGGGTTCCTCGCTGTTTGGCAGCAAAGCCGAGGCGGCCACGCTGCCGCAAGCCGAGGCCGTCAAAGCTGATATGGAAAAGATGGGTCTTGATACCAAGGGTGTCGAGATCAAGGTCGATGGCGACAAGGTCACGGTCGAAGGCCGTGCGGTCTCGCCCGAGATGAAAGAGAAAATCATTCTGGCCGCTGGCAATATCCAAGGCGTGGCCACGGTCGAAGCAGAATCTGACGCCGCAGAACCAGTGTTCTATACCGTCAAAAAGGGCGACACGTTGTCGGCCATCGCCCAGCACACCCTTGGCAAAGCCAGCCTTTACCCCAGCATCTTTGAGGCCAACAAGCCGATGCTCAGCCATCCCGACAAAATCTATCCCGGCCAGATGCTGCGCATTCCCGCACAGGGCTGATCTGATCCGACATATTCCCCCCGCCTCAGCCCCTCTGAGGCGGGTTTTTTTGCGCCTGTAAGGTGACATTGCGTCATCGCGCAAGCTTGCCCTTGGCAAAACCTATCGCATTCCCCATCTTGGACAGATAACAGGCCGAAAACGGCCGAGGGGGAGGAACGAATGGGAAGTTTTGCGACGCTTGCGGATCTGCAAGCCATTGAGGCCGAGTCTGCTTGGGCAGACCGCGCGCTGCCCGCATCGATCTACGGGTTTCTTTCGGACACTGCTGCCACGCATGGCAGCCGCCCTGCGATCAGCTTTCAGTTGCTGTCAGACCCCAAAGCGCCGTCGCAAACTCTGACATGGCAGGCGCTGCATGGCCGTGTCACCCAAGCTGCCAATCTGTTTCGCAGTTTGGGCGTGGGCGAGGGCGATGTGGTGGCCTATATCCTGCCCAATGCGCTGGAAACCGCAATCACTTTGCTGGCAGGGGCGACGGCAGGCATCGTCAACCCGATCAACCCGCTGCTAGAACCTGAACAAATCGCCGCTATCTTGCGCGAGACGCGGGCGAAAGTGGTGGTCACGCTCAAGGCCTTTCCCAAGACCGACCTGCCGCAAAAGGTTGCCCAAGCGCTGAACAACGCGCCCAATGTCAAACATGTGCTAGAGGTTGATCTGAACGGCTATCTGACGCCGCCCAAAAGCTGGATCGTGCCGCTGGTGCGCCCGAAAAATCCCGCGCGCCACACCGCCCGCATTCTGGATTTTAACGCCGAATGCCGCAAACACCCCAGCGACCGGCTCAGCTTTGCCGACCGCAAGCAAGACCATATCGCCGCCTATTTCCACACCGGAGGCACCACCGGCATGCCCAAGGTCGCGCAACACCGCGCGCGCGGCATGATCTACCAAGGCTGGCTGGGCAAGCGGCTGTTGTTCAACGAATCTGATGTGATGTTCTGCCCGTTGCCGCTGTTTCATGTGTTTGCCGCTTATCCGATGCTGATGTCGGCCATCGCTTCGGGCTGTCATATCGTGTTCCCCACCCCCGCGGGCTATCGCGGCGAGGGGGTGTTTGATAACTTCTGGCAATTGATCGAACGCTGGAAAATCACCTATATGGCAACGGTGCCCACGGCGCTGTCGGCGCTGCTGCAACGGCCGGTGAATGCCGATATCTCGACCCTGCGCGGCGCGTTCTCCGGCTCGGCGCCGCTGCCGATCGAGCTGTTCAACCGGTTTGAGAAAATCACCGGCGTGCAGATCGTCGAAGGCTATGGGCTGACCGAATGCACCTGCCTTGTCTCGATCAACCCGCCCGAAGGCACCAAGAAAATCGGCTCGGTCGGTCTGCCCTTTCCGCATTGCCATGTGCGGATCTTGCAAAAGACCCCCGAAGGATTTCGCGATTGCGCGGTGGATGAGGTCGGCGAGATCTGCATCGCCAACCCCGGCGTGATTGCTGGCGGCACCTATACCGAGACCGATAAGAACAACGATCTTTTTGCCGAAGACAGCTTTTTGCGCTCGGGCGATCTGGGGCGGCTGGATGCGGACGGCTATCTCTTCATCACCGGCCGCGCCAAAGATCTGATCATCCGCGGCGGTCACAATATCGACCCCGCCGTGATCGAAGAGGCGCTGATGGGTTGCGACGGCGTTGGCTTTGTCGGCGCTATTGGCCAGCCCGATGCCCATGCCGGCGAATTGCCCTGCGCCTATGTCGAGCTGGCCAAGGGCGCGCGGTTGACCGAAGCCGAGCTGCACGCCTATGCCCGCGATCACATCCTTGAACGCGCAGCGCTGCCCAAACATATCGAGATCCTGCCCGAACTGCCCAAAACCGCTGTCGGCAAGGTGTTCAAACCCGATCTGCGGCGTATGGCGATCACCCGTATCTACAACGCCGCTTTGACCGAAGCAGGTCTGCCCGCACAAGTGACCGCCGTGATCGAGGACAAAAAACGCGGTTTGGTGGCCAAGCTTACCCGCTCGGGCGCGGTCAATGACGCGCAGATCAGCGCGGTCTTGGGCCAATTCGCCCAAGGCTGGGAGTGGGAAGCGGCACAGTAGCGCTGCTTTTTGCACGCATGTTTGGCTTTCGGGGCATCACAGAATGTCCCGAAAGCGTGGGTCTATACGGACCAAAAACGCCTTGTTTCCCTCGAACTCTACAGTTCCGTCGCGAAACTTTTGTGGCCTGTAGACCACAGTCTTGCCGCCGCGTGTCGACAGTTGGATGCGCGCGCGCGCGATCCCTTCGTCAAAATCCAACGGGCTGTCGCAGGTGTCGATCACCGCGCTGACGCTGCGGCGGGTCACGGCGTGGGAATCGTAGCTGCCGCCTTTGGCATCTGACACTCTTGCCTGCATCCGCTGCGCAAAAACGCCTTCGTCAAAATTTGCCAGATGAAACATGTAGAAATGCGCGCTGACCACAACAGGCCCATCGGCGCGATGCCCCCCAGCCGAACTTGCTACTGCGCGTGACATCACATTTGGTTTGAAATAGCCTTTGTGCAGCACGCCATTGCGCCGTTGGGCCAGAATGGGTTTGCGGGAGTCAAAGGCGGCTTCGGTGGTTGGATCATGGATAACATCGACCCCGTTGCAATAAACATAACCTTCCGCCCTTGTTTCGGACAAGGCCTCGGGCCAGCTTAAGCCCGCCGCGGGGTCGATGCAGACAAACTCGTCGCAATCACCGCGGATCACATAGTCATAGCTTTGAAACAGCTCGGACAGTTTGCGGGTATGAGCTGCTGCCAATCGGCTATCATCACGAACGCGCAGGCCTTCTCGGCCGGTTAAGACTTCTACCTGAAGCCCGCTTAAATCGACAGCACTTGTCCAGTCATCACCATCCAGCATCACATGCAGATGTGCGCGCCCGCAGATTTCGGAATAATATTTGATCCAAAGCGCCAGAAAATAGTCGTCCTTACGCACATGCGTCAAAGCCGCAATCCGTGTCATTCTTTATCTCGACTCTTTACCCAAACACTACGTTCAGAGTGCGCTTATCTGAGGCGTATTGGCCAGAGCCTCCTTGCCTGTCTAAGGCTTCCGCGCGGATGCGTTGCCATTTCGCCGCAAAACTTGGGCTTGCGGTGGCAAAGCCGGCCTTGGTCACAGCAAAAGCGGGCGCAGAGGAAAGCGCCCACTTGGGTCTGCGCCGCAGAGCGGTTTTACCGCAGCAAGGTCGGCAAATCGTCGCGCGAGGGCCAGGATTTCACCAGCAAGGGCAGGCCGAACATCGCAGAGATCAGTCTGCCGCCCCTGATGGCCGAGCCGCGCTCTTTGGGCGCTGACAACAGCTTCATCGGCCAAACCAGTTTTGACATATAGGCCCCGCCGCGCATGGCCGAGGTGCGCGGTTTGTGGGGCAAAAGTGGCGCGTTGCCAAGGATGTGGCCGTGGGGCAGGGGCCGGAAAGGGTTCGACAAAAGCAGTGGATGCTTGTCCATAATCTGGTTGGAATAATCCGGCGTCGGATGCTCGCGCAGATAGATGTCTTCGTCTTCCAGGCCGACATCCAATGCCGGAAATTTCCGCAGCAACCGCATTGCATTGCGCGCGGTGCCAATTGGCGCAAAGGCGGCTTGCACCACCAAAAGCGCCTGCGTGCCGGTCATCGCCTGCGCATAGACCTGCGCCAATGCCGCCACGACCCGTACCGATTTCATCGCCGCCGCTGCACCGCCTTCGGTCTGGGCGGTGATGATATGCAGGGTCGCCGCATCTTGGCCAATACTCAGCAGGCCGGCCCGTGCCGCCTCTGCCGCAGCACGGTCAGAATAGAGTCGCGTCAGTATCGTCGTCATGTTGCACCTTTTTTCGCGGGGCCCGAACGGACCGGTTAACGTGTCTTACAAAGAGCCTGCGCCCCCTTCGGCAAAAGGCTGCGCCGTGCCATGCGCCGCTTTTGCAGTCTCAGGATAAAGCGTTTCTGCGCCACTGTCGCCTGTGTTGCGCAAACCCTCTGTACTGCGCAGGGGCAGGGCAAACAGCAGCGCCAGAGCCAAAAGTCCGGCCTCGAGCAGAAATACCGATGTATAGGGGGTGGCGGCAGAGGCCCCGATCGCCTCATGCGCCAAGATCATGTCGCGGATCAGCCCACCTGCTGCAATTGCCAAGCCTGCTGCCGTCGCCTGCACCGCGCCCCATGCCCCAAGTGACAGGCCAATCTGTTCACGCGGGGCCGAGCGCATGATCGCCGTCAAGGTGCCATGGCCAAACAGCCCCGCTCCAAAGCCTGCCAAAAGTGTGCCCATCAGCAGCACTGGCACCGAAAGCGCCGCCGAGGACCAAACGATTGCGCCAAACCCCGCAAGCCCCAGCACCGCACCATAAAGCGCCATATCCATTGGCCGCCCCCCCCGGCCCAGCCAGCGCGAGGCCATGGTAAAGCCAATCAAGCTGCCACAGGCCAGAAACACCGTAAGCCGCGTGGTTTCAGCCACGCTCATATGCAGAACTTGGCCGCCAAAAGGCTCGAGCAGCACATCCGCCATGCCAAAGCCTGCGGTGCCAAGCGCAATCACCGCCAGCAGCCGCAGCATGCCCCGCCGCTCGGTCAGCCGCGCCCAAGCTTCGGCAAAACCCACCTCTGGCCCCTTTGGCGCCGTGGCACGCCTGCGGTCGCGTGCCTCTTGCTTCCACATCGCAAAGAAATTCAACGCAACCGTGACCACGGCCGAGCCTTGAATGACCTGAATCAACCGGCCCGGGGTGTAATTTTCAAGTAAGGCGCCGTAACAAAACGCGCTGACGATCATGCCAAGCAGCAGCATGACATACATCAGCCCCACGACTTTGGGTTGATCCTCTTCTGGCACCAGATCCGTCGCCAAGGCCAGGCCGATGGTCTGCACAATATGCACCCCCGCTCCCACCAGCAAAAACGCAAGCGCCGCCGAACTCAGCCCGATCCAACGCGGCGCATCAATCGCCTCGCCATAGCCAGACAGCACCAAAAGCGCAAAGGGCATGATGGCAAAGCCGCCAAATTGCAGCATGGTACCCCTGAAAATATAGGGCAATCGCCGCAGCCCCAAAGCCGATTGAAACCGATCCGAGCGAAAGCCAATCAGGGCGCGAAAGGGTGCAAAGACCAAAGGCAGCGCCAACATCCCGCCCACCAGCGTTGCCGGAACCCGCAGCTCGACAATCATCACGCGGTTCAAGGTGCCCACCATCAGCACCAAGGCCATGCCCACAGTCACCTGAAACAGCGACAACCGCAGCAACCGCGCCAAGGGCACTTGTTCCGAGGCCGCATCAGCAAAGGGCAAATAACGCAGCCCAACGCCCGAGATCTTGCGCAGCGCAAAGCTTTTGTATTTGAACATTGGCCGGCTCCAATTTTCTAGGGAAGGCCAGCTTCCCCGCGCGAAAGTTGCAGTGTGAGACCCTTGTGCCGGAGGACAAAGAGCCTCACACCTTCGTACACCGCCCTTGGCACAGGACGGATCAGCCTAGTTCGACGCCAGAATGGCAGGCTGCTTGATCACAGCAACCGCAGTGCTGCCATCTGGCAAGGTGATCAGCACCTCTTGGCCCGACAAAGTATAAGACGCCTTGGCGGCCTCTTGCTCTGGCAAGACCAGCGAGGCCGACATCGCCCCCGCGCCCAGCGGCTTACCCGACAGAAAATCCGCCACCCAAGTCGTGTTGCTCAATACTGCCACATGGACGGCAAACGACCCAACGGCGACTGCGCTCAGAAACAAGGGAATCCCGACAGTTGGTTTGACGACAAGCCACATCTTTGCATTGTTCATGATGCGCTCCTATCCAAGCCAGGGGGTGGCAACGGCAACCAAAAGATGCGCGATAAGGGCGATAACGCCAAAAACGCGCGTGCCGTCGATCAAATAGCTGTGGACTTCTTCAGCTTCTCTCAAGGTCAAGCCGGTTGGCCAAACCTTATCAGGGTCGTTTAACATGATGTTCCTCCGTGCCCTCGTCGTCGCATTTAAAGCGTGGCGGAGAGACGACATTAGCTCCGCCCAGCCCAGACAAGCGAACGACTCACGTTTTCTTGCTGCGCTGATTTGACGCTGTCACTCTTTTGTGACGTTGGCAATTGTCTAGTAAAGTTGACAGTTTTGCCTTAAATTTAAGGGCGTGAGGCGGGCCGCCAAGGTTTTTTCTCATGCAAACAAAAGCCTACTGAGGGAATTTTTTGCAGCGCCGCCATGGGTGGGCGGCGCAAGTCAAGTTAAATTTGCAACAAAATTCAGAAAAAAATACGCCGCGCTGATTGTCGGGCCATTGCCGTCGCAAATTCCATCGGTCCAAAATTCGCAGTCTCAGGCCAAGTTCTGCGGCAGGCCATCACAAATCTGATCATCATCACCCTTCTCGCCGACAAAGATATGCAGATCCAGTGCCGGGGCCGTTGGCCCGTCAAAAGCCCCCATCGCCCCCGCAAGCCAAATTCCGCCCCGCTGGATCCCAAAACAGCGATGCGCCGCAAACCGCGAAAAACCCCCGCCGCACTTTGGCTCAAGAAGCATACCAGCGCAGTACCGCTGTTGGCTCGGTTTGCAACTGCGCCTTTCACCTCGGTCGATGCAAAATAATGCCCCGAGCTGTTTCGGCACATGCCGCAATGACTGGCATTTGGCGCCGCTAACTCCGCCGCCACCGAAAACCGAACCGCGCCAGGCACAGCTTCCGTAATGCATTTTGTCGCGCCAAAACCACCATTTCATCTTGGCACAAATATCCCAGGGGGGAAGCGCCAAAGGCGCTGGGGGGGTGCCCCCCCAATCTCGGCATCCAACAGCCGTTCACGCAGATGTTTCATCCCTGATAGGCTTTGTTATTTGACCGAAAGGTAAATCAATGGGAGCCTAACCCCTAACCAAAGGAGGCTCGCAATGGATATGCTTTATCTCGCCCTTGCCGCGGCTGTCTTTCTCAGCAACGCCGCGGTGGCAATCAGCTCTGGCACTTCAGGCAGGCGCCGCTAACCGCGCTACATCTCTGCCGTGTCCATCCAGATGGTGACTGGCCCATCATTATGTAGCGCCACATCCATATCCGCGCCAAACACCCCGTTTTGCACCGCCATGCCATGCGACGCCAAACGCTCCGAAATCTTTTCATAAAGCCCGCGCGCCAGATCCGGCGCTGCCGCATAGGAAAATCCAGGCCGATTGCCGCGCAGATCGGCGCCCAGGGTGAATTGGCTGACCACCAGCGCCGCGCCGCCCACATCCGTCACCGACAGGTTCATCTTGCCCGCCGCATCCTTGAAGATCCGCAGCTTGGCAATCTTGGCGGCCAAACGCTCGGCCTCAGCCTCGGTGTCGCCCTGCATGGCGCAGACCAAGATCAACAGCCCCGCGCCGATCTCGCCCACCACAGCGCCCTCAACCGTGACACTTGCCCGAGAGACCCGCTGCAGCAAGGCTCTCACAGCTCATGCGCCCAAGGCGGGTTTGCCCCCGCACGGCTGACGGTGATCGCCGCCGCGCGCCCGCCCAGATCCAGCGCCGCATCCAGCACCGCATCGCTGACCGTCACAAGCCCCGCCTTGTGCAGCGCCCCCGCCTGATGCAAGGCCGCCAAAGCGCCGGCGTTAAAGGTGTCGCCCGCGCCCACCGTATCGGCAACGACGATCTTTTGCGCCGCCACAAACCGCTCTTGCGTCGCGGTAAAGGCCCGCGCGCCCGCAGCCCCTTCGGTGATAAAAACTATCTTTGGCCCCTTGGCTAAAATGCCGCGCGCCAAGGCGGCAATATCGCCCGTGCCTTCCAGCCAGTGCAAATCCTCATCCGACAGCTTAACAATATCAGCCCGCGCGATCATCCGTTCGATCCGCGCGCGATAAGGGCCTTCTTTGCCCGCAATAAAGCCAGGACGAATATTTGGGTCGATCATCGTCACCCGAACCGCACACTCGCGCGCCTGCAAGGCCTCATAGCTGCTGGCCGCAGGCTCGGTGACAAGCGAGATGCCGCCAAAGAACAAGGCCTGCACCGAAGCGTCAAGCTGTGGCAAATCCGCCTCTGCCAACATGCTGCCAGCGGTGTTCTCGTCATAAAACGCATAAGTCGCCTGACCCTGCACCAGTTTGACAAAAGCCACCGTGGTGGGGCGACCTGATCGTGCGCAAAACTTGGTCTCAACGCCCGAGGCCGCCAAAGTCTCGGCCAAGATCTCGCCCAACATATCGGTGGAAATGCCACTGAAGAAACCTGCCGGCGCGCCCAAACGGCCCAATGCAATCGCCGTGTTGAACACCGCGCCGCCGGCATAGGGCGCAAAAGCCGCCTCGCCCAGAGTGCTGGTGCGCGGCAACATATCAATCAGCGCTTCGCCACAACTCAGAATCATCTCGATCTCCCGAAAGTTTTGCCGAGCTTATAGGCCTACGACTGTTAGCGCAAACACCCGCTTAGACGAAATAGGGCGCCAAATTTGACCGTACCCGCGCTAAAGGCGTCTCTCCCGACAGATCGGGTACAAAGACCTCGCCGGTAATCGCCTCATAGGCGTCAATATAGACCTGCGCCGTCGCCGCGATCATTTCCGCCGGAATCGCTGGAATATCATCAACATAGGGATCACAGCGTGCCCCCACCCAAGACCGGATCACATCCTTGTCAAAACTTGGCGGCCGCGTGCCTGCGGCAAAAGCCTCGGCATAGCCCGCAGCCAACCAATAGCGGCTTGAATCTGGCGTATGGATCTCATCGGCAATCAAAATCCGCCCC
>CAJXWJ010000042.1 GCA_913062925.1 uncultured Pseudorhodobacter sp. | reverse complement strand
GATCGGTCAGAGCATAGAGGATGTCTTCCAGCGAAGACGTCGTTTCAAGGTGATCTTTCAGCCAAGACAGGGTGAATTTCATAGCGCAGCCCTTCGGAATTACTTGGGCTTGGGATTAGCGCATTGGGGCGCAAAGGGGAAGCGGCCTGCGGTCGAAATGCTGTGGGGTTTCCGAGCTAGAAACAGCTTGTCGCGCAAAAACCGCATCAAATGCCATAATCTGCCATGTGATTTGAGCTATAGCGACAAAATGGCTCTGATAACGCTCGAGATCCCCAAAGACATGCGCCGCAGCGAGGCGGTAAGACTTTGCATTTTGCTTGGTCTGACCGTCTTGCTGTTTCTAAAGCTTGGCGTATTTGTCTAGAGCAGGGGCTTAGGCCGACAAACCGCCAGCAAGATCCGGCATATCCAGCGCTGCAAAGCCGTAATGGCGCAGCCAGCGTAGATCGCTTTCAAAAAACGCGCGCAGATCGGGGATGCCGTATTTCAGCATAGCAATGCGGTCGATGCCCATGCCAAAGGCAAAGCCTTGCCATTCATCGGGGTTCACACCGGCTGCGGCCAGCACTTTGGGGTGAACCATGCCCGAGCCAAGAATTTCCATCCATTTGTCGCCCTCGCCAATGCGCAGCTGACCGCCAACATTGGAATAACGGATATCAACTTCGGCAGAGGGTTCGGTAAAGGGGAAGTGGCTGGCACGAAAGCGCAGCTCGACCTTATCAACCTCGAAAAAGGCGCGGCAGAATTCCTCCAGCGTCCATTTCAGATTGGCCATGCTGATGTCGCGGCCAATCGCAAGACCTTCGACCTGATGGAACATCGGGGTATGGGTTTGGTCCATATCCATGCGGTAGACGCGACCGGGAGCAATCACCCGGATCGGCGCGCCCTGTTCGGTCATGGCGCGAATCTGCACCGGGCTGGTATGGGTGCGCAAGACATGCGGCGGGCGCAGATCGCCCTCGGCACGGTGCATAAAGAAGGTGTCGTGTTCCTGCCGCGCGGGGTGCTCGGGCGGGATGTTCAGCGCGTCAAAGTTATACCAGTCTGATTCGATCTGCGGACCTTCGGCGACGGCAAAGCCCATATCGGCAAAGATCGCGGTCAGCTCTTCCATCACTTGGCTGACGGGGTGGATGGTGCCCTGACGGCGTGGGCGCGCAGGCAGGGTGACGTCCAACCACTCCGAGCGCAGGCGCGCGTCAAGGGCGGCATCGCCAAGCGCTGCCTTTTTGGCGCGCAGAGCGGCGTCGATCTCGTCTTTCAGCACGTTCAGCATCGCGCCTGCGGCTTTGCGCGCGTCGGGGTCCATTTTGCCCAGAGCCGACATCAGCGCCGAAATCTCGCCCTTTTTGCCAAGGGCGGCAAGGCGCAGCTCTTCCAGACCGGCTTCATCGCCGATATTGGCAATGGCGACCAGATATTTGGCCTTAAGATCGTCTAACCCGTCCATGACAGTCTCCGAATTCGTGCCGTTTGGTGCTAACGGCAAGGGCGCGCGGATGCAAGTGGTCGGCAAAATCGCAGAACGAATAAGCGCGAAAGACCCTGCGCCGCGCAATAAAAAAGGCCCCGCAAAAGCAGGGCCTTTTCTTTAGATCAGCTTGAAATCAAGCAGCCAGAGCGGCTTTGGCCTGAGCTGCGATGGCGTTAAACGCCTCGGGCTCGTGCACGGCCAGATCGGCCAGAACCTTACGGTCCACCTCGATGCCAGCTTTCGCCAGACCGTTGATGAAACGCGAGTATGTGAACTCGATGTCGAACAGACGCACGGCAGCGTTGATCCGCTGGATCCACAAAGCGCGGAAGTTGCGCTTGCGGTTCTTACGGTCGCGCGTTGCATACTGCTGGGCCTTATCAACGGCCTGAGTAGCTGTGCGGAAGTTCGTGGAGCGGGCGGCGTAATAGCCAGCCGCCTTCTTGATCACCTTGCGGTGACGGGCGTGGGTAACGACGCCAGATTTAACGCGGGACATCTAAGCTCTCCTTACCGGTCGTATGGCATGTATTTTTTGACGATTTTCGCATCGGATGCGCAAAGGATCATGGTCCCCGTCGCGTCACGAATGAACTTCGTCGTGCGTTTGATCATGCCGTGGCGTTTGCCGGCAACGCCAGCTTTTACACGACCGGAAGCAGTGAAGCTGAAACGCTTCTTCGCCGCCGACTTGGTCTTCATCTTGGGCATTTCCATCTCCATGGTTGCAGGCAATGCTTGGCATGCCACGTTGGCCAGCATCGCGGGGTATTCGAGTGGTCCCTATAGGCGCGCCAGCCCAGGGGTGCAAGCGGATTCTGGCCGCAGTTTACCGGATGATGCCCGCAATCACCCGCGTCACAGCATGCGGTATATCCGCAAAGCGATAGCCGCCTGGTTTTTGCGTTAGCGCCACGACCAGCAGGACGCCACCGATCATCATCATGATAGCCGCCGACCGAGGCGGGCGGCTATCAACATAGGCAGAGAACATCGGGGGTATCGCCAAGACACAGATCGCAAGACTAAGAACCAGAATCTGATCGTACACCATGGCAATACCCTTTACTCAAAGAGTTAAAGCTTATTCTGGGTCTACCCGCGAAATCAACCGTTCATCACAAGGCGCCACACGCAGGATATTGGTTGTGCCTTTGACGTTAAAAGGCACACCTGCGGTCACAACGATCTGATCTTCGACTTCGGCAAAGCCATCGCGGCGCGCAGCACCAATGGCAGCCAAAACGGCGCCCTTAAAGCGGTCTTGCGGTTCGGTAATGGCGCAATGCGCGCCCCATGTCAGCGCAAGCCTGCGGGCGGTCGACATCAGCGGCGTCAGCGCAATGATCGGCACCTGTGGCCGTTCGCGCGCCACAAGGCTGGCAGTTTCGCCGCTTTGGGTAAAGCAAGCGATGGCCTTGATGTTGGTAGCTTCGGCGATTTCACGCGCGGCGGCAACGATGCCGTCGGCAATGGTTTCGCGACGCACAACGCGGCTGGCTTCGATCACCTGACGATAGGTCGGGTCTTTTTCGACCGACATCGCCACGTTGTTCATCGTGGTGACGGCTTCGATCGGGAATTTGCCCGCAGCCGATTCGGCCGAAAGCATGATCGCATCCGCGCCTTCATAAATGGCGGTTGCCACATCCGAGACTTCGGCGCGGGTTGGCACCGGCGCTTCGATCATCGATTCGAGCATTTGGGTCGCAACGATCACAGGCTTTGCCGCAGCGCGCGCGCCGCGCACCAAGCGTTTCTGGATCGGCGGCACCGAGGTGACGGGCAATTCAACGCCCAGATCGCCGCGTGCCACCATGATGCCGTCAGAGACCTGCAAAATCGCGTCATAGGCTTTGACAGCCGCAGGCTTTTCGATTTTCGACAGAATCGCGGCGCGGCCTTTGGCCAACTGACGCGCTTCGATCACATCTTCGGGGCGCTGCACGAAGGACAAAGCCAGCCAATCGACACCCAATTCGCAAGCGAATTCAAGGTCATCGCGGTCTTTTGCCGAAAGCGCTGCCAAGGGCAGAACCACATCCGGCACGTTCACGCCCTTGCGGTTGGAAATTACGCCGCCGACTTCGACCACGCAGTTGGCAAAGTCTTTGCCGCAGTCTTTGACCCGCAGACGGATCTTGCCGTCGTTGACCAAAAGGCTAGAGCCAGCCTCAAGAGCGGCAAAAATCTCGGGGTGCGGCAGTTGCACGCGGGTTGCGTCGCCGGGGGCGGCTGCAAGATCCATGCGGAACTCTGCGCCGATCACCAGATCTTCGCCCTCTGGCTTGGCAAAGGTGCCAACGCGCAGTTTAGGGCCCTGAAGATCGGCCAAAATGGCGATGGGGCGACCCACATCCGCCTCGACCTGCCGAATAATGGCGTGGCGGGCTGCCTGTTCGGCATGGGTGCCATGGCTCATGTTCAAGCGGAACACATCGGCCCCCGCCTCGAACAAAGCGCGGATCATCTTATAGTCGCTGGAAGCTGGGCCCAAAGTGGCCACGATCTTAACATTCCGAAGGCGTCTCATGCCTTGTTCCTTTTCGTCGCGTTCAATTTCTTTGGTGGGCCGAGGGTCTTATGGCCCAATACCGATTGCGGGGCAACTGGCGCTGTGTTGCATTGCAGCATAAAGATGAAATCATAAGATAGTGTGACGGCGGCTGAGGCGGGGAAACATGGCATTCACGGTGGAAGGAACAGAGCGGGCGGGTCGGTGGCTGGTGACGGTTGATCATGCGACCAACCGCGTGCCCGCCGATATTGGCGGCGGATCATTGGGCATCAGCGATCAGGATATGGCGCGCCACATCGCCTATGATGTTGGCGCCTTGGGGCTTGCCCGCGCGCTTGGGCATTTGCTGGATAGCCCTGTGATTGCCTCTGATTTCAGCCGTTTGGTGATTGATCCCAATCGCGGCGAGCATGATCCGACCCTGGTGATGAAGCTTTATGACGGCACGATCATTCCGGCCAACCGTCATGTCGATGCCGCAGAGGTCGAGCGGCGCTTGCAGACCCTGTATCGCCCCTATCATGATGCCTATGCCAAACTTGCGGCGCGGCGCGAAGATACGGTTGTTCTGGCCATTCACTCTTTCACCCCCTGCCTGAAGGGGCGGGCGCTGCGGCCTTGGCATGTGGGTGTGCTTTATGGCCACGAGGATGCGCGGCTGTCGCAACCGCTGATTGCGCGTCTGGCGCAGGAAACGGACCTTTGTATCGGCGACAACGAGCCCTATGCGGGCCAGCTTCCGGGTGATTCGGTGGACCGCCATGCGATTGCCTCGGGTCGGCACAACACCCTGATCGAGCTGCGAAATGACCTGATTGCAACAGACACCCAGCAGCAGGCCTGGGCCGCGCGTTTGGCGCCGATTCTGCAAGAGGTGCTGGCGCAGCTTTAAGCTTGGCCATTTTGCATCCAAAGCGCGCAAAACCAGCCCTTTGTTTGCAAGTTGTGTCCAATATTAACTTTTTCTTGACTAAAAAGGATAGGCTCGTCGACATCTGACCCAAGCGCCTGCCGCGCATTTTGGCAGCAGGCCGTTGCTTTTGTCAGGGGGGCTGCATGGAACTGATTTTGCTTTTTGGATTGCCATTTTTGGCTTGGGGCCTGATTGGCGATCATGGCGGATCTGGCAGCAGCGCTGACGACGGCCCTGATTCCACCGATACGCTCTCGGATTATTCAGGCAGTGCAGAGATCACGCCCGTGGATAGCACGATCTTCAAAGCGATGGACCAAGCTGATCAGGTGGTTGGCACCCCGGGCGATGAGGTGGTCTTTGCCGGTGGCGGCAGTGACTATGTTTCCGGCGGCGCGGGCGATGATGTGATCTCGGGCGAGGCTGGGGCTGATACGCTCGGTGGCGGCGCTGGTGCCGATACCATCTTGGGCGGCGTTGGTGATGATAAGCTTTATGGTGGCAGGGGCGATGATTTTCTCTTGGGCGGCGCGGGAAATGATTACCTAGACGGCGGCAGCGGCAATGATGTGCTGGCCTCTCTGTCGGGTGGTGATACTTTGGTTGGCGGGGCGGGAAATGATAGTCTCTCGGGTGTCAATTCTGTTAGCCTCCCCACGGATACGGATTGGCAAACTGATGATGTCGGCGTGCGCCTTTTGGATCAGTTTGGCGCTGATTTGAGCCCAACTCAGGTCGATAGGCTTGGTCGCGCGATCAACAATCATGATGCGGCAACTGATCCGTCAGACCTTTACGGCGGTGATGGCAATGACGTTTTGTTTGGTGACAAGGGCGACATTTTGACAGGTGGCGCAGGAAAGGATGATTTTGGCTTGTACCATGTCACGGGTGATGATCCTGTGACGATCACCGATTATCATCTTGCCGACGACAAGCTGACTATTTTTCATGATGGGACTAGTGACCTTCCAACCTCTGTTGTCGATGTCTCGGGTGGGGCCATGCTGCATTTGAACGGTGAACCCGTAGCACTTTTGGCGGGCGTAAAGGCCGCCGATGTTGATCTAAGCAAAGTCATGCAGGACTACTAAGGCGACACGGGCGGGTAACTCCCGCCCGTGGCCCAAGCTTAGATCGCGGCTTTCGCCATTTCTTCCAGATAAATCTCGCGCAGGCGTGGCACCAATTGGCCGACGGCCCCGGTGCCCACCGCAGCGCCGTCGATTTCCACCACTGGCATCACAAAGGCCGAAGCAGAGGTCACAAAAGCCTCGTCGGCCTGCTGGGCTTCGGCGATGGTAAAGTTGCGCTCTTCCACCTCCATCTGCGCTTCGGCGGCAAAGCGCAGCACGGCGGCGCGGGTGATGCCGTGCAAGATGTCATGCGACAGCGCGCGGGTGATGATGCGGTTGCCCTTGACGATATAGGCGTTGTTCGAGGTGCCCTCGGTCACCATGCCGTCTTCGACAAACCAGGCGTCATCGACATGCGCGGCCTTGGCCATCATCTTGGCCATCGACGGATACAAAAGCTGCGTGGTCTTGATGTCGCGGCGGCCCCAACGTTCATCAGCAACCGAGATCACCTTCCAGCCGGTTTTGGCGGCAGGGGCATCGGCAAGGCCGGGTTTGTTTTGCGTAAACAGCACCAGCGTCGGTTTGGTATCGGCCGGCGGATAGGCGAAATCGCGGTCGCCCGGATTGCCACGGGTGACCTGCAAATAGATCATGCCGTCGGTGATGTCGTTCAGCGTGACCAGCTCGCGGTGGATCGCCAGCAGCTCGGCATCGCTGCAAGGCGCTGCCATGCCAAGTTCCGAAAGGCTGCGGCCAAGGCGGGCGCAATGGCCGGCAAAGTCGATCAGCTTGCCGCCCAAAACCGAAGTCACCTCATAGACGCCATCCGACATCAGAAAGCCACGGTCAAAGATCGAGACTTTCGCCTCGGTTTCCGGCAGATAGTCGCCGTTCAGATAGACGGTACGGGTCATGGTTTATCCCCAAAGCTGCGGTTGTGCTGGGTAGACGCCGACGGCGTCATGGATCAGCGGCTGTTCATGGTCTTGGCGGAGCAAAAGCGGCCCGTCAAGGTGGCAATAGGCCCGCCCATGATCTGTTTCTTGCCAAGCTGCATCATGCCAAGCCAAGCCGTATCTTTGCTTGGTCGTTGCCAAAGATCTTGCTGCGGCGCGGTAATTTTGCTGCGGATGCGAAAATTGCTTGCGAGTGGTTGCGCAACAATATAACCCGATAGATATCAAATTAGAAACATACTTGCGAGGCTAAATGTCCTTTCGTCTGCAACCCGCCCCCCCCGCGCGCCCCAACCGTTGCCAGTTGTTCGGGCCCGGCTCGCGGCCTGCGCTGTTTGAAAAGATGGCGGCAAGTGCGGCGGATGTGATCAATCTGGATCTCGAGGATTCGGTGGCACCTTTGGATAAAGATGCTGCCCGCGCCAATGTGATCGCAGCGATTTCGGATGTGGACTGGGGCAAGAAATGGCTTTCCGTGCGGATCAACGGACTTGATACGCCCTATTGGTATCGCGACGTGGTTGATCTGCTGGAACAGGCGGGCGATCGGCTGGATCAGATCATGATCCCAAAGGTGGGCTGCGCTGCCGATGTCTATGCGGTGGATGCTTTGGTCACCGCGATTGAACGCGCCAAGGGCCGCAGCAAGCCGATTGCCTTTGAGGTGATCATCGAATCCGCCGCAGGCATTGCCCATGTCGAAGAGATTGCAGCCTCTAGCCCGCGTTTGCAGGCGATGAGCCTAGGTGCGGCGGATTTTGCCGCCAGCATGGGGATGCAGACCACCGGCATCGGCGGCACCCAAGAGAATTACTATATGCTGCGCGAGGGGGTGAAGCATTGGTCTGACCCCTGGCACTGGGCGCAAGTGGCGATTGTGGCTGCTTGCCGCACCCATGGCATTTTGCCGGTCGATGGCCCCTTTGGCGATTTTTCCGATGACGAAGGCTTTCGCGCGCAGGCCTTACGCTCGGCGACGCTGGGCATGGTTGGCAAATGGGCGATCCACCCCAAACAGATCGCATTGGCCAACGAGGTCTTTACCCCCTCGGCGCAGGCCGTCGCCGAAGCGCGCGAGATTTTGGCGGCAATGGCAGATGCCAAGGCGCGCGGCGAAGGGGCGACGGTGTTCAAGGGCCGGTTGGTCGATATTGCCTCGATCAAGCAGGCAGAGGTGATTGTTAAACAGGCAGAGATGATTGCAGCTGCCTGATTTTCGGGCTGCATAACAAAACTGTTGACTCACTTTTACTCTGACGACACAGTGATGTTACCTAAGGGCAAGCCCTTACCAGAGACACCCGCGCGGCATAGGGAGAGGAGGCCCTCTGTCGCATAAAGGGGAGGATGCACGCCCTGTGGGAAACCGCAGGGCTGTGCTGTTTCTGGGGGCTGGCTGTCAAGGATTGGGCGCGGCCGCAGGCAGTTGCTTTTTTCCGGCGCGCCCGCCATATAGGCACGGTTGCCCTGTTGGAGTGCCGCATGAATTACCTCGAATTTGAAAAGCCTTTGTCCGAAATTGAAGGCAAGGCAGAAGAGCTGCGCGCGATGGCGCGGGGCAATCCGGGGATGGATATTGCCAAGGAAGCAGAGGCTTTGGACCGCAAGGCCGAGCAAATGCTGAAGGATCTGTATCGCACGCTGACGCCTTGGCAGAAATGTCAGGTGGCGCGGCATCCGGACCGTCCGCATGCCAAGGATTATATCGAGGCGCTGTTCACCGAGTTTACCTCTTTGTCCGGCGATCGTGGCTTTGCCGAGGATCAGGCCGTGATGGGCGGGCTTGCGCGCTTTAACGATATGCCGGTGATGGTGATTGGCCACGAGAAGGGCAATGACACCAAAAGCCGGATCGAGCGGAATTTCGGCATGGCGCGGCCCGAGGGCTACCGCAAAGCCGTGCGCTTGATGGATATTGCCGACCGCTTTCGTCTGCCGGTAATCGCGTTGGTTGACACCCCCGGCGCCTATCCCGGCAAGGGCGCAGAAGAGCGCGGCCAGTCCGAGGCGATTGCGCGCTCGACAGCGAAATGCCTGGAAATTGGCGTGCCGCTGATTTCGGTGATCATTGGCGAGGGCGGCTCGGGTGGGGCTGTGGCCTTTGCCACCGCCAATCGCATCGCGATGCTGGAGCATTCGGTTTATTCGGTGATCTCGCCCGAGGGCTGCGCCAGCATCCTGTGGAAAGACGCCGAGAAGATGCGCGAAGCGGCAGAGGCTTTGCGGCTGACGGCGCAGGATCTGCAAAAGCTGGGGGTGATTGACCGGATCATCACCGAGCCTTTGGGTGGCGCGCAGCGCGGGCAATCGGCCAGTATTGAGGCGGTTGGCAAAGCCATTGAGGCGATGCTGAAAGAGCTTTCGGGCAAGAAACCCGATGCGCTGATCAAGGATCGTCGGCAGAAGTTTCTAAGCATGGGATCAAAGGGGCTGGCGGCCTGATCTAGGGGCTGCGGGCGCAGGGGGTTTCACACCCCCACCTGCTTGGGCAGGCCCAAGCAGGCCCCCCGTGGGATATTTTCACCAAGATGAAAGGGTTTGTGGGGTTACCACCAGCCCAGATCGGCGCGGGTGGCGCGCTCGGCGTCGTAATCGGCGCCGTTGATCTGGCCTTGGGTGGCGTCATGCAGCATTTGGCCGGCGCTGGGCAGGTCTGCCGCGGCCTCGCTGCTGGTCCAGAGCGCCGCGCGTTGCAGGGCGCGGGCGCATTGCGAATAGACCTCGGCGATTTTGATCACGATTACGGTGCGTGGCAGGGTATCGCCGCGTGCAAAGCGCTGGCGCAGGGCTGTGTCGGCGGTGATGCGGGCGGTGCCATTGACGCGCACGGTGGTGGTGGAGCCTGCGATCAAGAACAGCAGGCTGACGCGGCCATCGCGCAGGATGTTGCGCAGGGTATCAATCCGCTCGTTGCCCTTCCAGTCGGGCAGGGCGAGGGTTTGGGCATCGAGCGCTGTGACCACCGGGCCTTGGTCGCCGCGTGGGCTGCCATCGGTGCCTTCGGGGCCGACACTGGAGAGCACACAGAAGCGCGAAGCCGCGATGAAGCCGGCATAGGCGGGGGTCAGATGGTTTGTGACCTTGGCAAGGGCCGGCGGTTTTGGTGTGCCATAGGCTGCGTGCAGGCTGTCAAGGTCGCTGATCCACTCGGTCATTTGAAGCCAGCCTCGGCCATCAGGGCGTTGGAGGAGGTTTCGACTCGGGCTTCAAGCTCGGCCATGAAGGCATCATTGGTCAGGCCGGGTGGGATCGCTGGCAGGAATTCAACAACGGCTGTGCCGCGGTGGCGCAGGATGCCACGTTTGGGCCAGAACAGGCCGACATTGGCACCAACCGGGATGCAGGGCTGCTGCAATTGGCTGTAAAGCACGGCGGTGCCGATCTTATAGGGGCGTTGGTCGCCGGGTGCCACACGCGTGCCTTGGGGGTAGATGATCAGCTGACCGGGCAGGCTGGCGCCAGACTTTACATCTGCCAGCATCTTGGTGATTGCCGCCCCGCGCTTGCCACGGTTGACGAAAATGCAGCCGATGCGTTTTGCATACCAGCCCAGAAAGGGCGCCCAGCCGAGGATTGCCTTCATCACGAATTTACCGCGCGGCAGGGCGCCGTAGATCATGATGATATCCAGAAAGCTTTGATGCTTGGGTGCGATCAGCACCTCGCCAGTGGGCACGGTGCCACGGACTTCGGTTTTCAGCCCGCAAATCAGCCGCAGCGAAAAGCAGACCCAGCGGCAATAGGCATGGCAGGCGGCCACCGCGCCGTCGCGGTGCAAGAGCGCATAGGGAAAGTAGACAATCGCCACCACCGCCATCGCCAGATACATCTGGAGGATAAAGACGGTCGACAGCAGGGTTTGGACAAAGGTCTTCATGTAAGTTCCCGAAGTTTACGCAGGGCGCTGGCGCGGGTTGCCGCATAGGCGACGGCCGCAGTGAGGGGGGGCAGAAGCAAGGGCAAAAGCCAGCCTGCGCCTTGAAAGCCTAAGCCTGTCAGAAAGCCTCCGGCGCTGTCGGCAGAGGGCAGCATCCAGACGCCCACCATGCCAAGGCCCGTGCCAGCAGCCGCCCCCATCAGAGCGCGCAGGGTGAACCTGCGCACGAAGGCCCTTGCGATATAAACATCGCGGGCGCCGACCAGGCGCAAAACCCTGATGACTTGGGCATTGGCGGCAAGGGCCGCGCTTGCGGCAAGGGTGATCATCGCGGCGGTGGCTGTGCCGATAAGCACGATCGACATAAAGCCCAGCAGCCGCAGCCGCGTGGCGGCCACCGCCAAGGGGCGGCGCCAGCGGGTGTGATCATCTAGCACCGCGCCGGGGGCTTCGGCGGCCAGGCGTTGGCGCAGACCCTCGCCATCATAGCCGGTGCTGTCTTCGGTGATCTCGATCAGCCGTGGCAGTGGCAGCGTATCAACCGGCAGATCGGGCCCAAACCAAGGCGCCAGCAGCGCGCGTTGCTCGTCGTCGGTCATCGCCCGCGCCGAGGCGATGCCAGGAGTGGTTGCCAGCGTCGCCAGCACGGCCTTGGTTTGCAGATCAATCTGATCTTCCGGCGCAGACAGCCGCACGGTTGCGGTGCGGTCCAGCGAGGCTTGCCAGCGCGCCGCAAGGCTGCCCGCCGCCAGCGATAGCGCCAGCGCAAAGACCGCCAGAAAGGCCATTGCCGCTGCGGTAAAGCTGGTCAGCCAAGCGGTATGGCCCGAGGGTGGCACCACGCTGTCCCCCTTGCCTTCATCGCGCAGAAAAGCCGGTCGGCGCATCATAAGTCTGCCCCCGCCAAATGAATCCGCCGTTTGGAGATTCGCAGCACCCGTGCCGGCACCAAGGATTTCGCCTGCCGGATCAGGTTTAGATCATGCGTCGCCACCACCACAGTTTTGCCCATGCGGTTCAACTCGGTCAGTAAGGTCAGCAGGCGCAGCGACATCTCCCAATCCAGATTGCCGGTGGGCTCGTCGGCCAAGATCACATCGGGGCCCATGATGATGGCGCGGGCAAGGGCTGCGCGTTGCCGCTCGCCACCTGAAAGCGAGGGCGGCAGCGCTTGCGCCAAGGCCCCCAGACCGACCCAGCCCAAAAGATCGGCCAGATCGCCTGCGTTTTCCGCCCGCCCCGCAACCGTCAGCGGGAGCGTGACATTGGCGGCAAGCGGCAGATGGTCCAGAAATTGGCAGTCTTGATGCACCACGCCAATGCGGCGGCGGGTATAGGCGATGTCATCGCGCGTCAGGCTGCGCACATCGCGGTCAAACAGCGTGATATGGCCGGCAGTTGGCAGCAGCTCGCCATAGCAGAGCTTTAGAAAAGTGGATTTTCCCGCGCCAGAAGGGCCGGTCAAAAAATGGAACGACCCGGGGGCCAGCCGCAGCGACATGTCCGACAGCAGTTCGCCGCCCCCATAGCTGTAGGCGACATTCTCGAGTGCAATCACCGCATCGGTCCTTTTGGGCTGAGAAAAGCTTGCGTTGCACCATTGCCCAAGCGGCCAGCGGATTCAATCGTTGGTCAGGGTATTTGCCAGAAAGGCTTCCAGAATGTTGGCTTCGTTGCTACAAGTTGGCAACGAAAACCAAAATATGATCCGGACAGATAGCACATGCGTCTTGTATGCCCAAACTGCGACGCTGAATACGAGGTCGATGCTTCGGTTATTCCCGATGGCGGTCGCGATGTACAATGTTCGAACTGCGGCCATGCGTGGTTTCAAATCTCGCCCGAGCTTGAGGCTGCAATTGCCGCCGAAGAGGCGCTTTACGAACCGCCGCCGCCGGTAGAACGGCCCGTACCTGCACCTGCATCTGCCGCGATGCCGCAGCGCCAGCTCGACGAGTCTGTGTTGGCGGTCTTGAAAGAAGAGGCCGAGCGCGAGGTCGAGGCCCGTCGCGCCGAAGCACCGCGCATGGAGATGCAGACGGATATGGCGCTTGAGGCTCCAGCCAAGGACGCAAGCGGTCTGGGGGCCGTCGCGCAGCGGTTGGCGCGGATGAAGGGGGCCGAGACGGCGCGGATGGTCAAGCCACAGACCCGTGCCGACGTCTTTCCTGAAATTGAAGAGATAAATTCGACGCTGCGCGCCAGCAGTGAAAAGCGCAGCGGAGCGGCGGATGCCACGGCTGCAACCGCCTCCCCGCAGACCCAAGCTTCGGGTTTTGGCTCGGGCTTTGTGCTGATGCTGGTGCTGGCGGTGCTTTTGGTGACGGTTTATGTGATGGCGCCAAAAATCGCGCAGCAGATCCCAGCGGCCTCGGCTGCCCTGACGGGATTTGTCCAAGCTGTTGATCTGGCGCGGCTGCAACTGGACCAGCTGCTGCAAAGCGCGATTGCGTTTTTGAACGGCCTTAAGACCGCTGTCTAAGCGCTTGGCGGGTCAAAACAGATCCAACAGCCGCTTAAGATAGCCGCGTTCGCCTTCCGAACGCGATTGCTCGCCCGAGCGTTTGCGGATTTCATCCAGCAACTCTTGGGCGCGGCGGTAGACGTCTTGGCCCTGAAGCAGGTTCTTATCCGAGCCGATGCGGGCAGAGTTTTCGCGGCCAAGCGGGTCGATCGCACCATTTGGATCAGCTTCGGCTGTTCTTTGACCCTCGGCAGAGTTGCTTTGCTGGCCCTGCTCTTGCGCCAAAGCCTCGCCAAAATCGCGCAGGCCTTGGCGCATTTTGTCCATAGCTTCGGCCTGCTGATCCAAAGCGCCTGACAGATCGCCGTCGCGCAGCGCCTGTTCGGCGTCTTGCATGGCGCGGCCGGCATCATCCAGTTTTTGCCGCCCTGCTTGGCCCTTTTCGCTGTTCTGTCCGGGCAGGTCAGTGCCGTCTTTCATTGCTTCAAGCCGTTTGCGCAGATCTTGCTGCCGCTCGGACAGGCTTTTGCCGCCGTCTTGTGTGCCATCCTGACCGTTTTGCATGTCGCGGAAAGCGTCATCGGACAGGCCTTGCTGATCGCGCAGCGTGTCGCCCAAGCCTTTCATCGCGCGGCCAGCGGGGCCCTGACCTTGGCCCTGCCCATCGCCTTGCTGCACCTTCATGTTGTTCAGCAGGTCTTGCAGCTGGCGCATCGCTTCGGCGGCTTCGGCGGTTTTGCCGTCTTTCATCAGCTGTTGGATCTTATCCATCATCTGCTGAATTTGGTCTTGGGTGATGCTGGGCCCGCTTTGCTGCGGTGCGGTTTCATCCTTCGGATCGCGCGGATTTTTCTTGGCCTCTTCGGCCATATAGTCATCCAAAGCCTTGCGCATCTCGTCCATCAGCGCCTGCATCTCTTCGGGGCTGGCGCCTTTGCGAATGGCCTCGGCAACACGATCTTGCGCGCGCTGAAACCGCTCTTTGGCGCTGTTCAGCTGGCCGTCTTCGATCATCAAGGACACTTGCCACAGCTCTTCGGCCAGATCATCGCGCAGCGCTGGCGTCAGATCGGCAGTCTCAAACCGCTTAATCGCCGCGCGCAACCGCGTTAGGGCCGCGACATCAGGCGTATCCGCTTCGGCGCGGTGGCTGATGGCTTTCAGAATTTGCGCCGCCCGTGGCGCATTGGCGCGCGACCACAGCAGATCACGGCGCATCTCGATGATGGCATCGGCCAAAGGATCAAAAAACCGGCGCCCCGGCAGAATCACATGCACTGGCGCCGCCGTGCCGGTTTGGCCTGCGGCATCGCTGGCGGCATAGGCAATCGTCACCGGCAGATTGGCCAGAACCGATTTGGACAGGTCGTCGATCAGCGTGGTTTTCACTTCGGTCCGGCTGCCCTTGATCGGCAGCGGCAGATCCAGCGTCACCGGCGCAATCGCCTCTGGTTCGGTGGCAAGACCAAAGCGGCGTGGCACGGCGGCCAGATCCAGCGTGATGGTGGCTTGGCCCTTTGTGACCCCATAATCATCGGCGGCACTGAATTTTTGCTTAAAGCGCCCATCTGCTTCGCGCCCGATCGTCGCCTCGGGGCTGATAGAGGGGGCAAGATCTGGGGTGACGATCACCTGCCATTTGCGCCCGCCAGCCCCGCTGATGGCGATTTCGCCCGATTGGCTTAGGCTGAAGTCTTGCACAGGATCAGAGGCGGCGGTTGCCTCGGTGCGGCCCGAGACGGTTTCAGACAGAATCAGCGCGCCGGGTGGGCCATAAAGCCGCACTTGCAGCGTGGTGCCCGCCGGAAGCGTCAGCGTATCGCCTGCCTGATCGATCAGATAAAGCGCGGGCTTGCCGGTATAGGCCGGCGGCTTGGCCCAGCCTTCCCAAGCGGGACCAGCAGCGGCATTGGCGGGGCTGGGGGCGATGCCCGAAAGCGTGGTCACCCGCCAGATCGAGCCAAACAGCAGCGCCATCAGCAGCGCCGTCAGCGCGACATAGCGCAGGGCAAAGGGGTCGCGGCTGGCCAGGCGCAGATCGGGCTGCACCGCACGCGCCGCAGGCAGACGCGCCATCATCCGCGCCCGATGCGCCTGCCAGACCGCACGCGAGGCCGCATCATTGGCGCCAATGGCTTGGGCATCAAGCAGCGCCGCAATCGGCTGCCCCGGCATTCGGCTGTCCAGCCGCACCAAGGCTTCTGCGTGCAGCGGCCTGCGAAATTGCCGCACCCCGTGGACCAGCGCCCAGATCAGCCCAAGTCCGGTGATCACAAGGCCAAACCAAGCCAGCTCTAAGGCCAGTAGGTCTTGCACCCCAAAGGCCAGCGTCGAGACCGCGGCAATCGCAACGCTCCAAAGTGGCCAAAAGGCGCGCGCCAAGCGTTCAGCCCAAAGCCCCGCGTACGTCAAGCGCAGCGGGGTTTTGATCTGGCTTAGCAGTTGGGCCTTGTCGCTTTGGTCCATCCGGTGCTTTCGGTTACAGCCACGTGGGAATGCTATCGCGGTTGAGAATCTCTTCATAGCTTGGCCGTGCCCGGATTACGGCAAATTGATCGCCGCGCACCAAAACCTCGGGGATCAGTGGGCGGGTGTTATATTCCGACGCCATCACCGCGCCATAGGCCCCAGCCGAGCGAAAGGCGACCAGATCATCGGCCTGCAAGGGCGGCAGCGGCCGCGCTTTGGCAAAGGTATCGCCGGTTTCACAGACCGGGCCGACGACGTCATAGCTTTGCGCCTCGGTTGCGGCCTCGGCTTCGATCACCGGCAAAATGTCGTGATGCGCGCCATACATCGAAGGCCGCACCAGATCGTTCATCGCCGCATCCAAAATCAGAAAATCGCGGTCCTCGCCGTTTTTGACATAGATGACTTTCGAGATCAGCACGCCAGAATTGCCCGAAATCAGCCGACCGGGTTCGATTTCAATCTCGCAGCCCAAATGACCCAAGGTGCGCTGGATCAGCGCGCCATATTCGCGCGGCAGGGGCGGCGCGGAATTTGACCGCTCGTAGGGGATGCCCAAACCGCCGCCCAGATCAAGCCGTGTGATGCTATGGCCCTGCGCGCGCAGCGTCTCGGTCAGCTCGGCCACCTTTTTATAGGCTTGTTCAAAGGGTTCCAGCTCGGTCAGTTGCGAGCCGATATGCACGTCGATGCCGACAATCTGCAAATTCGGCAGGGCGGCGGCTTCGGCATAAACCTCGACGGCGCGGTTGATCGGGATGCCAAATTTGTTCTCTTTTTTGCCCGTGGCGATTTTCTCGTGGGTTTTTGCATCGACATCGGGGTTCACCCGAATGGTGATCGGCGCAATTTTGCCCAAGGCCACCGCGACCGCCGACAGCGCCCGCAGCTCGGGTTCAGATTCGACGTTGAACTGGCGAATGCCATGGGTCAGCGCCAGCTGCATTTCCTCGGCCGTCTTGCCGACGCCTGAAAACACGATCTTGTCGGGCGAAACCCCTGCCGCCAGCGCGCGGCGGTATTCCCCGCCCGAGACCACATCCATGCCGGCACCCAGATCGCCCAGCAGCTTTAGCACTGCGATATTCGACAGGGATTTGATCGCAAAGCAGACCAAATGCGGCATCGGGCTTAGGGCTTCGGTGAACAATTGGTAATGCCGCGTCAACGTGGCCGCAGAATAGCAATAAAACGGCGTGCCAACCGCAGCGGCGATTTCCGAGAGCGCGACGTCTTCGGCATGTAAGCTGCCGTTGCGATAGAGAAAATGGTCCATGCGGCAGCCCCTTTGAAAATCAGACGGATGCGGTATAGCACAGGCCGCGCGCGGCGCAATTCAGCCTGTGCCCTTTGGGCTTAATTCGTGGCAATCCCGACCCTCGCTTCGGCCTTGATCGTGACATCTGGCGCCACAGGATCGCCGGCAGCGCCACAGCCCATAAGCGCCAACACGCAAAGCAAAGCAGAGATCTTGGTCAGGGTCATAGCCACCTCGGGGTTTCGTGAAAGATTGCGTCAGGCCAGAAGCTGTTTCCAGCGCGCGACTTGTTCGGCCACACGGGTGGGCGAGGTTCCGCCATAAGACATCCGGCTGCGCACCGAATTTTGCACGCCCAGCACCGAATAGACCTCGGTGGTGATGCCTGCATGCACCGATTGCATGTCGCTTAGGCTTAGATCCGGCAGATCGCAGCCGTTTTTCTCGGCCATGGCGACCAAGGTGCCGGTGACATGATGCGCATCGCGGAACGGGAGGTTCAGCGCCCGCACCAGCCAATCGGCCAGATCGGTCGCGGTCGAAAACCCGCTGGCGGCCGAGGCTGCCAGCACATCGCGGTTGGCAGTCATATCGCCCACCATTCCGGTCATCGCCGCAAGCGCCAGCATCAGCGTATCGGCGGCGTCAAAGACCTGCTCTTTGTCTTCTTGCATGTCCTTTGAATAGGTCAGCGCCAGCCCCTTCATGATGGTAAACAGCGCCACCGTCGCCCCCAAGATCCGCCCCAGCTTTGCGCGCAACAACTCTGCGGCATCGGGGTTTTTCTTTTGCGGCATGATGCTGGACCCCGTGGTCCATTTGTCCGACAGCCGCACAAAGCGGAACTGCGCCGAAGACCAGATCACCAATTCCTCGGCAAAGCGCGACAGATGCATCGCGCAAATCGACGAGGCAGCAAGGAATTCCAGCGCGAAATCGCGGTCTGACACCGAATCAAGGCTGTTGGCCGTGGGGCGATCAAAGCCCAAAGCACTTGCCGTCATATGCCGATCAATCGGGAAAGAGGTGCCCGCCAAGGCCGCCGCCCCCAAGGGGCATTCGTTCATCCGCCGACGCGCATCTTCAAACCGCGATTTGTCACGCGCCAGCATCTCGACATAGGCCAGCATATGATGGCCCCAAGTCACCGGCTGCGCGGTCTGCAAATGCGTAAAGCCCGGCATCACCCAATCACAGCCCGCCTCGGCCTGCGCCAAAAACGCCTGCATCAGCGCCGTCAGCCCCGAAATCGCCGCATCACATTGATCACGCGTCCACAGCCGAAAATCCACCGCCACTTGATCATTGCGCGACCGCGCCGTGTGCAAACGCCCGGCAGGTTCGCCAATGATCTCTTTCAGCCGGCTTTCGACATTCATATGGATGTCTTCCAAAGCCTCCGAGAACACGAAATTCCCGGCCTCAATCTCTGACAATACCGTGAGCAGGCCTTCCCCGATCGCCTCGGCATCACTAGAGGTAAGGATACCCGTGGCAGCCAACATGGCGGCATGGGCGCGAGAGCCCGCGATGTCCTGTGCGTAAAGCCGTTTGTCAAAGCCGATCGAGGCATTGATCGCGGTCATGATCGCATCAGGACCAGAGGCAAAGCGCCCGCCCCACATTTGATTGGCAGAAACGGGGGCTTTGGGCGAATTGGTCATGGAAGGGCCTCTCACATGATGCGAAAACTGCTGTTGGCGGCTGTGTATACGGGCTTTGCTCTGGGTGCAAATTTTGATGCAGCACAGGCAGGGCCTTTGGAGGGCTTGCTCAACGGCGAGATGAAAAAGCTGGTGCTGCAAGCGGCCCCTGTTGATCTGCCGCAGGTCGAACTGCTGGATATGCAAGACGGCCCGCAAAGCCTCGAGGCCTTCAAAGGCAAATGGGTGGTGCTGAATTTCTGGGCCACATGGTGTGCGCCCTGCCGCCACGAGATGCCCTCGCTGGATCGCCTGCAAGCCGCTCTGCCCGGTATTGTCGTCGTCCCCCTCGCCGCAGGCCGCAACGCACCCGATCAGATTACAAAGTTCTTTGCAGAGGCAGAGATCAAAAACCTGACCGTGCTGCGAGATCCCAAAATGGCCCTCGCGCGGCCTTTGGGCGTCGTTGGACTTCCTATGACTCTGATCCTGAACCCCGAGGGTCAAGAAGTGGCGCGGCTTATCGGTGATGCCGAATGGGATTCGCCGGATGCAATCGCTGTGATGTCAGCCCTGAGCCAACCTTGACGCGGTCTGCGCGCTGAAAGCATTTTTGCCTCCGGCGGGGATATTTAGACCAAGATGAAAGCGCGATTTATTTCATCTTGGCCTAAATATCCCCGCCGGAGGCTTCTGCAAAAGCAGCTTGGCTGAACCGTTCAGACCTAGACCTAGATCTGCCGCGAGCGGATCATGCCAATGATGTCATAGACCTCATCCACGATCGGGCGGGCTATAGCATTGGCGCGGGCGGCGCCTGCGCCAAGGATGCGGTCGATCTCGGTGGTATCTTGCATCAGCTCGCTCATTTTGCGGGTGATGGGCGAAAGTTTTGCCACGGCAAGATCGGCCAGTGCTGGTTTGAAGGTGCCAAATTGCGCACCTGCATATTGGCTGATGACGGCTTCGGGCGTTATATCTGCCAAGGCCGCATAAATATTGACCAGATTGCGGGCGTCTGGGCGGTCTTTTAGGCCTTCAAGATCTTCGGGCAGCGGTTCTGCGTCGGTTTTGGCCTTGCGGAATTTCTTGGCGATGGTGTCGGTATCATCGGTCAGATTGATGCGGGACTGATCTGAGGGATCGGATTTCGACATCTTTTTGGTGCCATCGCGCAGGCTCATCACGCGGGTGCCGGCGCCTTCGATCACCGGTTCGGTGATCGGAAAGAAATTCACGCCATAGTCATTGTTGAACTTGGCCGCGATATCGCGGGTCAGTTCAAGGTGCTGCTTTTGATCCTCGCCTACCGGCACATGCGTGGCCTTATAGGCCAGAATATCGGCAGCCATCAGCGCGGGATAGGCAAAGAGGCCGAGCGAGACGTTCTCGGAGTTTTTGCCCGCCTTATCCTTGAACTGGGTCATCCGGCTCATCCAGCCCATGCGGGCCACCGTGTTGAAAATCCAGCCCAATTCGACATGCGCCGAGACTTGGCTTTGGTTGAACAGGATCGAGCGTGCAGGATCAATGCCCGCGGCGATAAAGCCTGCTGCCAGTTCGCGGGTTTGTTGGCGCAGTTTCGCCGGGTCTTGCCAGACGGTGATCGCATGCATATCGACGATGCAATAGATCGTCTCGATGCCCTCATCCTGCTTTTGCACAAAGCGCTTTAGCGCGCCAAGGTAATTGCCAAGCGTCAGGCCGCCCGAAGGCTGAATGCCCGAGAAGATGCGGGTGGGGAAGGTCTGAGGCGTTTGGACCGGCTCGGACATGGGGAACTCCATCTGGAAATATATGCTGATCTGGCTTAACGCTGGGGGCAAGGGGCGTCAATCGACGCATTCAAGGAGGCTGCCATGCAAGACCACGATATTGCGCCGATCAATCCGCTGCCGCCGGTGGTTTGGCTTTTGGTCTTGCCGATGATCGGCGTTGAGCTTGTGCTGAGCCTCGCTGAGGCGGGAATGATCGGCGGGCGCGCGGCGATTGGTTGGCGGGTGGCTGCGCTGGAAGGTTTTGGGTTTTTTCCCGACTATTGGCGGCAACAGGCGCAGGCGGGGGCCTTTGACTTTGAGCTGTTGCGCCGCTTTGTCAGCTTTGCCTTTGTGCATCAGACCACGATGAGCGCTTTGTTTGGCGTGGTGTTGACGCTTGCGCTGGGCAAGTTCGTGGCCGAGGTTTTTGCCGGTTGGGCGGTGGCGCTGGTCTTTGTTGCCTCGGCAGCGGTTGGGGCTTTGGTTTACGGCAGTTTGGTGCAAAGCCAGCCGCTGTTTGGCGCCTATCCCGGGGTGGCGGGGCTGATTGGGGCCTTTAGCTTTGTGCTGTGGAAGGGCCTGTCGCGGATGGGGCCGCAGCCGCAGCGGGCGTTTTCGCTGATTGGCGGGTTGATGGCTATTCAGGTGGTGTTTGGGCTGGTGTTCACGCTCTTGCCGATGCTGTTTCCCAGCATGGGTCCGATGCCCTTGGGCTGGGATTGGATTGCGGAACTCAGCGGCTTTATCTGCGGCTTTGGGTTGTCTTTCCTCGTCAGCCCCAACGGTTTTGCCAGATTGCAGGCGCGACTGCGGCAGCGTTAACGCCGCAGGTTGCGGCGAAAATCGCTGAGCCGAAAGGCACCGATGGCCGCGCCAAAGCTGAAATAGACCAGACTGCCCAGCGTGATCAGCAGGGCAAGGCTGGCATAGCGCCATGTCGGATTCACCAGCGTCTCGGCCAGCCCCAACTGGCCCAGATACAGCGCCAGCGCCATCGCGATCGAGGCGGCAACAGCGCGTGGCACGCGGCTGCGAAAGCGGGTGTCAAAGCGGGCCGCATCGCCCATTTTGCGGGTGCCAAACCACAGCTGAAACGCCATCGCCCAAGCCGCAACGGTGGTGGCAAGTGCGGCTGCGGCAAAGCCGATCAGCGGCATCAGCCCGACCGCAATCGCGGCATTCACCACCATCGACACAATCGCAAAGTGAAACGGCGAGCGGCTGTCTTCGCGTGCATAATACAGCGGCTGAAAGACCTTATGCAGCACAAAGGCCGGCAGCCCCGCGCCATAGATCGCCAGCGCAAGCGCGGTGTTGGTGGCATCCACCGCGCCAAAGGCCCCGCGCTGATAAAGCACAGAGGTCAGCGGCACCGCGATGGTGATCAGCGCGGCGGCGGCAGGCAGGGTCAGCGCCAGCGCGAATTCTGTGCCGCGGTTAAAGCTTTCGCGGCTGCCGGCCTCGTCGCCTGCGCGCAGACGGCGCGACAGATCGGGCAGCAAAACCGTGCCGATGGCGATGCCCACAACCCCCAGCGGCAGCTGATAAAGCCGGTCGGCATAGACCAGCCAAGACACCGCGCCTTCGGTGTAAGAGGCCACTTGTCGGCCGACCAGCAGGTTGATCTGCACCACCCCCCCCGCCAAGACCGCAGGGGCGGCGATATAGGCCAAACGCTTGAGTTCAGGCGTGATCTTTGGCCAGCGCGGGGTAAAGCTAAAGCCCAGCCTGCGCGCCGCAATCCAGGTAAAGCCAAGCTGTGCGATGCCTGTCACCGGCACGGTCCAGGCCAGCGTCATGCCCATATCCCAGCCGGTTTGGCTGGCCAGCAGCATGGCGGCGATAAAGATCAGGTTCATCAGCACCGGCACGAAACCGGCTTCGGTGAAATGGCCATGCGCGTTCAGCACACCTGACAGCAGCGCCACAAGGCTGATGAACATGATATAGCAAAACCCGATTTGGCCATAAAGCACCGCAAGCTCATAGCGCGCATCGCCAGCAAAACCCGAGGCCATGGCATAGACCAGCCAAGGCATCGCCAGCGTGCCAAGCACCGAAAACACCATCAGAATCGCCGCCATGCCGTTAAAGGCGTCGCGGGCAAAGCCGTTGGCATCCTCGCCTGCCTCAAGCTTTTTGGCATACATCGGCACGAAGGCCATGTTGAAGGCACCCTCGGCGAAAAAGCGGCGGAACATATTGGGCAAAGAAAACGCCACGTTAAAGGCATCTGCCACCGGCCCCGCGCCCAGATAGGCGGCCAGCATCATATCGCGGGCAAAGCCTGCGCCGCGTGACAGCAGGGTCCAGCCACCGACAGTCAGAATAGAGCGGATCAGGCTGATGGATCTCATAGGGCCCCGTTTGCTGGCGTCAGGTTTGTGGTTGGCAAGATCGGCGCATCCAGGCCAATGATCTATCGCGGATTGCAGGCGGGGGGAATTCAGAAAGCAGATGCCCCGCGCCTAGCCCTGTTCTTGCGCGCGTTTTTCACCCTCTGCCATGGCGTGGCGCAGCTTGCGATCTAGGGCCTCTTGCTTGCCCTTGGCATGCAGTTTCAGGCCAAAGGCATCTTTGATGTAAAAGCTGTCGACCACCTGCGCGCCATAAGTCGCGATCACTGCCGAGGCGATATAGATGTTGTTCACTGCCAAAGTGCGGGTCAGATCAAACAGCAGGCCGGGGCGGTCACGGGTGTCGACCTCGATGATGGTGTAGATGTCTGATCCTTCGTTGTCGAAGGTGATATGGGTCGGAAAGCGGAATTCGCGGTCGCGCTTTTTCACCTTATCGCGAACCGTCAGCGCCTCGCGGGCGATGACTTCACCGCGCAAGGTTTTCTCGATCATCGCGCGCAGCCGCGGCAGGCGCGAGGCCTCATAGGGGTGGCCATCGCTGTCTTGGATCCAGAAGATCGCGGTGGCAAAGCCGTCTTTCGAGGTATAGGTGCGCGCGTCAACCACATTGGCCCCAACCAGCGCCAAAGCCCCCGCCAGCCGCGAGAAGATGCCCGGATGATCGGCCAGCGCGAAACAGGCGCGGGTGGCATCGCGGGCGGGTTCGGGGTGCAAATCTATGCGGATCTCGGCATCGCTTAGGCCTTGCAGCAGGCGGGCAAAGACCTCTTGCGCATCGGGGGTCAGGCCCTGCCAATAGGGGGGGTAGTGGCGCGTGGTCTCGTGTTTCAGCGCGGTGGCCGAAAAATCGCGCAGGCGGCTTTGCAGCTCGGCCTTGGCCTCGTCTTCGCGGTTGGGCCGATTGATGCTTTCCAGCCCGTCTTCCAGCGCATCGGCGGTCATGCCGTAAAGACGGCGCAGCAGCATTGCCTTCCAATTGTTCCAAGTGTTGGGGCCAACGCCGCGAATGTCGCAGACGGTCAGCACCGTCAGCAGATCCAGCCGCTTTTTGGTTTTCACCGCCTTGGCAAAGTCGCGCACCGTGCGCGGGTCGCCAATATCGCGCTTTTGCGCCATGTCAGACATCAAAAGATGATAGCGCACCAGCCATTCGACAGTTTCGCATTCCTCGGCGTCGAGCCCCAGACGCGGCGCGATGCGGCGCGCCAGTTGCGCCCCGATGATCGAGTGATCTTCGGGCCGACCCTTGCCAATGTCATGCAGCAGCAGCGCCACATAGATCACACGGCGATTGATGCCAGTGTTCAAGATAGAGGAAGACAGCGGCAGATCTTCGATCAATTCACCACGTTCAATCTGCGCCAGCACCGAGATGGTCTGGATGATATGCTCGTCCACCGTATAGCTGTGGTAGACGTTGAACTGCATCATCGCGACGATGTTTTCAAACTCGGGGATCAGCGCGCCCAGCACGTTCAGCTCGTTCATCCGGCGCAGCGCGCGTTCGGGGTTGCCGTGTTTCAACATCAGATCCAGCAAGATCCGCCGAGCCTCGGGGGCCTCGCGCACCGAATCGTCGATCCGGTGCAGATTGGCCGCGATCAGCCGCATGACGTTGGGGTGCAACAGATAGCCCGAGCGCAGCGATTCCTCGAAAATCCGCAGCATATTGACGGGGTCGTTCAAAAAATCATCTGGATCAACGATGTCGATGCGGCCCTGCACCAGCTTATAGCCCGACTTCACCCGTTTGCGGCTGAAAAACCCCAGCAGACGCGCGGCGGGTTTCACATGGCGCGCTTCAAGTTCGGTCAGGAACACTCGCGTCAGGTCGCCAACCAGCGTGGCTTGGCGAAAGTAATCTTGCATAAAGTATTCAACACCGCGCCGCGCCTTGCTGTCGCGGTAGCCCATGCGGGCCGCAACTTCGACTTGCAGATCGAAGGTCAGCTGATCTGAGGGCCGGCCAGTGATGTAATGCAGATGACAGCGCACCACCCAAAGGAAATCTTCGGCATCGCGAAAGGTCTCGTATTCGCTTTGGGTGAACAGCCCAGCGGCCACCAGCCCCGAAGCCGAAGGCACGCGGTGCAGATATTTGCCGATCCAATACAGCGTTTGCAGATCGCGAAGCCCGCCCTTTGCCTCTTTGACATTGGGTTCCAGGACATAGCGCTGGCCGCCTTGGCGTTTGTGGCGGGTTTCACGCTCGGCCAGCTTGGCCTCGATAAACTCGGCACCGGTGGTGCGGAACAGATCAGACCAAAGCTTGTCGCCCAGCTCGTCCGCCATATCTGCGTCGCCCGCAATAAAGCGGTGTTCCAAAAGGGCGGTGCGAATGGTGATGTCTTCGCGGCCAAGCCGGATGCAATCTGCGATGGTGCGGCTGGAATGGCCGACCTTGAGCTTTAAATCCCACAGCATGTAAAGCATCGATTCGATGATGCTTTCGGCCCAAGGCGTCATCTTCCAAGGCGTTAAGAACAGCAGATCAACGTCGGATTGCGGCGCCATTTCGGCGCGGCCAAAACCGCCCACGGCCAGCACAGTCAGCCGCTCGGCTGCGGTTGGGTTGGGGGCGGGGTGCAGCGTGTCGCGCGCAACGGCAAGCGCGGTGGTGACCAGCACATCGGTGAGATAGCTTTGCGCCAGCACCAGCGGGCGGGCGTGGCGCGGATGGGCGGCAAAGGCGGCCTCCAGTGCCGCGGTCGCTGCGGTTTTTGCCGCCAGCATATGGCGCACCGCGATGCCGCGGGCCTCGCGCGGGTCGATCTGAGGCGAAAGCTCGGCGCGGATGCGCGCCAAAAGCGCATCGGCATCAAGGATCTGCGCGCGCGGCAAAAGCAAGGCGCTGCGGTCCTGCGGGATATCAGAGAGGTTCATGCCGCAGGACCGTGCCTTTATCTGTTAAAAACCAGCGCCGCCAAAGCTGCGGGGCGCAGCCTCGATCACCACGGCTTGACCGTTTTGGATCTGGGCAATCGCCAGACCACGCTCATTTGTGCCATCCGCGCGCAGCCGGAAGATGCCATTCACGCCAACAAAGCCTGCGCCTTGGGTCAGGCTGGCGGCAGGGATCGGGCCGGGGCCTGCATTGCGCAGCAGCGCGCCAATGGCGGCGACACCATCATAGGCCAGACCGGAAATCGGATGCGGTGGCTCGCTGAAACTCGCCTGATACCGTGCCTGATATTGCGCGTAAAGCGCTGGGTCCGGCATGGCAAACCAGCCGCCCTGCACCCCCGGAAGCGCCAAAGTCGCGGCTGGAATATCCCAACGGGTCAGCCCGATAAACTGCGTGACACTCGGCCCCATGCCGTTGTCGGCCAAAAGCTGGCTGATCAAAGGCAAAGCGCCTGCTGTATCGGCGGTCATAAAGATCGCCTGCGCTCCGGCAGAGCGCGCATTTGCGGCAATCACAGGTGCTGCACTGACCACGCCATTTTGCGAAAACTCATAGCTGCCTGTCGCCACAACCGTGCCGCCAGCGATAGAGACCCCGCGCTGAATGGCGGCGCGGCCAAGCTCGCCTGCGGTGTTTTTATCATGCACAATCATGATGTTGGCCTTGCCCTGCCGTACGGAAAAGGCTGCCAGCCGCGCGGCGGTGTTGTCAAAGGTTGGCCCCAGCACAAACACATTGTTGCCCGCGATATCGGTGTTGTTCGAAAACGCCAGAACATTCACGCCACTTGCGGCGACGGCAAGACCCGCGGCATTGGCCTCTTGTGCAAAGACCGGCCCCAGAATGATCTGCGCCCCCTCGGCCACGGCTTTCGAGGCCATTGCTGCCGCCTGAGCCGGTTGGCCCGCGGTGCCATAAACCCGCAAATCAATCTGTGTGCCGCCAAGATCAGAGATCGCCATGCGCGCAGCATTTTCCAACGACCGCGCCAAAAGCTCGTCACTGGCTTGGCCCGAGCCCGAAGGCGTTAGCAGGGCAATCTGTACACGGCCTGAACCTGCGCCCGCGCCAAGGCTGGGCCCAGAGGCCGGCACACAGGCCGAAATCGCAAAAGCTGCCACCGCAGCGCAGAAAAACCCCAACGACTTGCGGGCACGCGTTAAAACAGACAACATAAGGATCCTTACCCCCTTGGCACAGGTTGAAAGACTAAGCGCTTTGCGGCTGGAAGTAAATTGTCAGGGAGAAAAAGGCGTGGCAGAGGGCAAATATGCGGCCGAGAAACATCGCCTCAGCGCAGGGCTATATTTTATCGCAACCCCAATCGGGGCTGCGCGTGATATCACCCTGCGCGCCTTGGATATTTTAGCCTCGGCCGATGTGCTGGCCGCCGAAGACACCCGCACGCTGCGACATCTGATGGAGATTCACGGCATCGCCTTGGCAGACCGCCCGATGGTCGCCTATCACGAACACAACAATGACAGCGCCATGCCTCGGCTTTTGCGCGCCATCGCGGAAGGCAAATCGGTGGTCTATGCCTCTGAAGCCGGCACGCCGCTGATCTCGGACCCCGGGTTTCAGTTGGGGCGCGGGGCGATTGCCGAAGGCCTGCAAGTGCTTTCGGCACCGGGTGCCTCGGCGGTGCTTTGTGCGCTGACGGTCTCGGGGCTGCCCTCGGATCGGTTTCTTTTTGCGGGGTTTCCACCCGTGACCAAATCGGCGCGCGAGACCTTTTTGCGCGACCTGGCGCAGGTGCAAGCGACCCTTATATTTTACGAATCACCAAAACGCGTTAGCGGATTATTAGGTGATTTGGTGAATACTTTGGGAGGCGGGCGGCAAGCAGCGGTTTGTCGTGAACTGACCAAGCGATTCGAAGAGGTGTCTCGGGGCAGCCTTGATCAATTGGCGGCAGATTTTGCGGATCGCACGGTGAAAGGCGAAATTGTTGTTCTGGTGGATCGCGCCCCAGAACAGCAGGCGGATGCGGCAACGGTGGAGCAGGCTTTGGATCAGGCTTTGACACATATGACGATGAAGGATGCGGCAACGGCGGTTGCACAGGCCTATGGTCTGCCGCGCCGCGATGTTTATCAACTGGCACTGCGGCGGGCTGGCGCATGAGGGCGGCGCGCGGGGCCATATCCTATCAGGCGGGTTTTGCCGCCGAAGAGCAGGTTGCCCAGCTTTACAATCGCTCGGGGCGCCTGATCTGTGCGCGGCGTTGGCGTGGGCAGTCTGGTGAAATTGATCTGATTGCCCGTGATGGTGCAGAGGTGATTTTTATCGAGGTGAAGCAAAGCCGCACTCATGCACAGGCCGCAGAACATCTGACGCCACGGCAGATTGCGCGGATTTATGGTGCAGCAAGTGAGTTTTTGGCGGGCGAACCTGCGGGCCAGCTGACGGATGTGCGCTTTGACGTTGCTTTGGTGGATGGTGCTGGACGGATCGAGATTTTGGAAAACGCCTGCGCGGCCTGATTGCATCACAGCGCCGCTTGCGGCATCAAGGGCTCACATAACTCGGAGCGTGATATGTCCCTTAAAGTCGCCTTGCAGATGGACCCGATTGGCTTGGTCAATATTGATGGGGATAGCACCTATCGAATAGCACTAGAGGCACAGGCGCGGGGGCATTCGCTGTTCTTCTATACGCCCGACAAATTGGCCTTTGTTGAGGGGCGTGTGATTGCGCGCGGCTTTCCGATCACGCTGCGGCGAGAACTGGGCAATCATGTCAGCTATGGCGACGAGGTCGAAGTCGACTTGGCTGATTTTGATGTGGTTTGGCTGCGGCAAGATCCGCCTTTTGACATGGGCTACATCACCACCACGCATTTGCTGGATATGATCCACCCCAAGACTTTGGTGGTCAATGATCCGTTCTGGGTGCGGAATTATCCCGAAAAACTGTTGGTTTTGCGTTTTCCTGATTTGACGCCTCCGACCGCAATCGCGCGCGACCTTGCGACCTTGCGGGCGTTCAAGGCCAAGCATGGAGATGTGATTCTGAAGCCGCTTTATGGCAATGGTGGCGCGGGGGTGTTCCGGTTGGATGCCCAGGATAAGAACCTTGCGTCCTTGCACGAGTTGTTTTGTGGCATCAACCGTGAGCCTTTGATTATGCAGAAGTTTTTGCCCGATGTTTCCAAGGGAGACAAACGAGTTCTGCTGGTGGATGGCGAAGCTGTGGGTGCGATCAATCGGGTGCCTCAGGCGGGTGAGACGCGCTCTAACATGCATGCGGGTGGGCGACCCGAGAAGGTGGGTTTGACCGCGCGCGATCTGGAGATTTGTGCAGCCATTGGTCCCGTGCTGCGCGAGCATGGTCAGATCTTCGTCGGCATCGACGTCATTGGCGATTATCTGACCGAGATCAACGTCACTTCGCCCACTGGCTTGCAAGAGCTCGAGCGGTTTGACGGCACCAATGCTGCCGAAAAGATTTGGCAGGCGATCGAGGCCAAGCGCGCCTGATTACTTGGTTTTTATTGCCAGACGGTAGCTTACGGCCTCGGCGATATGCGGTAGGCGCACATCGGTGGAGTGATCCAGATCAGCGATGGTGCGCGCCACGCGCAGGACGCGGTGATACCCCCGCGCCGAGAGGCCAAAGCGTTCGGCCACGCGGGCCAACATCGCGCGGCTTTCGGCATCAGGGGCGGCAAAATGCTCGAGCGTAGAGCCTTCCATATCGGCGTTCACACGGGTGTTCGCGATGCCCGCGAAACGCGTGGTTTGGCGGGTGCGCGCCTCTTGCACGCGGGCCGCGATCGCCGCGGAACTGTCGCCAGAGGCGGGCAGATCAAGGTCGGTATAGGCCACCGGCGGCACTTCGACGCGCAGATCAAAGCGGTCCATCAGCGGTCCCGAGATGCGTCCAAGGTAGTCTTCGCCGCACTGCGGAACCTTGGCGCATGCGCGGGCGGGATCGGGTAAGTAGCCGCATTTGCACGGATTTGCTGCGGCGATCAGCAGAAAGCGGCAGGGATAGCGGATATGAGCATTGGCGCGGGCGACCATGATCTCGCCGGTTTCAATGGGTTGGCGCAGAGTTTCCAGCACCATGCGGGGAAATTCGGGGAACTCGTCCATAAACAGCACGCCGTTATGGGCCAGGCTGATCTCGCCGGGTTTTGCGCCTTTGCCGCCGCCGACGATCGCCGCCATCGAGGCGGTGTGATGCGGTTCGCGAAATGGGCGGCTGCGCGAGATGCCGCCCTCGGAAAGCAGCCCCGCCAGGGAATGAATCATCGAAGTTTCAAGCGCTTCGGTGGCGGTGAGCATCGGCAGAATGCTGGGTAGGCGGGCGGCGAGCATCGACTTCCCCGAGCCTGGCGTGCCCACCATCAGCAGGTGATGCCGACCCGCCGCCGCGATTTCCAGCGCACGTTTGGCGCGTTCTTGACCTTTGACGTCGCGCATGTCGCGCGCACTTGGGTCGCGTGTCACCTCGCCTGCCTCGGCGGCGGTCAGCACGGCTTGTCCGGTGAAATGGCGCACCACCTCGTTCAAGGACGCCGCGGCGATGACTTGGGTGGCGCCGACCCAAGCGGCTTCGGGGCCGCAGGCCTTTGGGCACAACAGGCTGCGGCCTTCCTCGGCCGCGGCCATGGCTGCGGGCAGGGCGCCCAGAACCGCAATGAGGCGACCATCCAGCGAAAGCTCGCCCAAGGCCACCGTGCCAGAGGCGGCATCTTTGGGGATAATCTCGAGAGCGGCCAGCAGCGCAAGCGCGATCGGCAGATCAAAATGCGACCCCTCTTTCGGCAAATCGGCGGGCGAAAGGTTAACAGTGATGCGTTTTGACGGCAGAGCAATCGACAGCGCCGTCATCGCTGCGCGCACGCGCTCTTTTGCCTCGGAAACGGCCTTATCGGGCAGACCAACAAGGCTAAATGACGGCATTCCCGGCGAAATGGCGCATTGCACTTCGACGATGCGGGCCTCGACGCCTTCAAAGGCCACTGTATAGGCTTGGGCAACCATGACCCGCTCCCGTTTTGCGATGGTTAACGGGTAGCGGGGGAATGGTTTACGATTGGTAAATTTTCATGAATTTCGGCCAAGCTTCTGGGTCTGCGACGGTTTTGTCGCGGCAAAAGGTGTTGCAAAAGCCAAAGCGGCGGCCGTTTAGCTCTAGCACATCGGTGATGGGCGCGCCGGAATAGGGGCAGGCGGTGTTCTCGGCTGTGGTGCCTTCGACAGCTTTGGCGGCCAGCGGGACGGGGCCGGGCCAAGCGCGGGTGGGGTAGGGGCGGCGGTAAAACGCTTGGTCGGGGCCGTCAACCATGCCCATGGCGCGCCACTGCCGAAACGGGCGATGCGCCAGATGGGCCGCAACATAGGCCTGCGACACTGGCCCAACCGGCAGGTTATAGCCCGCGATTCGGCCGGCAACCGGAGCGAACATCGCATCCGCCGCGCTGTAATCGCCGCACAGCCATTGCGTGGAGCCGGTCTGCTGCTGCGCCCAAGACCAGATGGTTTCAAGCCGCTGCAAATCGGCCAAAACCTCGGGTGGCGGCGCGCAGTCCGTATAGGAAACCCGCAGGTTCATCGGGCAGTGGCTGCGCAGCGCGGTAAAGCCTGCATGCATTTCGGCGGCAAGCACGCGGGCCACGGCGCGGGCGCGCGGATCTTTGGGCCAAAGCCCGGCCTCTGGGTGACGCGAGGCAAGCTCTTCGGCGATGGCGATGGTTTCAGGCACCACCACACCATCGGGCGTGCGCATGGTTGGGGCGGTTTTGGCGGGGGCAAAGTCGCGCAGCAGCTTTGGCAGCTCGTCGGTGTAAAGCTGGGCGCGCAGGGTTGTGACCGGAATGCCAAAAGCATCGAACATCAGCCAGCCGCGCAGCGACCAGCTGGAATAGGCTCGGTCGCCAATGACAAGGGTATAGAGGTCGTGCATGTGGGGACTCCTTGGCTGTTTAAGCCAGCTTAGGGCGCGGGTTGGTAAAGATAAAACGCTGATTTGTGTGGCCTTGTATCACGGGCCTTGATGGCAGGCAGCAGAGTCGCCCTTGAAAATTCTTGGTCTGATACAGTGATCCAACCGCCGCTCTGCCGCGTATCCCTTGAAAGCCCGTTAAACAACCGCACGGGCGGATCTGGGGGAAGCGATGGCCTTTGACGGGACGACGGATCAAACCCTTTCGCGGCAGGCGCGAGCCGCAGAATTGCTGGACGCCGAAACCGAGCTGCGCCTTGCCTATGCTTGGCGCGATCATCGGGACGAGGCGGCGCTGCATCGCTTGATCACCGCCTATATGCGGCTGGCGATTTCGATGGCGTCAAAGTTTCGCCGCTATGGCGCGCCGATGAATGATCTGATCCAAGAGGCCTCCTTGGGCCTGATGAAGGCGGCGGAAAAGTTTGACCCAGACCGCGGCGTGCGGTTTTCGACCTATGCGGTCTGGTGGATCAAGGCCAGCATCCAAGACTATGTGATGCGCAATTGGTCGATGGTGCGCACGGGCAGCACCTCGGCGCAAAAATCGTTGTTTTTCAATCTGAAACGCGTGCAGGCCAAGCTGGAGCGCGAGGCGCAGGCGCGCGGTGAGAGCTTGGATCAGCACCAGTTGCGCGAAAAAGTGGCGCAGGAAATCGGCGTGACCTTGGCCGAAGTCGCGATGATGGAGGGGCGCTTGGCGGGCTCTGACGCCTCTCTGAACGCGCAGCAATCGGGCGAGGATGAGGGGCGCGAATGGATCGACATTCTGGAAGACGAAAGCCCGCAGGCTGATGAGCAGGTCACGCTTGCCCATGATCGCGCCAAGGTGCGCGATTGGTTGGTGCAGGCGATGGCGGGGCTGAATGCGCGTGAACGCCATATCGTCACCGAGCGGCGTTTGCGCGAAGTGCCGCGCACGCTTGAGAATTTGGGGCAGGAACTGG
>CAJXWJ010000041.1 GCA_913062925.1 uncultured Pseudorhodobacter sp. | reverse complement strand
ATCAACACCCCGGCAGAAAAATCGCATTCGAGCGCAGTCGCGTGCACGGATATGCCTTAAGCGGCAGTCGACATGGCCGTATACCCGCCAGCCGAAAAACCCATCATCGACACCCGGTTCTTGTTGATAAACGGGTAGGCATCCAGCTGCACCTTCACCTCGCCCAGCACAGCAGATACATCGGCAGGCCGTTCCCACACCCGAGCCGCAGCCGCGGCATCGGTATTTCCACTCGTTTTGCTAGGATGGTTCGGCAGTACGAAGATAAAGCCTGCCGGCTCGGCGTTTCGGATCACAAAGTTTCGCCCGCCATCAATCGCCGCGGTGCTCACCGTCTCGCTCGCCGCCGATTGTGCCACGAAGTCGAACTTCAATCGGGAATTTATTTGGGTGACTGGCAGCTCTGCGTCAACGTGGCGGAAAAAGAACGCAGGTTCTGATGCCTCGAAATGCGCGTGATAGGCCGGTGACGAGATGCGATCAATGCATAAGTGTGTGCAAAGTTTAACGTCAAGCAGGCAATCTTGCCATAGGGGGCGTCTCGCGCCTCTGCCAGCGCGGGTTCAACGGCGTGCAGTTGGGTGGCCAGATCAAGGCCGGGCCGGCCTTTGTCGATCGCGGCGTAGATGCCATTCGGCGCATTTCAGCCTGCTTGCCATGTCGGGGTGGCTTGCGTGAGGGTGCGGCTTTATCATAGATCCCTGTGGCCCCCGAGGGGATATTTCAATGAAAAAGACCGGCCTAAGACGATAGGAACACGAGAGAGCAGATGCGTCGGATCACCCATGCCCTTCAAGGACTTGCAGCCTTTGTGCTGATCCTGGCGATGAGCATTGCTCCGGCGGCGGATGCGGTGAGCCACGGCCCGGGCAACCTGGCCGCCCAAGCAGACCATTCCGCGTGGGGCAGCGAACAGGCGGCACAAAAGCTGCCAGACCGGCCCGAGGATCATCGTACCGATACGCAGGATCGAGGGCACCACGCTGGCTTTGATCACGATCATTCGACAAGCGTCATCCTGCAGACAAGCACCGTAACCGAGCCTGCTGCGCCACAAGGCCTGTCGATATTCCAAAATCAACAGAGGTCGGGTATCGCGCGCGATGGCCTCAGACGGCCGCCAAGAAGCGGCTTGTCGATCGTTTAAACCGGATGGCCAGGCTCTGCTGACGCCAACCAGATCGATGTCTCCCGCTTCAGGACAACTTTATGACCATTTTTTCTACGGCGCTGCAACGCGTCGCACTGCCGCTTGCCACGATATTGCTTTGCCTATTCTGGGCAAGCACAGCGCTGGCGCATGCCGTCACTCTTGGCGACAAGGGCTATATTCAAGAAATCAGCGGCCCACAGATTATTCCCTTCCTGTATCTTGGAGCCAAACACATGGTGACGGGATACGATCACATCCTGTTTCTGTTTGGCGTCATCTTCTTTTTGTATGGGATGCGCGAGATCGGCGTTTACGTCACGCTCTTCGCCATCGGGCATTCGGTAACGATGCTGGCAGGCGTTTGGTTCAACTTTGGCATCAACGCTTATGTTATCGACGCCATCATCGGCTTTTCGGTGATTTACAAAGCGCTTGATAACCTTGGGGCGTTTCGGGTTTGGTTTGGCATTCAGCCAAACACCAAGATCGCGACGCTGATCTTTGGCTTTTTGCATGGCTTCGGGCTTGCTTCAAAGATTATTGAATACAACATTGCGCCAGATGGGCTGCTGGTGAACTTGATCGCCTTCAACGCAGGCGTCGAGATTGGGCAGCTGACAGCGCTGGCGATGATCCTTTTGGTGATGCAGCGCTGGCGTGCCTCACCTGCATTCGCAGCGCAGGCTTATCGCGCAAACGTCATCATGATGGGACTTGGCTTTTACCTGATGGGCTTTCAGCTCCTCGGTTTGGCAATGGCTTGAAGGACTGGAAACACATGCAACAGAACATAGACACCCGCCGCTCTGCCCCACAGCCGCTTCGCGCTGAACGCTCAAATCAGGTCCGCACAATTGCGGCCACATCGACAGGCTTGCTGCGCTCTAGTCTTTTGTCGGGCGTGACGGCTCTTGCGGTGCTTGGCATCGTCTACATGCCCGCCGAATATGGGGTTGACCCGACAGGCCTTGGTGCCGTGCTGGGTCTGGCCGAGATGGGCCAGATCAAGCAGCAACTTTATGCCGAGGCCGAGGCCGATGACACAGACCCGCGCTTTGGTCTTATGGCATCAGATCCAGCGGTTATGGCGCGGCTCGACCAGATTGAAGCGCAGCTTGCCAGTATCAGGGCTGCCATTGGGGCGCCTGCTATAGCTCCGGCATCCACGACGGCAGCTATTGCGCTTTCCAGTCCGGCAGCGGTGCTAAATGCACAGGCCCCTGCCAGCCAAGCGCCTGATACTTCGTCAGGCACCACCCCAATCTGGCGCGACGAGGTCAGCTACACCCTTGCGCCCGGCGAGGGGATCGAAGTGAAGCTTGCCATGCAGCAAGGCGAAGTGGCCCGTTTTGAATGGACCGCGAACGGCTCTGTTGTGAACTACGACACGCATGGCGACGGTAACGGACAAAAAACCAGCTATGAACAGGGCCGCAGCACGCCGGGACAGGTGGGAGAATTGACTGCCGCTTTTTCCGGCAACCACGGCTGGTTCTGGCGTAACCGAACCGAAGCGCCTGTCGTCGTCACCCTGCGCACCGCAGGCGATTATGCTCAGTTGAAAGCGCCATAGCTTGCGGAACCGGTGGCGGTTCAATTGGGTCGCCACCCATCCTCTGCGTCAAGGCCTGTCGGTGGCTCGGTGCGCCCAAGCAACCGTCCCACTGCTCAGGCGCAATTTCGCACATTCTTTGATCTGGCGAAGGCCACCCTCAAACTTTGCAAAGCTGTCAGCTGATCTCTGTCAGGGCTGTGGCAAGCGGGGTCACGCTCCAATCGGTGCCAAGCAGCAGCACATCTTCCAGTGCGCGCGCGCAGGGGCTTGCCAGCGCATCGCGGCCGAGCAGACGCGCGGGGGCCGAGATTGCCATATCCAGCGCCTGCTCTGGCGCGATGCCGACGTTTTTGATCAGCCGGGCTAGACCCTCCGCCATGGTGATATGGGCGCCTGCAAGCGAGCCTTCGGCATTGACCAGCCGTCCGGCTTCAAGATGCAAATGCTGGCCATAAAGCGTAAAGCTGGGCGAGCCGCCGACGGTTGACATCGCATCAGAAACCAAAAACATCCGGCCTGGAACGGGGCGGGCGCGGATGGCAAGCCCCAGCATTTCATCGGCCACATGATGCCCGTCGCAGATGATCCCCACATAGGCTGCCGAGTTGATGCCGGCCCCCGTCACCCCGGCTGCGCGGTTCAGCATTGGCGACATCGCGTTGAACAAATGGGTAAAGCAGCTTGCTCCGGCATCCAGCAGCGCACGCACCTGCTCTGCCGTGGCGTCCGAGTGGCCAATCGACACCACAGCGCCCGTTTCCACAATCTGCGCCACTTGGGCAGGGGTCGTGCTTTCGGGGGCCAGCGTGATTTTAACAAAGATCTCTGCCGCACGCAGACGCTGAATATGAGCCAGAGTCTGCGGCTCGAAGGGGCGGACATATTGCGCCAGATGCGTGCCGCGCCTTGCCACCGAAATATGCGGTCCTTCAATATGCAGCCCCAAAAGACCCTGTGACCCTTGAGCGGCAAGCGCGGCTTCGACCGCGCGTTCTAAGACCTCGGGCGCATCGGTGATGACTGTGGGCAGAATGCCGACGGTGCCAAAGCGGCGATGCGCGGCGGCCATACGGGCAAGTGTCGTCACCGATTGATCGTTGTTCAGCAACGCATCCCCGCCGCCATTGACCTGCAAATCTAGAAACCCCGCGCAGACTGTCCCCGCAACCTTGACCAGCCGCGCATCGGCAGGCACCTGAGCGCGCGCGCGCAGGTCTCCCGTCCGCGCTCCTGTCACCGCAAGCGCCATGCCTTGCCGCAGCCGCTGCCCGTCAAACAGCGCGTCGGGGGCGATCCAGATTGGGGCGGCAAGGGTTGCGCACATGGGCGAGATCCTATGTCGTTGGAAACAAGAAGAAATACGGTCGCAGGGCGGATTGCACCTTTGCCAAGGCCAAAGCGCGCGGCAAGCCATGCGCGCTGCGCCGCGCGCTTGCAACCTCTGCTGCTGCAAAATGGCGCAAAAGCGCGTGATCGGGCAAAGTGACGCGCTCTAGATCGGCAAACAGCGCGGCCACTGCGGCCTCGGCTTGCGGGGCGGGCCAGTAATAGCGAATGCGGTCGGCAAGGCCGAAATGGCGCTGGTCATAAAGATCGCCTGCCTTTTGGTTATAATGGCCTTGCCAATAGCCCGGAGCAGCCAGCATCGCGGCCTCCATCACATCGGCCAGGCGGGGTCCATGCGGACCCCCCAGATCTGCGCGGATCTGGTCCAGCGCATAAAGTGCCGCGCGCCAAGCGAAGGTCAGTGCGGGGCCAACCTTTTGAAAGGCAAAGCCAAGTTCGGCAAGGCGGGGAAACACGGCGGGATCTTGGTAATCGGTTGAATGCGCCTCGAGGCAGACCGCCGGCCAATCTTGCAGCGCGCGCAACAGCTCTGGGTCGCGCGCAAGCGGTAAAGCATGCACCTTCTGGGGCGAGAATTCGACCCCCGGCTGCACCACAAGCCCGCCGATTTGATCCAAGGCAGCGCCGATGCCTGCCGATTCGAAAGCCAGCTTATGCGCGGCCAAGGTGGCCATTGCGGCAGCCGGCGTGGTGGCGGGGATATCGCCTGCCTCATCAGCGCGCGCGCCCCCCGGTGGGGGCACCTCGGTGCCAATCACAAACAACAGATCCGCAGGATTTGGTGCCGCACGCAGGGCCACGGCGGCCAAATCTGCACTGCGTGCGGCGGTTACGGCATCGGGCAGTTGTGCGGTTTCACCCGCACAGCCTTCAGAGCAATCCAGATGCAATTTGCCAAAGCCAGCCCGAGCATAATCGGCCACCAGATCGCGTGCTTTGTCCATTGCCGCCGCCGCGGGTAGGGCGCGCCAAGCCTGAGGCCCCAGATGGTCGCCACCAAACAGCAGGCTCTTTGGCTCGACTCCCGCCGCCTGCGCAATTGCCGTCACAAAGGCAATAAAATCTGGCGGGGTCATGCCTGTATAGCCGCCGTCTTGGTTGACTTGGTTCGAAGTGGCCTCGATCACCAAAGGCGCGCCCAAAGTCTGCGCGAGAGTCAACGATGCCTCCAGCACCGCAGGATGCGCCGAACAGATCGAGGGGATAGCAACAGCCTGCCCACTGCGATTTTGCGCGATGATCCGGCGCAGAGGCTGGGTCATGGCTGCGCCTCGTGCCAAGCGGCATAGGCCGCCCCGCGTGCGCCAGAGGCATCGCCACCCTGTGCCAAACGCAGTGGCGGGATCGCAAAATCCTTCAGCGTCGCCGCGGCAAGCCGCTGGGCCAGATCATCGACAAGCCCCGGCGCATTCGAGAGGCCGCCGCCGATCACGATCACCGCAGGGTCAAGCGTAAAGCAGAGTGTGATCAGAAAATCGCAGGCCAGATCCAGCCAAATCGCCCAAGCCTGTTGCAGGCCCGCGTCGGTGTTGCGCCCCTCGATCACCTGCTCTGGGCTTAGGATGCGGCCCGTCACATGCGCCGCGATCCGCGCCAGCCCCGGGGCCGAGAGTAGCGTCTCGGTGCAGCCCTTTCGTCCGCAGCCACAGGGCAAAACCGGCAGGCCATGCGCGATCATCGGCCCCGCGGGCAGCGGGAAATGCCCAAACTCGCCACCCAATCCCGCAAAGGCCGGCATCACTTGCCCGCCTGTCACCACGCCGCCAGCAAGTCCGGTGCCAAAGATCAGCGCCAGCGCGGGATCACAGCCTTGGGCGGCGCCAAAGCGCGCCTCTGACAGCGCCAAAGCGCGGCAATCATTGACCCATACCACCTCGCGTCCGGCTGCGCGGGTGATATCGACAACAAACGGCTGCCCCGAGGCGGCAAGATTTGCCGTCAAGGCAAGGCCCGTGGCAGGGTTTATCAACCCCGCAGCCGAGACGCCCACCGCAACGCCAGCTCCGGCTTGTGCCTCGCACCAAGCCACCGCATCGGCCATAGCTGCGACCAAATCGCGATAGGATTTCGGTGTTGGCCATCTGGTGCGGGCGGTCAGCTGCCAAGCCGCGTCAAAGACCTGCGCCTCGATCTTGGTGCCGCCCAGATCAATCCCCGCCGCCATCAGCACGCCTCCACGGGATGCAGCCGTACATGCGCCACCACCCGCGTCAGCGTGCCCTTGCCCGCAAAGGGATCATCGACGTCAAACCCCATCGAATCTGACCATACCGCCGCCAAAACCTGCGCCAAGGCCACATAAAGCGGTGCCGCCCAAGGTTCGGGATAGGGCTGCGGCAACTGCGGCAGATGTAGCGGGCTATGAGGGAATTGCTGCGCAAGCTCGACTGCAAGATCGGCCTCATAGGCAAGCGTTTGCGCGGTGAAACTGCGAAAAAGCCAGATCTGGGTGCCTTGATCGACAAAGCTTTTTGGCCCATGCCGAAAGCCCAAGGCGCTGTCCCAGAGTGCAGGGGTTTGGCCTGCCGACAACTCCATCACTTTCAGCGCAGCCTCGCGTGCGGCAAAGGCCAGCGCGCCGCTGCCCAAAAACACCGCGCGATCTGGGCGGCGCAGGCCTGAGGCTTGGGCCGCATAAGCGGGCAGCAGGGCGGTAAGGTCTTTGGCCAAATCGGCCCAACGCTTGGGGCTTTGTTTGGGCGTAAGGGTCTGATCCAACAGCGAAAGCGCGGTCAAAAGCATGGTCGAAAAACTGGAGGTCATTGCAAAGCCTGCATCATGGCAAGCTTCGGGCAGGCAGATCACTTTGCAACCCGCACGCGCCGCAAGATGCGAGGCGGCATTGCAGGTGACGTTCAGCCTTGGCCAATCGGGCGCAAGCGCGTCCAGCGCGTCTAATAGCCCAATCGATTCTGCCGAATTGCCCGAGCGGCCAAAGGAAATCACCAGTCTTGGCTCGCCGCGCAAATAGGCATGCGGGCGCGCGACGATGTCTGTTGTGGCTATGGCGCAAAGGCGCGGGCCGGTTTGGCCTTGCAGACCTGCGGCAATGATCTCGCCGATATAGGCCGAACTGCCCGCACCGCAGAGCCAAATCTCGGGCACTTGCAGCGCCGCAATCCAGGCCCGCAAGGCTGCGACATCAAGTGTTTGCCCCCAGGCCTGCCAGATCGCGGGTTGCGCATGTATCTCGCGCCATGTGGCGGTTTGGGATAGGGGCATCATCGGGTTTGCGTCACTTTGGAAAGGGTGCTGGGCTGGTCGGGGTTCAGCCCTAGAGCAAGCGCTAAGTTGAGTGCAAGTGGATAGGTCAGGCAAAGCAAAGCCGCCGCTGCGGCCGCGGGCGTCAGGCCCTGCGCGCCCGCATCCGAAGGCCGCAGGCGAAACACTGTGCCCCCTGCGGCGCGAAAGCGGGCCTCGGCGGTATCAAGGCTGTCTTGCACATCGGGGGCTTCGGTATCCAAGATCAAGATCAGCAATGGGTTTGTGACCAATTGCATTGGCCCATGCAACACCTCGCTGCTGGAATAGGCCTCGGCATGCAAAGCGCAGCACTCCTTCAGCTTCAGCGCCAATTCCTGCGCCGCGCCAAAGCCTGTATCGCGGCCAATCACATAGACATGGCGCGCGCGTAACAGGGCTGCCAAGACGGCCGAGGTTTGCGGCAGGCTGACACTTGCAAGCGCTTGGATCGCTGCTGCCGAAGCTGCCGCACGCGGGGCATAATCGGGGCGCAGCTGGCCCAGCAGTGCCATGCCCCCCCCGATCGCGCCGACCACGGATTTCGTGGCGGGCACCGCCAGCTCGGGGCCCGCATGAATGCGCAGCGTCGCTTCGGCAGCCTGTTCGACCGCGCTATCTGTGGCATTGACCAATGCCAAGACCCGCGCGCCCGCCGCCTTTGCTCCTTGCGCCGAGCGTAGCAGATCTTCCGAGGCGCCCGATTGGCTGATCACCAAAACCGCCGCCTCTTGCAGCCGAACCCCCTGCCCAAGCGAAAACACCGAAGGTGGAAGTGAGGTCATCGGTAAACCCAATTCACGCATGATCTCATAGCTTAGGATATTGGCCGCAGCATCCGAAGAGCCGCGCGCTACGGTATAGATCGCGCGCAGATCACCCAGATCGGGCAGGCGCAGCTGTTGTGCGACGGCCTTGGCAAAAACCGCTGGGGCTTGGGCGATTTCGGCGGCCATATGCGTCGTTAATTGTGGCGCATGCGCAGTCATTTGCGCAAACCAAAGGCGTCAAGCTGCGCCCAAACCTCGGTCAGATCGACGACTTGCCCCGATTGGCGCGCCTCGTCCAGTGCAAGAGCGGCAATCCCCGCTTCCATCGCGTCAAGGATCGACACCGGCAAGCCTGCCGATTGGCCGCGCATAAAGCGGGCAATGTCACGGCACATCATCGCATCGGCGCCATAATGCGCGCCTTTGCCGGCTGCGCCGCTGGTGTAATCATGATCAGCAAGCCGCCTGCCATCGCGCGCGGTCACCTTCAAAAAGCCGCGCACAAAATCGCCCTCGGCCATGCCCTGCGCGCCCATGACGCAAAAGCGGCGATGCTCGTCCGGCGCGTTCAGATTGGTGTGAAAGGCAAGGCTGCTGCCGGTTTCATAGTGGAGAATTGCGGTTTGAAAATCGATAATATCGCCATCCGAATGGAAGGGATCATCCGTCGCGTTCCACACCGATTTCTTGACATGAAAAATCTCTGCCTCGGCATTCGAGGCGGGCGCATAGGCGGGCACAAAGCTTTTGCGCCCGCCAAAGGATGCAACCCGCAAAGGCCGTGATCCGGTGATCATGTTATAGATATCAAGATCATGGCAGCATTTTTCCAGCATAAAGCCGCCGGTCAGATCGGTTTTTCGCCGCCAGTCGCGCATGAAAAAAGCGCCATGATAGGGCGCGATATGCTCATTGGCTTCAAGCGATACGATCTCGCCCAACTGCCCAGCTGCCAGTGCTGCGCGCAGATCGACCATATGTTGCGAATAGCGCAGCACCAAGCCCACCATGGCGCGCCCAGCTCCGCCGTGTTTGGCCAAAAGCCGCGCCAGCTCGAGTGTCTGGGCAATCGAAATTACCACCGGCTTTTCGGTGAAGATCTGCACACCCGCCTCAAGACCAAGGCGGATTTGCTCGAGGTGAAACACATTGGGCGAGAAAACGCAGTAAAGGTCAGGCTTGGCCTCTGACAGCATCTTGGAGATGTCGTCATAACGCTCAATCGCCTCGCCGCCGCCCAGCATCTCTAGATGTGTCGGGTTCGGGTCGTAATAGCCCACCACTTTCGCCTCGGGCATCTCGGCCAAAAGCGTGCTGAGAACATGTCCGGCCCGCAGGCCCATTCCCGCTGTGACAATGCGCATGGCTTATTTCCTTTGTTCATCCGCCAAAGACGGGGCTTGCAGGCGCGGCATGACTGCGCCGTTTGCATCAAACACATGTGCGTCTTGCGGGGCAAAGCTGAGGCCAATGTCTTCGCCCTCATGCAGAAGGCTGTCGCCAGCCAGGGCGGCGCAGATCTTTGGCCCGCCCAGCATGACGCCATAAGCAATCGCCACTCCGCCCAGCCGCTCTAGAACCCGCAGTTTCATCGTAAGGCCTGCGCCCAAGGTCAGGTTTTCGGGGCGTATCCCCACCTCGACCGTATCGCCGATCTTGGCGTCGCCAAAAGCCACCGGCAGGGTTATCCGCGCACCACCAGTGATATCAACCGTTAGCCCATCCGGCCCCGTGCCCACCACGGTTGCCGGCAAAAGGTTCATATTGGGCTGACCGATAAAGGTTGCGACAAAGCGCGTGGCGGGGTGATGATAAAGCTCCATCGGCGTGCCGAATTGTTCGATCCGCCCCTTGTTCAGGACCACGATGCGGTGGGCCATCGTCATCGCCTCGATCTGATCGTGGGTGACATAGATCATCGTCGCGTCCAGATCCCGTTGCAGCGCCGAAAGTTCGACCCGCATTTCGCCGCGCAGCGCCGCATCAAGGTTAGAGAGAGGCTCGTCAAACAAAAACACCCGCGGATTGCGCACAATGGATCGCCCAATCGCAACCCGCTGCCGCTGCCCTCCTGAAAGCTGCCCGGGCTTTAGGTGCAGCTTGTCATTCAATTGCAAAATATCCGCCGCACGCCCAACCTTTTGGCGCACCTCTTCTTCGGGCAGTCGGGCGACACGCAGCGGAAAGGCGATGTTTTCAAACACCGTCAAATGCGGATAAAGCGCATAGGATTGAAACACCATCGAGATGCCGCGATCCACTGGTGCCGCCCGTGAGACATCGACACCGTCAATCAAAATCCTGCCAGAACTGGCCTCTTCCAACCCCGCAATAATCCGCAACAGCGTAGATTTGCCACAGCCCGAGGGTCCAACAAAAACCACAAACTCACGGTCACGCACGGCTAAGTCGATGCCATGCAGCACCTTGGCCGTGCCAAAAGATTTGGTCAAATGGGAAAGTTCCAGCCGGGCCATGTCGAAAACCTATTGAGTCAGAGAAAAGAGGCGCGGTCGTCCCGCGCCTCTGCCGTGGTTTACGCGCCTAGCGCACGGCGGCCAGTTCTTGGCCTGCGATTGTCACCAATTCATCGACCGAGCCTTCGCCCAACAGGATGCCTTGAACCATATTGGTAAAGACCGCTTGCAGAGATTTGAAATCTTCAACCATTGGCTCTGGGCCGCCTGTCGAGATGCCGGCGACAAAGACCGGCCATGGATCTTGGGTGTAGTAGACCTCACTCATGCCCGCTTTTTGGTAATCCAAGATCGGGGTCAGGCCCCAAGTGCTGTCCAGATCATATTGCGCCTCGCCCGAGGTCAGCGCCTTGGCCAGTTTGACCGCCAGATCTTCGTGGCCGGTGCCTTTGAACACAGCAATCGAATCCGTGATCAGAATCGTGCCGGAATCCCCCGATGGGCCGTGTGGAATAGGTACGATCATCTGACTTGGCACTTTTTCGGCATGCTGCCCCTTGCCCCATGGGCCGGTCACATACATCGCAATCTGGCCGTCGTTGAACAGATCCTTCATCTGGTCACGCTCCCATTCGATGGGGCCAGATTGCATATAGGGCAAAAGATCTGCGTAAAGCTGCAAGGTCTCGCGGGTGTTTTTGCTGTCAAGCGCGGGCTTGCCTTCGGCGTCAAACACAAGTCCGTCGTTGGAATACAGGAAATCAAGGAACATATGCATCGTGTTGTCAAAATCCTTGCCCGCAATGCCGATGCCTGCTGCATCGGTGTTGTCGGTCACGGTTTTCGCCAAGGCCACCAGATCGGCATAGGTCTCGGGCGCTTTGCAGGCTGCACCTGCGGCCTCGACGACCGCGCAGTTGATATAAAGCGCCTTGGTCGAGAAGGCATGCGGGATGCCCCAGTATTGGCCGCCTGAAGACACCGTAGACAGCACGCCGGGTTGGAACTTGGCCTGTTCTTCGGGGGTAAAGCTGACCGGAACGATCAGGTCGTTCTTGGCCAATTGCCGCAGGGTCCGCGAGCCCATATAGGCCAGCGACGGCGGATCGCCGGCGGCTGCCAGTTGCATGGATTTATCTTGGCAGGTGCCCCATTCCACCGCCTCCATATTCACCGTAACCCCCGGATTTTCGCCGATAAAGGTGTCGATCACTTTTTGGTCGGCAGGGCGCACTTCGCCGCCGCACATGATGAAATGCAACTCTTCGGCTTGGGCGGAAAGGGCCGAGCCTGCCAACAGCGCTGCGGCGACGGAAAGTGTTTTTATAGATGTCATTCTAGTCTCCCTTGGTTGGATGTCTGATGGTCACTCTTTCACCGCGCCCGCTGTCAGACCAGCGACGAGGTATTTCTGAAGGAACAAGAAAAACAGCAGCACCGGCAGCACGCCGGTCAAGGCTGCGGCCATCATCTCGTTCCAAGTGGTGTCTTGATAACCGACGAATTCAAACAGACCCGCCGGCAGCGGCTGGAATTCGCGTTTGTTGTTAAAGGTGATGGCGAACAAAAATTGCTGGGCATAGGCACCGATAAAAACCGAGGTCGCCACCACAATCAGCCCCGGCGTTGCCAGCGGAATAACCACGCGGCGCAGGGTATAAAGCCGCGATGCGCCATCCACATAGGCGGCCTCTTCCAATTCGCGCGGGATCTTTTCTAGATACGAGCGCAGCAACCAAATTCCCGTCGGGATCAAAAACGCCACCCCCGGAATGATCATCGCCCAATAGGTGTTTAAAAGCCCAAGCGTGCGCAAAACCCGATACAGCGGGATCAAAAGCACCGCGCCGGTGAACATATTAACCGCCAAGAAACCGCCCAAGGACAGGGCTTTGAATGGAAACTCCAGTCGCGCATAGGCATAAGCGCCCGGCACCACCACAATCATCGTGGCCAAGGTCACCGCCAGAGCAATAAACACCGAGTTAAAAATATAGCGCCCCAAAAGCGGTACGGTCACCCACATATCGCGGTAAGCCTGCAAAGAGAAATCCTTGGACCACCAGGAAAACTCGGCCGTCATCAAATGCGACATGGGGCGCAAACTGACGCGCAGCATTTCAATAAAGGGCATCAAGATAAACAACAAAAACAGAAAGGTGGCGATATAAAGCCCGATTTTTTGCCAGATATTCAGACGGTCAATCAGCATCTTATTTCGCCCCATAATAGCGGTTCACACGGTTTAAAAAGTAAAGATAGGCCAATGAAAACAGGGCCAGCAGCGTCACAATCACCACGGCCCGCGCCGCCCCTTCGCCAAAGCGCTGACTGGAAATCGCGACCTTATAGGTGTCGATAATCAAGGTTGTGGTCGCCCCGCGAGGACCTCCCTCGGTTAAAATCCAGATAATCTCGAAACTGTTGAACGTCCAAATCGCCGACAGCAGCGCCATCGAGACAATAACGGGCATGATTTGCGGAATTGTGATGCGGCGAAACCGATACCAGCGCCCCGCGCCATCGACCCAAGCCGCCTCATAAAGATCGCGGGATACGCCTTGCATTGCCGCCAGCAGAAACAGCGTCACCATTGGCGTGCCGACCCAAACATCCGTCACCACCGCCGAATAAAACGCCGAGGTTTTACTGGCCAAAAGTGCAACACGATCCTGTACAAGGCCAAACTCTTGCAGCAGACCCGAGATCAAACCGAAATAGCCGTTATACATCCATTTCCAGCCAATCACGCCAATCGCTACAGGAATGACCCAAGGCGGCATGACCAAAATTCGGAACAGCGCTTTGCCCGGAATCGCCGCATTTAAAAGCGTCGCCCCGATCAGCCCCATAATTAATTTCAGGCTGACCGATAAAAACATCCAATAAAATGTCCGCGCCACCGTGTCATAGAATTTCGGGCTGGCCATCAGCGCGGCGTAATTAGCGAGCCCGACATAAGACTCGCCGCCCAAAGTGGCATCGGTAAACGACAAACGGATGGTTTCTGCCAAGGGCCATGCGACGATCACCCCGATGAACAAAAGTGCAGGCGAGATCAGCATCCAGGCAAAGGCCGCTTCAGACAATCCAGAGCGCGCCATAATCGGCGCGGTGCGGCCAGAATCCTGCATGCAGTGACGCCCTCCTGAAATCAGCGAATCGTCTAGATAAATTATGATACCAAAAATTAATTTAAATGCTGCCAATATAATACCAAATGCCAAAGAATCTGCTAAGTGGTGCATATTTCTGTGGTTTTTTCCTGAAAAATATTCATCTAGACGAAATTACGCGATATTGGTAATGTCAAAATAATACCAATTAGGGGGCGAAAATGCAGGATGATTTGGCACTGTTTCGCCCCGCGGCCTGGTTGCAGAGCGGGCAAGGCCCCAGATATGAACAATTGTACCGCCATCTGCTGGCGGCAATCACCTCGGGTCAACTGGCCAGTCAGTCGCAACTGCCGCCCGAACGCGATCTGGCCGAGTTGGCCGAGGTAAGTCGTGTGACGATCCGCAAAGCCGTGGCGCAATTGGTGGAAGACGGCGTGTTAGAGCAGCGGCGCGGTGCAGGCAGCTTTGTGCGCTCACCGCCGTCGAAAATGGAGCATTCCTTATCGGCGCTGATGTCCTTTACCGAGTATATGCGCCAGCGTGGCAAGGCCTCGACCAGCCGTATTCTTCAGCGTGGCATGTTCTCGCCCACGCCCGACGAGCAGATGGCGCTGGGCCTGCCCGGAGCCGAGATGTTGGCGCGAGTCGAGCGTTTGCGCTTTGCCGATGATGTGCCGATGGCACTGGAGCGATCGTCTTTGCCGCGCGATATTTTGCCCGATCCTAATCTGGTCGATGTCTCGCTTTATGATGTGCTGCGCACCCGTGGCGTCGCCCCAACACGGGCGGTGCAGCGGATTACGGCGATCAATGCCACGGGCGAAGATGCGCGGCGGATGAATCTGGCCGAAGGAGCGGCCGTGCTGCGAATTGACCGCACAGCCTATTTGCCAAACGGGCGGCCAATCGAGTTTACCCGTGGGCTTTATCGCTCGGATATCTATGATTTCATTGCAGAATTGCGATTGGATGCCGGATGATGCTTCGATTTTCCGCCCGGATCGAGGGCGCAGAGATTATTTGCGAAATTGGCAGTGATACCGCGCTGACTGCGCCTGTGTTTTGCTTTTCGCTGATGGCCGCACCGCGCGTCGTCTCGGGTGGGGTGATGCAGCGCCGGCTTGCGGGCTATGGCGAGGTGATTTTGCCCGATATCGCTGCGGGGCAGAGCCATCGGCTTGTGCTGGCCTATGAGTCGCCCGACTATCGCCCAAAGAACCGCGCTTGGCTGCCGCTGGGGGCCTATCTTCGGGTGGGCAAAATCGTTCATGCCTTGCCAGAGGGTTTTGCGCTGGGGGTGCGGCTGGGCTTGGCGGCGCAAGACCGCGCGCCATCCCCCGAAGCCTTGCCGCCCGATGTCTTGCCGCTGCTGCCGCCGCCGCAAAGCTGGCAGGCGACGGGTGGGAACTTGGCCTTTGCCACGCTGCGGCCTGATCCTGCCTTTGCAGGGGTTGCAGCCCTTGCGCAGCGGGCAGGGCTTGCGGCCTTTACCGCCGCTGAGGGGCTCGAGGTGCGCCCAGAGATCACCACCGATTTGGCGCCGGAAGCCTATCGTATTGGCATCACCGCGACTGGCATTTCGATTGTGGCAGGCAGTCTTGCGGGCGCGCATTATGCGGCGATCACCCTGCTAAGTTTGCGCGAAACTTGTGGCGGTCGGCTGCCCTGTGGCATCATCAGCGACACGCCCCGTTTTGTCTGGCGCGGACAACATCTTGACTGCGCTCGGCATTTTTTCAGCCTAGATAGCATCATGCGTCTTTTGGATGTGATGGCACTGCTGAAGCTGAACCGTTTTCACTGGCATTTCGCTGATGATGAGGCGTTTCGGCTTGAGTTGGACTATGCCCCCGAACTGGCCCGCAAAACCGCTTGGCGCGGCGAGGGGCAGATGATGCCTGCGGTTTTTGGTGGCGGGATTTTGGCAGGCGGCAGCTACAGCCGAGCCGATGTCGCCCGCGTGCTGGCCCATGCTGCCTCGTTGCATATTGAAGTCATGCCCGAGATTGAGAGTCCGGCGCATTCGCATGCGCTGATCAAGGCGATTTCGGGTCTGCGCGATCCAGGCGATAATGGCGAAGAGATCTCGGTGCAGGGCTATCTTGATAATGTGGTGAACCCCGCGATGCCTGAAACATGGCAAGTTTTGCCCGCCATTATCGAGGAGGTCGCCAGCCTGTTTCCGATGCAGCTGCTGCATTTGGGCTGCGATGAGGCCCCGTCTGGCGTCTGGTCGGGCAGCCCTGCGGTTCAAGCGCTTATGGCGCAAGAGGACTTGCAGACTTGGGGCGATGTTCAAGGCTGGATGATGGCGCGATTGGCGGCACATCTGGCAGCCAAAGGCATTCGCGCAGCGGCTTGGGAAGAGGCCGCCAAGGGCAAGAATGGCGGCATTGGTCATGGTGCGATTTTGTTCAGCTGGACAGGGCAGGGTGCAGGTCTCGCCGCCGCCCATGCCGGCTATGATGTGGTGATGTGCCCTGCTGCGCACACCTATTTCGATTTGGCTCATAGCTCTGATCCCGAGGATTGGGGCGCGACTTGGGCGGGGATTTTGCCGTTGGACAAGACGCTGTTATGGGATCCTGTGCCAGCCGAAAGTCAGGATATTGCCGCGCGTATCTTGGGCGTTCAGGGTTGTTTTTGGGGTGAATTCACCACCCAAGACGCTCAGGCCGAGGCGATGATCGCCCCCCGCATTTTCGGCCTTGCCTGCAAGGCCTGGGAGCCGCAAGCCACCACCTCGCCGGCGCGTTTGCGCGCGCTGATCCCTTTTTATGCCCCGATCTTTGACGCAATGGGCTGGGTCTTGGCCCCGATCTAGCGCGGCACTGGCCTTGAAGCCGCCGGTTGAAAGGGCAGTAAAATGCTTGCTGTTTCATGTTTGAATTGAATGCATGGTACAGCGCCCTCCTGTCTTAAATTCCTGTTAGGCGCTTTGCCAGACACTGGCCTTGTCGTGTTTCGGAGGTCGGGATGTCTGTGAACCAAGCTGTCGCCATTGCCGTATTGGCGGGCCAGTCAAACGTGCTGCAAACCGGCCCAAGCAGCGGAGGCATGCAGGCCGCAGCGGCGCTTGGGCAACGATCGGATCGGCGGCGGCGATGCCTTGGTCGTGACCAAGAAACCTGGCAAGGGTTAGCCCCGCGGCTCAGGCTTTTGTTTTAGTGAGTTTTACGCATGGCCAACCCCTATCTTTCTGCACCGTTACAGGCCTTTTGGCGCCATGGCGTGGCGGCATCTAAGGGGGAAGATTTCTCCCATCTTTTCACGCCAAAGTTCTCGATCGACCAAAACGATGTCATCGCCACCGCGGGAAGCTGTTTTGCCCAACATATCAGCCGCGCGCTGATCGCTGCCGGCTGTCGGATGCTTGACGCAGAGCCTGCCCCCCGCCAGCTGCCGCCCGATACGGCCAAAGCCTTTGGCTATGGTCTTTATTCGGGGCGCTATGGCAATATCTATACCGCGCGCCAGATGCGAGAGCTGTTGGAAGAGATTTTCTGCACGCCCGCGCAGCCAGTGCTGTGCTGGCCGCTTGGTGCGGGCTGGGTGGATGCGCTGCGCCCCAGGCTTGAACCCGAGGGACTGGCCAGCCAGCTGGAGGTGGCGGTTCAGCGTAAAGAGCATCTTGCCGCCCTAAAAGCCCGACTGCCAGAGTGCAGCCTGTTCGTGTTTACCCTTGGCATGACAGAGGCTTGGCAAGATCTGGCCAGCGGCCGTACCTTGCCAGTCTGCCCTGGCGTCATTGCCGGCAGTTTTTCTGATCTGACCACGCGTTTTGTGACTTTCCGCTATCCAGAGGTGATGGAGGATCTGACCCGCCTGCGTAACCTGTTGCATCGGCTCAATCCTCAGATGCGGCTTTTGCTGACAGTCTCGCCGGTGCCGCTGGCCGCAACAGCTTCGGGCCGCCATGTGCTGGCCGCCAGCACCCGCTCTAAGGCCACCTTGCGCGCCGCCGCAGAAGATTTTGCCGATGCGCACGCCGATGTTGATTACTTTCCCTCTTTCGAGATTGTCACCTCTCCGGCCGCACGCAGCCCGCGGTTTGAACAAAACCTGCGACATGTGCGTGCCGAGACGGTGGATGCCATAATGGCGCTTTTTATGCAGGCCTATGGTCTTGCGCCGGTGATGCCTAAAGATCTTGCTCTTGCCGCTGCGCCCACGCCTGCGCAAAGCGACGACGCAGATGACCGCCTGATATGTGAAGAGGCGCTGCTCGACGCCTTTGCGCCACCTTGACCTTTTTCAATCCGCCAGTTCCAGCCACCCCGCTTGCGCGTCCGCTTTTGGGTCTCGCCTTGGGCAATTCGCATGTGGCCGCCCTCCGCCTTGCTTATACCCAAATACAAGATCGTCCGCCGGGGCTTGTGCTTGAGTTTCTGGCCTCGGGTCAGGCGGGGCTGGCAGAGATCGCTCTTGATCGGGGGGATCTTATTGCCACCTCGCCCCGCACCGCTGCAGATTTCCTGCGCTTTGGGGCGCGGGCGCGCATCCCTTTGGCCGAGTACGATTTTTTCCTGATCGTTGGCCTTGGTTTTAACGTTTACGGCCTTGAACCGCTTTATCGTGAATATCGCTGCCCCGGGCTAAATGGCTGGCAAAGCGCCCATCCAAAACGCAGCCTCGTCTCAGAGGCCGCGATGAGACAGATGATTGCGGCGCCTTTGCGCAGCTGCCTGTCGGGACGGGTCGCGGCCTTGTTGCGCCAAGGCTCGGACAAGCCGATCTTTCAGCAGGCGCAGCCCCGCCCTGCCGAGACATTGCTGTTGCAAAAGCACTATCCAAGCCTGCGTCGCGCCGTAGCGCGTGGCGATGCACAAGCTCTTAGCGCCCTGTTTGAGCAGGCCGCCGCATTGGCCTGTCTGGATCACTACCTGCCACAACCGCCTGAAACACGGCACAAAGGTTTGCTGACCGCGGTGGCCTATACCGAAAATGCCCCGCGCCTGACGGCTGATCCTGCAAGGCTGCAACGCCAAGCCGCAAATGATTTTTTGCATGCAAACGGCGTTTATGGCGCGCGGATGCTGCATCATCTGGGACAGGCTTTGGCCGTGCAGCCGCGCTAAACCGATGCTTTTGCTGGGCGGGCAGAGATTTTTGCGGCGTTAATCATCGATTCAGCTCTCTTGGGATAGGCTATCCGAACCTGCGCGCAGTGGAGTTGCTGATGACCCTAAAGACCCTAGAGACCACGGATATTGAAACGGCCAACCGGCTAATGCTGTTGACCAGCATGGTGATGCGTGTGCGTGCAAGCGACGGCATGGTGCTGATGGCCAATGCGGCGGCTGATCGGCTGGTGGGCGGTGGCAATGTCCCCGTTGTGGGCTGCAAACTGCCAGAGCTTGTGCGCGAGGGTGACTATCTGCTCGACTGCCTCGGCGCGGCGGTGCAGGCCAGCGATCCGGTTGAATTTCATGTCCATCTTGCCGAGGAAGATGCGGTCGTCACGTTCCACGGTTTCTTGCGTGATGCGCAAGAGGACGTGCCAACGCTGGTGCTGAATGGCCGTCTGGTGCCCAAAGATGCTGACCTTGTCAGCAAGATGCAAGCGATCGAGCGGGTTCAGGCGGTGATCGAATTTGACACCGAGGGCAATATCCTGCGGGTCAATGATAATTTTCTTACCCTGATGGGATATGAAGAGGTCGGGCTTAAAGGCCGCCACCACAGCCTCTTTTGTCGCAAGGCCTATGTGGCCTCCAGCGATTATGCCGAGATGTGGCGCAGGCTTGCTGGTGGCGAGATTGTGGATGGCGAGTTCGAGCGGATCACCTCTGCCGGGGCGTCGGTCTGGATTAGGGCCAGCTATAATCCGATATTTGGCCCCGATGGCCGCGTGGCCCGCGTGGCCAAATTTGCAATGGATGTGACGGCGGCCAAGACCATCTCGGCCGAAAATGCCGGCCGGCTGAATGCCTTTGGCAAGGCTATGGCGATGATCGAATTCGATCTTGACGGTAATATTATCGAAGCAAATCAGAAGTTTCTTGCACTGATGGGCTACAGCAAGGAAGAGTTGATGGGCCAGCACCACCGCATCTTCTGCGACCCAGACTATGTCCGCAGCGCAGCTTATAAGCAGTTTTGGCAAAAGCTATCCGGCGGTGCCTTCGACATGGGTGAGTACAAACGCTTTGCCAAAGAAGGGCGTCCGGTTTGGTTGCAGGCCAGCTATAACCCGATTGCGGGTCCGGATGGCGAAATTGCGCGCGTGGTCAAAGTTGCGATGGATGTCACCGAGCAGCGCTTGACGATGTCGGATCTTCAGAGCCGCGTTTCGGTGCTGTCGCGCACGGAAATGATGCTGGAAATGGATGAACGCGGCTCGATCCTTTCGGCCAATGACCTGTTTTTGACCCAAACCGGCTACCAAATCGAAGATCTGCGCGGCAAGGCAGAAGCGATGTTTTGGCATGTTGACGCTGCTGAATCTAATGACTTTCGCCTGCATTGGCAGCGCCTAAAAAAGGGGGAGCCGCAATCGGGTGAATTCCGCCGCTATGGCCGTGGCGGCCAAAGTTTCTTTGTGAACGGAACCTACAGCCCGATTTACGATCTGGATGGCAATGTGCGCCGCGTGCTGCTTCACGGTCAGGATGTTACGACAGACCGGCTGCGCAACGCTGATTTTGAAGGCACGCTGCGGGCCTGCGACCGCTCGCTCGCCATCGTCGAATTTGACTTGCAGGGCAATGTCTTGACCGCAAATGCCAATTTCCTTGCCTTGATGGGGTATACGTCGGATCAGGTGCAGGGCCAGCATCACCGCATTTTTTGCCCCAAGGACCATGCCGCCTCGGAAGCCTATCGAAATTTTTGGGAAAAACTCTCGCGCGGAGAATATGACGCAGCCGAATATTGCCGCGTGACCCAGGATGGCCGCGAGGTTTTCATTCGTGCCACCTATAACCCGATCTTCGATCTTGACGGTCGCCCGACCAAGATCATTAAATTTGCCACCGATGTCACCGCTGAACGTCTGGCCACGGCGCAATTCGAAAGCAAATTCGACGCAATTGATCGCAGTCAGGCCATTATCGAGTTTGATCTTGAAGGTAAGGTGAAGTCAGCAAACGAGAATTTCCTGCGCCTGACAGGATATTCCCTGCGCGAGATCATCGGCCAACATCATGCGATCTTTTGCACCGCGGATCACATCAAATCGCAGGCCTATCGCGATTTCTGGGTCGGTCTTCGCAAGGGCGAAGCGCAACATGGCCGCTTTCACCGCATTGGCAAATTCGATTGTGATCTGTGGATTCAGGCCAGCTATTCGCCTTTGCTCGACTTTCACGGCAAGCCCGTCGGCGTGATCAAATACGCCCATGACATCACTGCCCAGGTCGCATTAGAGGGGACGATTCGCAATAAGGCGGCGCTGATGTCCAAGGTGGTCGATCGGCTTTCAAATTCGATCCATCAGATCAATGCCTCGACGGCACAAAGCCTCAGTCACTCTGGCGAAACCCGTACCAATGCCTCGCAGGGGTTTGAGGCACTGAATAACGCTATCGGTTCGATCGAGCTGATCTCGGCCTCATCCAGTGAAATATCAAACATTATCAAAGTTATCACAGAAATCGCAAATCAGACCAACCTCTTGGCCTTCAATGCCGCGATCGAGGCGGCGCGGGCTGGCGAATACGGTGTCGGCTTTTCCGTCGTTGCGGATGAGGTGCGCAAACTGGCCGAGCGCAGTTCGACCGCAGCCCTTGAAATCGGCAAGTTGATCGAGGAAAGCACGGCGCGCGTGGGCTTGGGCACGGAACGCTCTTACGCGGCGCGGACGGCCTTTGAACGCATCGTGCAAAGTGTTGGTGAAACCGCAACCTCGATTGATCGCATCTCAGAGTCTGCGGCCGAGCAGGAAACGGTCTCGCGCGAGGTGGTTGGCCTGATTTCCGAACTGGCTTCGGTTACGCAGGCGGCCTGAGATGCAGGGAGACAGCGACGCGCTTGGGCTGACAGCGATGCAGGTCGCGGGCCGGGCGCCTGCGGTCACCGCGACTGCGCATGCGCCAACCGTCTATCCCGCAACGGCTTTGATCGCGATGGGCGGCGTAACCCTTGGCATTCCGGTTGCGAATTTGCGCGAGGTTATGGTGCATCCGCCCGGCCTGCAACCTTTGCCCGCTGGCGGCCCCTTCGCCATGGGCTGCGTTGCCCTGCGCGGGCAGGTCATACCCGTGCTGGATCTTTCGGCCGCCCTTAACCTGCCACCCTCACGCGAGGGGTGCAATATCATTGCGATTTTGCGTTGGGAAAGCCGCGTCGTTGGTTTGCGCGCACAAGCGGTCCGGCGCATCGTCCAGTCCAGTGAAGTGCTGGTTCAAGAGATGACGCCGGCCGGGTCCGAGATGGCACGGCTTGTGCTGCCGCGTGTTGCCTTGGTCGGCCTGGAGGTTGTCAGCCTGCTTGACGCCAGCGCGCTGCTCACCGCCGCCGAGGTGCCGCATACGGCCGAACAGCCGACGCGGTCGCGCCATTTGGATCGCTCGAGCCAGTTTCTGCTCTGCGAAATCGGCGGGTGGCGCTACTGCGTTTCGGTGCGCAACATCGAGGCGACCTTGGCCGAGACCGCCGTCGACAGCAGCGTTTTGGCTCAAGGCTCTTGCGAGGGCGCGATCGAGCGGCATGGGCTCAAGATGGCCTTAATGAACCCGCAGATCTTTACCGGATTTGTCAAAGGCGGCGCGCGGCCCGCGCACTCTGGCGGCATCGTCCTTAAGCTGGAGCCGGGCCGTGGCCTGACCCTGCGCGCCGACCGTATCACCGATATTCTGCACCTTCAGCGCAGTCAGATCACCGCTATTCCGCCAACGGTCTGTGACCGCCCCGATCTGTTTCAGGGGGTGGTGTTTGATGCAAAGGGTCTTCCGTGCTATGTTCTTGATATCGATAGGCTTACCGCCGACCCGGAGGCGCAGGCTTTGGCGAGAATCGCCCATCGCAAAGACGAAGGCAATCGCGCAGACAGCAGCACAAGCGGCGCGGCAAAAGGGGTTCCGGGAACGGCAATCTTTGTGCGCGCCGGTGGTCTGCGGGCCTTAGCGATTGAGGATGTGGTGGAAATTTTGCAGCTGCCAGCTGCCTTTTGTAAGACCAAGCCCCGATACGATGGCTTTATTGACAGTCTGTTTTATCGCGACTCGCTTTTGGCGGTTTTCTGCATGTCTTGGCTGGCAGGCGAGCGTGACCCGCAGCCAGGCCAACGTCCGGGGATTGTTGTGGTCAGAAAGGCGGGCGAGCGGATCGGCCTGCTTGTTGAAGACATCGTTGGTATCGAGCGTGTTCACTTCATTGACGATGTTCCAGAGTTTTCAGGCGGCCCCGCGACGCGACTGGCGATGCGGCAGAGCCACACCTCCGCTCGGTTTGTGGCGCTTTGGCCCGTGCAGCCTGCGGTCAAAAAGGAGAGAAACATCCACCAAATACCCGCAGCTGCGGCAGATCATCAGGGCATTTTGTCCTAGGTTACGCGACGCTGCCGCTTGGTCAGACGCTGATGCCAAACACCCAACCGACACCGGCCGTAATCGCCATGGCCGCTGCACCCCAGAACAAAACTCGCGCTGTCGCGGGCAATTTTGGCGCGCCCCCAACATGTGCCCCAAGCGCGCCCAGACCTGCAAGGCAGATCAGAGTTGAAACGACCACCGTTGGGATAATGGCATTGCTTGGCGCCAAGACGGCGGCGGCAAGCGGCAGAGCCGCGGCGATGGTGAAGGTCAGCCCCGAAGCAAGCGCGGCCTGCATCGGGTTGGCGGCATGGACCTCGGACAGGCCCAATTCATCGCGCACATGGGCGCCCAAAGCGTCTTTTTCCGTCAGCTCCCGCGCAACCAGCGCCGCTGTCGCCGTCGACAAGCCGCGCTTTTCATAGATCGAGGCCAGTTCGGCCTCTTCTGCGGCTGGCGTATCGATCAGCGCTTGTTTTTCGCGCGCAATATCGGCGCGTTCGGTGTCAGATTGCGAGCTGACCGAGACGTATTCGCCCGCCGCCATCGACATAGCCCCCGCAGCCAGCCCCGCAGCCCCAGCCACCAAAATCGCCGCAGGGCTTGGGTCTGCCGCCGCAACGCCCACAATCAAAGAAGACACCGAGACGATGCCATCATTCGCGCCCAAAACCGCCGCACGCAGCCAGCCGGTTCGATTGACGAAATGCACTTCCTCATGCGCTGATTGAAACGGCTGAGACATCGGAAACTCCTGTGGTCGAAAGGCGGCCGCCTGAAAACCGCGTGCTTGCGCCAAAATAGGGCAATTCCACTGGGCTAGGCACTTCTGCGCGCGAAGGCAAGCCCCGCCCAGCCCGCAGTTTTTGGCTCTAGGCCTATGCCGCGTGAACCGCTCACGCCGGTTTAGGGGCTTTCACAAGCCTATCAGACCCTGTATGCATGCCAATCTTTGCAGGTTTGGACAGATCATGGCGCAAAATGCCACTATTTATAAAGTCGAGCTTTCGGTCTCTGACATGGATCGTCACTATTACGAGACCCATAAGCTGACCGTTGCCAAGCATCCCTCCGAGACCGACGAGCGGCTCATGCTGCGCCTTGTCGCATTCGCGCTTAATGCCCATGAAAATCTGGAAATGACCAAGGGGCTGTCAACCGATGACGAGCCGGATATTTGGCAAAAAAGCCTAAGCGGCGAGTTGGATGTCTGGGTGGCCTTGGGTCTGCCAAGCGAGAAGGTGATGCGGCAATCCTGCAATAAGGCCAGCAAGGTCTTTATTTACCCCTATGGCGGCCGGACGGCGGAAATCTGGTGGGATAAGGTCAAAAACAGCACCACTCGATTTGACAATCTTCAGGTGGCAAGTTTTTCCGAGCAAGACACCAGCGCTTTGGCGAAACTGGCCAGTCGCGCGATGCGACTTCAGGTGAATATTCAGGACGGCGAAGTGATGGTCAGTTTGGGTGAGAGCATCGTCTATGTGACCCTGCAAAGCTGGAAGACGGCGGCCTAAGCCTCGCGCTCTAACCAGTCGCGAAAATCTGCCACCACGTTGGCCTCGCAAAAAACCAGATGGGCTGGCGTAGGATAGGCCCCGTCATGCACCTCGCGGGCAAAATCTGCCATTGCAGCGATGCGCATCTGTTGCAAGCGCGCATATTCCGCGGCGAAATCTGCGTAGCGTTTGGCATGACGCGGAACATGGCCCAAGTTTTGGCCTAAAACATCGTCTGAAAACAGATATTGCGCATGCCCAGCCGAGCCCGCCCCCATCGAAATAAGGAAAAGTCCGGTCTTTTCTGCAATGGCAGCGGTGATCTCTGACGGCACCACCTCAATTTCAACCGCAAAAGCGCCGGCATCGGCAAGCGCTTTGCACTGCTGGTAGACCAACTTTGCACTGTCGAGCGTTTTGCCGACCGCTTTGAAGCCGCCCGTCCAGGTGGCCTTGGAGGGGATCAGACCGACATGTCCGCAGACCGGAATCCCGTGATCAGCCAAAGCTCGCACGGTTTGCAAACTGCCCGAGCAGTAAACGCCATCTGCGCCATGCTTGAAAAGCGGAAAGGCCCACTTCAAGAAATCCGCAGTGTCGCCAATTTCGTAAAAATTATCACCTGGAAACGCAAATGCCGTGGGGGCCGCGTCGCGGAACTGGCGGTCAAAGATCATCGCTGCTGGTACCGAGAGCAGTTCGATGCCCGCGGCCTCTGCCGCCTCTGCTTCGGCCAAAGTTTCGACCCGCAGCATGGCAAACTGATGCTTGCCGCGTTGGTCAAGCAGATCTTTTACTGTCAAACGCTGTGCCATTATGCCACCTGAATCAAGACGCGGCCGCCTGCAACCTTGACGGGGAAGGTTTTCAGGTTGATGCAGACCGGTGAGCGTTTCGCCTCGCCCGTGCGATAGTCGAACTGGCCGTTGTGTTTGGGGCATTCGATCAAATGCTCCATCACCAGCCCATCGGCAAGATGCACGTTTTCATGGGTGCAAAGCCCTGATGTGCAATAGAAATCGCCCTCGGGGGCGTGATAGATCGCATAGGTAGCCCCCGCATGATCAAAGCGGATCAGGTCTTCTTGGTCGATGTCATCAGTGGCGCAGGCGTCAATCCAGTTGGTCATTTTTGGCTCCTATTCGGCAGCGCCCAGGGCGCTTTTGTGGAAATCTTCACGGTAAGGCATGGCACTGGTGGGCAGATCGCGGCGCAGAAAATACTCTTCATTGTGCAATTGCCGCCGCAGCGCGGGCCACATCTCGGCATAAGCCGCAAAGATCGAGCGACTTGGCGCGGGCAGATCGTGTTTGATCAGCGCATGCAGTGCGGGCAGCGCGTGATAGGGCACCATCGGAAACATGTGGTGTTCGATATGGTAGTTCATGTTCCAATAGATAAATCGCGAGATCGGGTTCATATAGACGGTGCGCGAATTCAGCCGATGATCGGTGACGTTATCGGCCAAACCGCCATGCTGCAAAAGCCCGGTCATCACATGATGCCAAGCGCCATAAAGTCGTGGCAGGCCGATCACCATAAAGGGTAAAATGCTGTGCAAGATCAGCGCAAGCACAAGGGTGGCGGCATAGATCAGCGTCCAGATACGCGCCACAAAGATGACTTTCGCAGCCTCGCTTGCCGGAATATAGCTTGCTTCTTCGGCGCCGAGCCGCCCCGCCGCGTTCAGCAGCATCCGCGACCAGCCCGCATAGGCATCAAACAACCCAAAGAAGTTGCCGATCAGTTTGAACAGCACAGGTGGGCGCATGATCGCCACCTCGGGGTCGCGCCCGACGATATAGGTGTCGGTATGGTGGCGCGCGTGGCTCCAGCGCCAACTGACCGGATTGCGCACAATCATAAAGCAAGCAATCTGATAGACCACTGCGTTCATCCAAGCGGTTTTGAATGCCGTGCCATGCGAGGTTTCATGCCAGCGGCTGTCCGAGGCCGAGCCGTAGAGCACGCCATAAGCCAGCCAAAATGGCAGTGACCAGGCGCTGGGCCAAAGCAAAACGCCCGCTGTCGCAAAGCTGATCATAAGGGCGTAAAGCAAAGCCGTGTCGCGCAGGGCTGGTCCGTCAGAGCGTTGCATCAGCTGCTTCATCACTTTGCGCGGCACCTCGCTGTGATACCACTCGGCCGCCGCAAGCCCTGTTTCCACCGCCCGCACGCCATCCGGCCCAAGCAAATTGTAATCGCGTTTCGCCATTTGGTGTTCTCGCTGCTGTCAAAAGTCTAAAGACAATAGAACGTAAATTCCAAAATCCGGCAACGCGGAGCTTGTAGTTTTTCGTCAAATATCATCATGCTTCGGCAAAAGCTGAGAGGGTTTGACGATGAAGCGCATGGGCATGGTGGATTTGGCCGCGGCGGCGGGGGTTTCAGTGGCGACGGTGGATCGGGTTCTGAATGGCCGAGAGGCGGTGCGCGACGACACGCGGGTGCGTGTGGCCGAGGCCGCGCAACGCATTGGCCATCCAGCCGCAAGACGGTTGTTGCCGCAGGCCGCAGATCTGCCAAGGTGTCGGATCGGAGTGCTTTTGCACAAGCAGGGGCAGGATTTCTATAAGGCTTTTGCCGAAGAAATTGCCCTTGCCGTCACGCAAGCGGTTGGAGTGCAGGCCGAGTTGGTGCTGGAGTTTTCGGCAAGCCAAGCGCCAAGCGAGATGGCCGGACATCTGCGCGCCATGGCGGGGCGCTGCGATGTTTTGGCCGCTACCTCGGTCAACCACCCCGAGGTTTCGGCGGCGGTGGAGGATCTGCGCGCGCAGGGCCTGCCGGTGTTTTCTCTGCTGTCCGATTTCGCGCAAGGCGCGCGCGCGGGCTATGTTGGGCTAAACAATCTGAAGGTTGGTCGCACCGCGGGCTGGTTGATGGCGACGCTCTCACCCGAGCCGGGGGTGATGGCAATCTTTGTCGGCGGCCACCGCTGGCACGGTCATGATCTGCGGGAAACCGGTTTTCGTGGTTATCTGCGCGAATGCGCGCCGCATCTGACGGTGCTTGATCCTTTGGTTAATCTTGAGACGCGCCAATTGACCTATGATGCAACTTTGGGGCTTGTGGCACGGCAACCCAAGCTGCGCGGCATTTATGTGGCGGGCGGCGGCATGGAGGGGGCGATGGCGGCGATGCGCGAAACGCCTCTGGTCAAGCGTGTGCCGATCATCGTCTCGGCGCTGACCCCAGACAGCCGCGCGGGGCTGGCAGAGGGTCTTGTGGCTATGGTGATTGACACACCGCTGGAAAAACTCTGCCGCTTTGTCGTAGCCAAAATGGTAAGCCTGCGGCAAGAAGGGCAAGTGCAAGGCACGGCACAGTTTTTCCTTCCCCCCGATTTGCATGTGGCAGAGTCGCTTTAATCTCTCAGAATGCCAAAATTCGTCAAAAACCATCAAGACTGAATTTCGTCGCAGAACTTTATAATTGCTCGACCTGAATAATAGAATAACAATTCCATATTGTCGGGCGTTCCGGCGATTCTCTGGAGTTTGATCTAAATGCTGCCTTTTGCGCTGAACCATATGACCACCCCCAGCTTGGGTTGGCAGTCTTTCTTGGCGCTGGCCAAGGATCTGGGCTGTGTTGGGGTTGAATTTCGCAATGATCTGCAAGGTCCGCTGTTTGGCGGCGATGATCCGGCGGATGTGGGCGCTGCGGTAAAGGCTTTGGGGCTGCGTTTTCTGGCTTTGGCCGAGGTCAAGATGTTCAACGATTGGTCCGAGGCCAAACGCGCCGAGGCCGAAGCGCTGATGAAAATCGCTGTCGCCGCAGGGGCCGAGGCGATCAGCCTGATCCCGCGCAACGACAATGTGGCAACCGCGCGCGCCGACAGTTTGGCGGTGACGCAGACCGCGCTGCGCGAGCTGCTGCCGATGCTGCGTCATCACGGCTTGAAGGCCATGGTGGAACCCTTGGGGTTTGAGGTGTGCAGTCTTCGTTATAAGGATGTTCTGGCCCAAGCTATCGATGCGGTTGGCGGGCAAGGCACCTATTTTATGGTGCATGACACCTTTCACCACGCTTTGGCAGGCGGCGGTCCGATCTATGCCGAGATGACCGGAATCGTGCATGTCTCTGGCGTCAAAGATCCGATCTACCTTAGTGACATGCGCGACGAACACCGCGTCTTGGTCGATGGTGATGATTTGCTGGGCAATGTGGCGCAGATCCGCGCGCTGGTGGCGGCAGGATATCGCGGCCCGATCAGCTACGAGCCGTTTTCAAAACAGGTTCACGACCTAACCGCCCCCAAACCAGCTTTGGCGGCTTCAATGGAATTCATCCGCGCAGGTATCGCCAGCGCGTAGGAATACCGCCCTAAGCGGGCGGTCCGGCGGGGAGAAAAGGTGTGCCGGACACCGAATTGTGGAGGAGAGAGACATGAAAAAGACCCTTATGATCGCAGGCTTTGCAGCTTTGATGAGCACAAGCGCTATGGCGGGTGGCATCGGTGTTTCGATGGCGCTGTTTGACGACAACTTTCTGACCGTTTTGCGCAATGGCATGGATGCCAAAGGCAAAGAGCTTGGCGTCGAGCTACAGATCGAAGACGCCAAGAATGATGTGGCCAAGCAATTGGACCAGATCAACAATTTTATCGCCTCGGGCGTCTCGGCGATTATCGTCAATCCGGTTGACACCTCGGCCACCCAAGCGATGACCGATGCGGCAGCGGCGGCCAATATCCCGCTGGTCTATGTCAACCGTCAGCCGATCAACGTCGATACTTTGCCAGACAATCAGGCTTTTGTAGCCTCGAACGAAGTTGACTCGGGCACTTTGGAGACCATCGAAGTATGCCGTCAGCTGAAAGAAGCTGGCAAGGACAAGGCCAGCGTTTACGTCATGATGGGCGAGCTTTCCAACCAAGCTGCCGTGCAGCGCACCGCTGACATCCATGATGTGATGGCCGCTGGTAAATGCGCGGTCGAGCTGACAATCCTCGACGAGCAGACCGCCAATTGGTCGCGCGACCAAGCTCAGTCGCTGATGACCAACTGGCTGTCTTCGGGTGCGCCCTTTGATGGTGTGATCGCCAACAACGACGAGATGGCGATTGGTGCCATTCAGGCGATGAAAGCTGCGGGCATCGACATGGCATCCGTTGTGGTCGGCGGTGTTGACGCCACCCAAGACGCTTTGGTTGCGATGCAGGCCGGCGATCAGGATGTGACCGTGTTCCAAGACGCCGCAGGCCAAGGTGCGGGTGCGCTTGAGGCGGCGATTAAACTCAGCAAGGGCGAAGCTGTCGAGCAAAAGGTCTATATTCCGTTCCAGCTGGTAACCTCTGCCAATGTCGCAGACTTCCTGAACAAGAACTAAGCCAAGCAGAAGGGAGGGGCGGCGCAGTGCGTCGCCCTTTTTCTGGATCTGGCGAACTTCAGCCGCCAGACCCAAAAGACGACAACAGGAGGAAAATTTGTGTCCACACCGACGCATGGCCTAGGCGGCCTAAAATACGATCCAAGCAAAAAAGCACGCCCGCCGGAATTGAACGTTTTTATTGCCTTTGTGATTATCGTGGTGGCTTTTGAGCTGCTGGGGCGCATCATGGTGGGCGATAGTTTTCTGTTCAACACCCGCGAGAATGTTGAAGGCATGTTCAACACCGCTCGCTTGTCGATCATCATTTTGCAGGTGGCCACCGTGGGCATCATTGCCCTTGGCGTGACGCAGGTGATTATTACCGGCGGCATTGATCTGTCGTCGGGCTCGATTGTTGGGGCCTCGGCCATGGTCGCGATGAGCTTTGCCCAGACCGCTTTGGTGAATGGAAATCCCAATCCAAAGGCGATTTTTGGCGATTGGGCAATGGATTTGCCCGTGATCTTGCCAGTTTTGATCGGCATGACGGTGGGCGTTCTGGCCGGTCTGATCAATGGCGCACTGATCGCTTACACAAAAATCCCGCCCTTTATTGCCACCTTGGGCATGATGGTCTCGGCGCGCGGCTTTGCGCGTTGGTGGTCGAACGGCAATCCGATTTCCTTCCCGACCGAAGGCTATAACGCCATTGGGCGCGGCATGAATCCGGTGATCATCTTTGTTGGGCTTGCGGTGTTGTTTCACCTGCTGATGACCTACACAAAATATGGCAAGCACAGCTATGCCATTGGATCCAATGAACAAGCCACCCGCATGTCGGGGATCAATGTCGATCGCCATAAGGTGCTGGTCTATGTGATCGCCTCGGCGCTTGCCTCCCTTGCGGCGGTGGTGGTCTCCTCCAAGGGACAGACCGCGCAGGCCAATATGGGCGTGATGTATGAATTGGACGCCATCGCTATGGCGGTGATTGGTGGCGTGTCGCTGCAAGGCGGGCGCGGCTCGATCCTTGGCACGGTGATTGGCGCGCTGATCTTTGGCGTGATTATCTCGGGCTTCACTTTTCTAAAGCTGGATGCCTATTACCAAGAAATGGTGAAAGGCGCGATTATCGTCGGTGCAGTTGTGCTGGACCAATATCGGCAACAAGGGCGGGCTAGGGCATAATTATGAGCGAATTCATCCTAGAGACCCGCGGCCTGACCAAACGCTACGGCGGCGTGCATGCGCTAGAGAGTGCCGATTTCACCCTGCGCCCGGGCGAGCATGTGGCCGTGGTGGGCGACAATGGCGCTGGCAAATCCACCTTCGTGCGCCAGATCACCGGCGTCGAGCAGCGCAGCGCCGGCGAGATCTATTTCGACGGTCAGCCCGTCAGCCACGCAGGCCCGCTTGAAGCGCGCGAAGCCGGTATCGAAACCGTGTTTCAGACCTTGGCTTTGGCCGATGATCTGGATGTGCCGTCAAACCTGTTTTTGGGGCGCGAATTGTTCAAGCTGCGGCTGGGGCCGTTCTCGATTCTGGACCGCAAGGCGATGCGCGCACGCACACTCGAGGCTTTGAAGACCACCGCGGTTAAAATCCCCAATGTCGACAACCCGATCCGCAATATGTCAGGCGGGCAGCGGCAATGTGTGGCGATTGCCCGCACCGCCGCTTTTGCCAGCAAACTGGTGATCATGGACGAGCCGACGGCGGCCTTGGGGGTGCAGGAAACCGCGCAGGTCGAAAACATCATTCGCGGGCTGAAGGCGCGCGGCGTGCCGCTGATCTTGGTCAGCCATAACCTGCGGCAAGTGTTTGATCTGGTGGACCGCATCGTGGTATTTCGGCGCGGCCGCATTGTCGCCTCGCTGAACAAGGGCGAGACCGATGGCAATGATATTGTAAGCTATATCACCGGCGTCAAAGGCAACCCCGACAGCGATCTGTAACTGCTGGCGGGGCTAGGATCACGCGAGCAGCTGCGCCGGTGCAGGGGCTTGACCGTCATAGCCACCCCAGACCGACTGATCGAAATGCACGACCGATCCTGTCATCATGCCGCTGTCGTCTGATGCCAGCCACAGCACCGCCTTTGCCACTTCGGCCGGATCCAAAAGCCGGCCGAACGGCAGGCCCGCCTCTGCCTTTGCTTGCCAATCGGGGTCTCCAGACTCTTGCAGCTGGATCGTCTTTTCGTGGTCTGACAGCATCCAGCCGATATCCAGCTGATTGACCCTGACGCGATTGCGCATCAGCGCAAAGCCAGAGTTGCGTGTCAGCGTCGAGAGGGCGGCTTTTGACGCGCTATAGGCTGCCAAAAAGGGTTGCCCCGCGCGGGCCGAAGCCGAGCCTATATTGACGATCCGCCCCTCAGTCGCTCTGCGCGCCATATCTTTGGCGGCATCCTGCATCAGGAAAAACGGCGCGCGGACATTGACGGCAAACATCTGGTCAAACAGCTCGGGTGCGGTGTTAAACAGATTGCCACGGTCGGTTAGCCCTGCGGCATTGACCAAAATATCAATCTGACCAAACCGCGCCACCACCGCAGGCACCACCCGCTGCACGGCGGCAATCTCGGCCAAATCCGCCGCGATCATCACGACGGGCACACCGCTTTCGGCGCTAATGCTTTGGGCAAGCGCCTCTCCCTTCGCCTGATCGCGGCCAACAAGTGCAATTCCCGCAGCCCCTGCCTGCACAAAAAGCCGCGCAATCGCCGCACCCAATCCCTGCGTGCCTCCGGTGATCAGCGCAATTTTTCCGTCAATACGGTTCATTATGGCTCCTATGATTTGTTCATGGCATCAAGCGCGTCGATTTGGGCGACGAACTCTGCCGCCGTTTGGCCCGCGGCCAGGGCCTGCTGCATATACTGCGCCTGCGACTTTGGCGCGATGCCACCGATGGGCGGGTTGTTGTCCAGATTGGTCGGAAAGGGATAGCCCTCGGCCGAAGCCGCAATGACATTGGCGACATTCACCCCAACAGCCGTTTGCAGCACCGGATAAAGCGCGCGCACCATTTTACTGCGATCGACCGTTTCCATCGCCCGGCCAAAGGCAGAAGAGACTTGCAACAGGTTCACCATGCGAAAGCGGTCGGTTGTGTGATTGGTGCCCGCGCCATGCATCACAGCGGGGTTGAAGAACAGCAAATCGCCCTTTTCCAGCGGCAGTTGCACAAAATGCTGCGCGAAATAGGCCTGAAACTCGGGGCGCGCAAAGGCCAGATAGCCTTCGAAAAACTGCTGCGAAAATGGCAGCAGCATCGTGGGGCCAGTGCTGACCGGCATATCGCAATGCGCCACAGCACCCTGCAACGTCAGCATCGGCGAGATGGCATGGATATGCGAAGGGAACTGCGCCATCCGGTCTGATGTCATAAACCCAAGGT
>CAJXWJ010000040.1 GCA_913062925.1 uncultured Pseudorhodobacter sp. | reverse complement strand
GGCGGGGCGGCTTGCGTCAAAGGGCGTGGTGATCCAAAGCGCGATGCGGCTGTCGTCTGCGGCGCCGTAGCCAAGCTCTGCCGCGTCTTCATAGCGCAGCACAAAACCCAGTGGCGCAAGCGCTGCGGTGTAAAAGATTTTCGCCCTTGCGACGTCATTTGTGCCTTGGGTTAGGTAAAGAAACATCGGCTTTGCCTTTCACATTATCGGCGGCGGGGCGGTATTTCTGCGATCTTGCGACAGGCTGCGACACTATTCCAGCAAATAGCGGTTTCGCGCGGCGGCCACTCTCGCTATAGGTCGTTCGGTTTTCGACAAACGCGAAGGATATGCCATGGCTAACGTTGTCGTCGTCGGCGCCCAATGGGGTGACGAGGGTAAAGGAAAAATCGTCGACTGGCTGTCAGAGCGGGCCGATGTGATTGCACGTTTTCAAGGTGGCCATAACGCTGGGCATACCTTGGTGATCGACGGCAAGGTTTATAAGCTGTCGCTGTTGCCATCGGGCATTGTGCGCGGCGGCAAGCTGTCGGTGATTGGCAATGGCGTGGTGTTGGACCCTTGGCATCTGGTGATGGAAATCGCCAAGCTGCGCGATCAAGGCGTTGATATTTCGCCAGAAAACCTGATGATCGCCGAAAATGCGCCGCTGATCCTGCCCGTGCATGGCGAGCTTGATCGTGCCCGCGAGGGCGAAACCTCGGTTGCCAAAATCGGCACCACCGGTCGCGGCATTGGCCCGGCCTATGAAGACAAAGTCGGCCGCCGTGCCATCCGTGTCGCCGACCTTGCCGACGAGGCAACCTTGGTCGCCCGTGTGGACCGCTTGCTCAGCCACCACGACGCGCTGCGGCGCGGCTTGGGCATTGCGCCGGTCGACCGGGAATCGCTGCTGGCGCAGCTGCGCGAGATTGCGCCGCAGGTGCTGCCCTATGCCAAACCCGTGTGGAAGGTGATGACCGAAGCCCGCCGTGCGGGAAAGCGCATCTTGTTTGAAGGCGCGCAGGGGGCTTTGCTGGACATCGACTTTGGCACCTATCCCTTTGTGACCTCGTCCAACGTCATTGCAGGCCAAGCGGCCACGGGCGTGGGTCTTGGGCCAACGGCGATTGATTTCGTGCTGGGCATTGTCAAAGCCTATACCACCCGTGTCGGCGAAGGGCCTTTCCCGGCCGAACTGTTTGACGCCGATGGCGCGCGTCTGGGCGAGCGGGGCCACGAATTTGGCACTGTCACCGGTCGTAAGCGCCGCTGTGGTTGGTTTGACGCGGTTCTGGTGCGCCAGACCTGTGCAACCTCGGGTGTGTCGGGCATTGCGCTGACCAAATTGGATGTGCTTGACGGCTTTGATGTGCTGAAAATCTGCGTCGGCTACGATCTGGACGGGGTGCGGCTGGATTATCTGCCCACCGCGGCGGATGCCCAAGCGCGCTGCACACCGATCTATGAAGAGATGGAAGGCTGGTCTGAAAACACCGCAGGCGCGCGGTCTTGGGCCGAACTGCCGGGGGCTGCGATCAAATATGTGCGCCGGATTGAAGAGCTGATCCACTGTCCGGTGGCGCTGCTGTCGACCAGCCCCGAGCGTGACGACACCATCCTTGTCACCGACCCCTTCGAGGATTGAGCGCGTGGCCCTGTCGTATAAAGCCCGCAAACGCTGGGCCTTGGTGGTGCTGTTGGTGGGGATGCCTGCCTATGTTGTCTTGGCGGTAACGCTGATGGGACATATTCAGCGCCTGCCGCTTTGGCTGGAAGTGCCGGCCTATCTGGTCTTGGGCTTTGCCTGGATCTTGCCGTTCAAACGGGTGTTTCTGGGGGTTGGCCAGCCCGACCCCGATCACTCTGCCGATCAAGACTAACGAAAACAGGCGGCCCCCAACATTTGGGGCCGCCTGATATGAACCGCGAGTGGCAGCCTCGGGTTCTGTCTGAATGCCTTAGCCCGCGTTGCGCAGGGCCTCTGCCAAGAGCGGCGAACGATCTGTGACCGCAAAGCCGCCGCGTTTGATTTTTTTAATTCGGCCTTCGCGCATCAAGGTGCCAAAGGCGCGCAGCTGATCTTCCAGCAGGTACTTTTCGGCATTTGGCAGGGTGTTGATCTGGCTCATCACCAAGGGCCGGCTGAACTGTGGCCGCCCCAAGATCTGGGCACAATAGACCGCCGAAGCTTCAAGCAGATCATGCAGCGTTTGCGCGCCAAGCTGTTCGGCAAAATCGGCAAAGCTGGTGCCCTCGGCAAAGAGATTGGCGCTGGCTTCTTCTGGGCTCAGCGTCTCGTCTTCATCCTCGTCATCCAGATCGGCGCCAATCAGGGTTTCCAGCGGAGCTTTGGTCAGGCCGGCGGGCACCAGCCGTGTTGGCATCACCGGACGCTGCGGCCGCACGATGGCTGGCTCGGCGGTGGGCTCGGGAGGTTTTGGCCGATCGATGCGCTGTTCTGATACCAAAACCAGTGGGCTTGTGCGGTCTTCGGCGCTGCGCGCTGTTGGATTTGGCCGCACCACACTGTCCAGATCACTGCGATAGACCGATTTGCGGTCCGCCGCCACAGAGCCCGCTGCGTCTTGCAATTGCCGGTCAGCCTCGGTCGCGGCAACGGCGGCTTTCAGATGCGAAATCGCGGCAGAGCGGCGGCGCGACTCGGGGTCATCAAGCGCGGTGTTTGTCTGCGCAATCAAGCGGTTCACCGCATCGTCTTTGGAAAGATCGGTCAGGCCTTGGCGCAGATCAGCGGCCTCTGGCCCCGAGAGGGTTTGCACCAAAATCGCGGGTGTCGGGCTGGCTGGATCGGGGCGCAGCACCCGCACGGGGCGGGTTGGTCGCTCGGACTCAGCCGGCTTGGCTGCGGGCACTGCGGTTTGCAGCGCGGCCAATTCGGCCAGCAAAGCGGCTTCGGCGGCTTCGGAAAGCAAGGTGGTGCCTGCGGGGGGCTGGGCTGCGGACTCGAGCCGGCGCACCCGAATAACGCGGGCGCGGGCGTGATCTTGCGGCGCGGGATCGGCGGCCTCTGCGGGTTCGGGCGCTGTTTTGGCGTCATGGTCTGCTTCTGCCACAGGCGCGGGCTCTGCTGCGCCAATCATCGCGCGGGCTTCGGGTGGCGCGATGCCCAAGGCTTCGGCCAAGGCCTCTTCGGCGGTTTGCAGCCGTGCGGGTTCAGGTTCCGGCGCGGGCTCTGTCGCTTCGGCCTGAGGCGCGGGGGACGCTGGTATGTCGCGGGCCAGTTTTGCCAAAAGCGACTCGGTTTCATCGGTGACGTCAAATGCCTCTGGTGTGGAAACCTCGGGCGCTGCCTCGAGCAAAACGCTGTCTTGGGTTTGCGTCACAGGCTCTGGCTCCAGCTCGGCCAAGCTATCCTCGTGCGGCGCGTTCGCCTCTGGTTCGGGCGGCAGCGGCTCGGTGGCAGGTTTGGCCACCAAAGCCTCGACACTGGCCAGCATCTCTGGCCCTATCTCGCCGGCATGTTGGTCTTCTGTATAGGTGTCGTCCAAAGCGCCAAGCGGCTCGGGAAGCCGGTGCAAAGGCTCTGGCGCGGTCTCTGGAGCTGCGGGCAGCGCAACCGATTCGAGAGCTTCCGATTCGGGAGCTTCGGCCTGAAGTGGGTCTTGCAATGCGACAGCCGTGTCAGTGGGCAGCTGAGGTGCCCTGTCTTCAAGCGCGGGGCTGGCGCGCAGGCGTGACAAGCGGGCGCTGAGGCTTTCGCCATTGGCATCAAGCATTGGGCTGGCATTTGCGGCAGGGGCAAGCGAAGGCGCGGCAAGCGATGCTGGGGCTGCCCGCGCCACATCTGACGAATCGGCCCGCAAGATCACGCCATTATCTTGGATCTTAGCCTCGACCCGTCGCTGAATTTCCCGCTCGGCTATCTTATGCAGCATCGCCGCATCCGGCGTTGGCGGCTCTGCCCCAAAATAGCGATCTTCGGCGGCAAGATCGCGAAAATATTCAGCGATTGCCTTCATGGTATTAAACGGCTCGTCAAAGCCCTCCAGCGTGCAGCTGAAGGTTCCATAAGAGACCGTTAAAATTTTACTCGCACCAAGCATAGGGGCTCGCCTCTACCAATTACACGCTGTGATCTTGCACTGAAGATTGTTCTAATAAATGGACAGAAGAGGGTAATTTAATGAATTGATTGTGTTCAAAGCCATGGGCTTTTGCCGCAATTCAGAGAACAGTATCGCGATGAAACACAAGATTGTCGAATCTTTGCACGGGGTGACGCTTGCGGGTGGGGGGCCGTTTGGCGCCGCACTTTTGGCGCGGGCCTTGGCCTTGGCCCCTGTTATTGTTGGGGCAGATGGTGGGGCCGACCGTTTGTTGCGGCTGGGGGCCGAACCAACTGCGGTGATCGGTGATTTCGATTCGATCTCTGCCACAGCCCGCGCGCGGCTGGCGGGGCGGTTGTTTCCGATTGCCGAACAAGAGACCACCGATTTTGACAAAGCGCTGCGCTCGATCGCGGCGCCCTTTGTCTTGGGTTTGGGATTCGCGGGCGCGCGGCTGGATCACGGCCTGGCGGTTTTGAACGCGCTGGTGCGCCAGGCCGATCAGCGCTGCCTGCTGCTTTCGCCGCAGGATGTGACCTTTGTGGCCCCGCCCGAGATGCGGCTTGATCTGCCGCTGGGCAGCCGGTTTTCGCTGTTTCCCATGGGCGCGGTTAACGGGGAAAGCGCGGGGCTACGCTGGCCGATCCAAGACATCGCATTTGCGCCCGATGGCATGATTGGCACCTCGAACCAAGTGGTGGGGCCGGTGCATCTGCGGGTCTCTGCGCCGCGCATGCTGGTGATCTTGCCGCTTAAATCTCTGCCGGCAGCGCTGCGCGGGCTTGCTGTCCTGTGACCCGCTCGCGGTAGATCACATAAAGCCCCGAACCTACGATCACCACAATTCCCGCCCAAGTCAGCAGATTGGGGAAGGTGCCAAAGATCAGATAGCCCACCGCCACCGCCGCAATCAGTTCAAGGTAATGCAGCGGTGCCAAGGTCGAGGCGGGGGCGTATTTCAGCGCGAAGGTCATCGACATATGGCTGACCGCCGCCCAGAACCCGACGCCAAACAGCCACAGCCAAAACAGCCCCTGCGGCCAGACCGGATCCAGCTCGGCCAGCCCCGATCCATCGGCAAGCAGCATCACCGGCAGGCAGATCAGCCCGCCAAAGATCGAGGTGTAAAGCTGTTGCATCACCGGATGCGTGCCCGGCCCCAGCGATTGGGTGATCAGCATGTAAAAGGCAAACAAAAAGGCCGTGGCAAGCGGGTAAAGCGCCACCGTGCCGTAAAGCGTCAACGAGGGTTGGATCACCAGCAAAACTCCGGCAAAGCCCACCACAGCGGCGGCAATCCTGCGCGGGCCGATGGCGTTTTTGAACAGAAAATGCCCCAAGATCAGCAGGATAAACGGCTCTACAAAGACAATCGCCAGCGCGTCGGCAATCGGCATCACCTTGGTGCCCGCAACAAAAGCATAGGTCGAGGCAATAAGACACAGCGCGCGCAGCGCCAGCAGGCCCGCAGCCCGCCGGTTCAGCCCAAACCCCAGCCGCAGCACCAGCGCCACCGGCAGCATCAGCGCGCCCTGCACCAAAAACCGCGCCGTGGTGATTTGGCCCACCGGAATTGCGTCAGTTGCAAGCTTGGCCGAGGCATCCAAAAGCGGTGCCAGCAGGCAAAACACCAGCATCAGCGCGATGCCGGTCAGGGTTTTATCGCGGGTCATGCCGCCCCCTTTGCGCGGTGCGCGGCGCGTGGTTCAGCAATTGGGCACATTGACCGCAAGGCCGCCCAGCGAGGTTTCCTTGTATTTCTCATGCATGTCGCGTCCGGTTTGGCGCATGGTCTCGATACAGACATCCAGGCTGACCAGATGGTCACCATCGCCGCGCAGCGCCAAACTGGCCGCCGAGACCGCCTTGATCGCGCCCAGACCGTTGCGCTCGATGCAAGGCACCTGCACCAGACCTTTGACCGGATCGCAGGTCATGCCAAGGTGATGCTCCAGCGCGATTTCGGCGGCGTTTTCCACCTGTTTCACCGTGCCACCCAGCACCGCACAAAGCCCCGCCGCAGCCATGGCGGCAGCCGAGCCGACCTCGGCCTGACAGCCGCATTCCGCCCCCGAAATCGAGGCATTGTGTTTGCACAGCCCGCCAATCGCCGAAGCGGTCAGCAGAAAATCGGCGATGCGGCTGACAGATGCCCCCGGCACATGGTCAAGATAATAGCGCAAAACCGCAGGCAACACGCCCGCAGCACCATTGGTTGGCGCGGTCACAACTTGGCCACCTGCGGCGTTTTCCTCGTTCACCGCCATGGCATAAAGCGACATCCAGTCGTTGATCGTATGCGGCGCGGTCATATTCAGCCCGCGTTCGGCCAAAAGCGCGTCATGAATGCCCTTGGCACGCCGGCGCACCTTCAGCCCGCCGGGCAGGATCCCCGTGCCCTCCATCCCGCGCGAGATGCAGTCGTTCATCACCTGCCACAGCCGCGCGATGCCTTCGTCGATCTGGGTCTGACTGCGGAATTTCAGCTCGTTGGCCAGCTTCATCTGCGCGATGGTCTTGCCCGATTTCAGCGCCATCGCCAGCATCTCATCCGCGGTTTCAAAGGCATAGGGCACATCGGCGCGGGGCTTGGATTTGGCCTCGCCCGCCTGCGCCATTTCAGAGGCCGTCAGCACAAAGCCGCCGCCGATGGAATAATAGGTCTCTTGCAAGATCACATCGCCCTGCGCGTCGGTGGCTTTCAAGATCATGCCATTGGCATGGCCTGGAAGCGCGGGGCCATAGTCAAACAGCAGATCTGCATTGGGGTCAAAGTGTAAGGGCGGCAGCCCCTCGGCCTGAATGCTGCGGGTCTCGCGGATCTGGGCCAGCACGGCTTCGGCTTTTTCGGCGTCATAGGTTGCAGGGTGAAAGCCTGCAAGGCCAAGGATCGTGGCGCGGTCGGTGGCATGGCCGACGCCGGTAAAGGCAAGGCTGCCGTGCAAAGACGCCCGCAGCCCGGCAAATTTAAACGGCGAGGCGCGCATCAGGTCCAGAAATTGCGCCGCCGCCACCATCGGCCCCATGGTGTGCGAAGACGAGGGGCCGACACCCACTTTGAACATATCGAAAACAGAGAGGAACATAGGCGTCCTATTGATAAGGCTGGGTGAAAGGGCGGCTGCCCAAGGCTTCTTCGGCAGCAATGGCTTGGGCGGCGGCGCTGGTTTCCAGCACGGCCAGCCGCTGATGCAGGGCGGGGAAATCCGCGCTGGGGAAATAGGCTGCATGATCGGGCGCAACGCCGCCCAGCCAATGCATCAACATGCCCAGATAATACCCCATCAGCGAGCTGTCGCTGGAAAACCACGCAGGCGCGTCGCGGGTCAGCATCGAATCGAGGGTCGTCAGCAAGACCTGCATCTGCGCGCGCGCCGCCTGCGACACGGCTTGCGCACACGCAGGCCCTGCGGTGCGTTCGGGGTAGAACAGCTGCAACAGCACCGGATGGATGTTTGACGAGGTGAAGAAAAACCAGCTGAGAAAGCCCGCGCGGTCAGGGTGATCTGGGGCAGGGGCAAGCCGGTGATGGCGGTCGGCCAGATACAGCAGCATCGCAGCGGTTTCGAACATCGGGCCGTTTGGCGTCTCCATTGCTGGAATTTTGCCCAAAGGCTGCAAGGCGCGGTAGGCGGCGCTGTCCAGCACGCCCGCGTCGCGGTCAATCAGCACGGCCTCATGCGGCAATTGCAGATCGGCCAGCACCATGCGCAGCACCAGCGAGGCGGTATCGGGGGAATAGTGCAGCCTATACATCGCGGGCTCCTGCCGTTTTGCGCAGTATGCGCGAAGTTTGCCGCCAAGGCTGCGCTAAAACGACATCTTTCGCCTTACAACGGCGTGCGGCCGCGGCTGGTGCCTCAGCCAGCCGTGGCGGTGGCAAAATCCCACAGCAGTTTGACGTTCAGCGCAATGATGATGGCCGCAATCACAATGGCAAAAGCCACCAGCCAGCGCGGCGCCGCCATCGCTCCCATCTTTTTGCGGTCTGCGGTGAACAGCACCAAAGGCACCACCGCAAAGGGCAGTTGCAGGCTTAGGATCACTTGCGTCAAGATCAGCAGCTTGCCCGTGCCAGCCGAGCCGTAATAAAGCGTCACAAGCGCTGCCGGCACAATCGCGATCATCCGCGTGATGGCACGGCGCAGCCACGGCGGCAGGCGGATTTGCAAAAACCCCTCCATCACTGCTTGGCCCGCCAAAGTCGCGGTCACTGTTGAATTCAAGCCGCAGGCCAGCAGGGCCACCGCAAACAGCATCGGCGCAATGCCTTGGCCCAGCAAAGGCCCCAGCAGTTGGTGCGCGTCTTCAAGGGCGGCCACTTCGGTCAGCCCATTGCTGTGAAACGAGGCCGCCGCAAGGATCAGGATCGAGGCATTGATCAGCAGCGCAAACATCAGCGCAATCGTGCTGTCCCAAGTGGCAAAGCGCAGTGCCTCGCGCTTTTCGGCCAAGCTGTCGCCATAAGCACGGGTCTGCACAATCGCCGAATGCAGATAAAGGTTATGCGGCATCACGGTGGCGCCCAAAATCCCCAGCGCCAGATAAAGCATCTCGGGATTGCGCAGGATCTCGACCGTGGGCGCAAAGCCACGGATCACATCGCCCCAGACCGGATCGGCCAAAAAGATCTGAATGCCAAACGACAGGGTGATGATGCCAAGCAGGGTGATCACAAAGGCCTCGAGCCAGCGAAAGCCTTTGTTTTGCAGCCATAAAATTAAAAACACATCCAGTGCCGTGATCAGCACGCCCAATTCCAGCGGAATGCCGAACAACAGGTTTAATCCGATGGCAGTGCCGATCACCTCGGCGATATCGGTGGCGATGATCGCCAGTTCTGCCGACAACCAAAGCGGCAGCGAAATCCAGCGCGGAAAGGCATCGCGGCAAGCCTGCGCCAGATCGCGCCCCGAGGCGATGGCCAGCCGCGCGCAAAGCGCCTGCAACACAATCGCCATCACGTTTGAAATCAGCGCCACCACCAGCAGCGTATAGCCAAACTTTGACCCGCCCGCGATTGAGGTCGCCCAGTTTCCTGGGTCCATGTAGCCGACAGCCACCATATAGCCCGGCCCCAGAAAGGCCGCAAACCGCCGCCACGCGCCCTTGGGCAAAACCACCGAGGCATGAACATCTGACAGCGCGGCTTCGCCACGGGCTGCGCGCCACTTGCTACTGGACATATCGAAAAGCGAGGGCATGATGACTTTCTTTTTGAGAATTATTCGCAATTTAGATTGTCACCCCCTTAAGTCAAGGCCCGATCCGCGCCCTGTGGCAATTCCCCCTCGCCCCTGCGCCTTGATTTCCCTATAAGAGGGGGCAAATCCACATGGGGCCGCCCGCGACGGCGCCGAAAATTCAGGAAGACACCATGACAGCCGAGCTTTCCCCCATCGACAAAGCCAAATTCGTCGCCGCCAAACGTGCGGTCGATTTTATCGAAGATGGGATGAAAGTCGGGCTGGGGACGGGGTCCACTGCGGCATGGATGGTGCGCTGTCTGGGCGAGCGGGTGCGCCAAGAGGGGCTGAAGATCACCGGCGTGCCCACCTCGACCCGCACGGCCGCTTTGGCGCGTCAGATGGGCATTCATGTCACCTCGCTGGACGAAGCGAAATGGCTGGATGTTACCATTGATGGCGCCGATGAATTCGACAAGCAGCTTGCGCTGATCAAAGGCGGTGGTGCGGCGCTGTTGCAAGAAAAGATCGTGGCCACGGCGTCCGATCTGATGATCGTGATCGCGGATGCGGCGAAAGAAGTGCAGCAGTTGGGGGCCTTTCCGCTGCCGATCGAAGTGATCCCCTTTGGTTGGCAAACCACCAAAGCGCTGGTCGAAGAAATGCTGGTCTCTATGGATGTGCTGGCGCGCGATGTCAGCTTGCGGATGAATGGCGAGCGCGCCTTGGTCACCGACGAGTCGAATTATATCCTCGATCTGCACTTAAAGCGCATCGGCAACCCGCGGCAATTGGCGCTGGTGCTGAACCAGATTCCGGGTGTGGTGGAAAATGGTCTGTTCATCGACATTTGCGACATCGTTGTGGTGGGGCATGGCGATGGGCGGGTGACGGTGCGCGATATCAACGCGGGCTCGGAAACCGACAGCCAAGTGCATTTCAAGCCGACCGATAATATCTTTGCCGATCTGGGAGAATGACTTTGGATTTTGACTTCGATCTTTTCGTCATCGGTGGCGGTTCTGGCGGCGTGCGGGCGGCGCGGATCGCGGCCTCGGAAGGCGGCGCAAAGGTCGGTCTTGCCGAAGAAAGCCGGATGGGCGGCACCTGTGTCATTCGCGGCTGTGTGCCGAAAAAGCTGATGGTTTTCGCCTCGGAATATCCCGACATGATCGCGGATGCCAAAGCCTACGGCTGGGATGTGCAGTCCGGCCCGCTGGATTGGCGCGGCTTTCGCAGCAAGCTTGAGGCCGAGCTGGACCGGCTTGAAACCGCCTATCGCAACACGCTGAAATCGGCAGGGGTGACGGTTTATGATGCCCGCGCCGTGGTGGTGGACCCCCATTGCGTGCGCCTTGCCGATGGCCGCGAATTCAGCACCAAGCACATTCTGATCGCCACCGGCGGTCAGCCCTTTGTGCCACAGTTTGAGGGGCGCGAGCTTGCCATCACCTCGAACGATATCTTCCATCTGGACGCGCTGCCAAAGCGGGCGCTGGTGGTGGGTGGCGGCTATATCGCCAGCGAATTCGCCTGCATTCTGAACGGCTTGGGCGTGAAGGTTTCGCAATACTATCGCGGCGCACAGATCCTGCGCGGCTTTGACGACGAGGCGCGCGGCCATGTCGCAAACCAGATGGCCGCCAATGGCATCGCGATCCATTGCGGCACCGATGTCGAGCGGCTGGAACAGCGCGAAGGCGGCATTTGCGCGGTGGCAACCGATGGCTCGACCGCCGAGTTTGATCTGGTGCTTTACGCCACTGGCCGGGTGCCCAATGTCGCCGGTCTGGGGCTGGAAGCGCTGGGCGTGGGCTTGGGCCGCAGGGGCGAGGTTTTGGTCGATGACTGGAGCCAGACCGCCGTGCCTTCGATCTATGCTGTGGGCGATGTCACCGACCGCATCAACCTGACCCCGGTGGCGATCCGCGAAGGCCATGCCTTTGCCGATACGGTGTTTCGCGGCATTGCGACCAAGGCCGACCACGATCTTGTGGCCTCGGCGGTGTTTACCCAGCCCGAGCTTGGCTCGATTGGCCTGTCGGAAGAGGCCGCGCGCGAGGCAGGGCCTTGCGAGATTTATGCCGCAAGCTTCCGCCCAATGCGGTCGCTTTTTGCGGGGCGTCAGGATAAGGTGCTGATGAAGCTGGTGGTTTGCGCCACCACGCGGCGGGTGCTGGGCTGCCATATCGTCGGGCCCAATGCAGGCGAGATGATCCAGCTTGCCGCGATTGCGGTCAAGATGGGGGCGACCAAGGAAGATTTCGACCGCACCGTTGCCGTACATCCCACTATGTCGGAAGAATTGGTCACTATGCGCAAGCCGGTGCGGATATTCTGACGCAGGCCGCAAAAACGGGGGCTTATGGGTTGAAATCTGTGGGTTTAGACCCCAGTTCATAAACAACTGAAAAAGATGAAAGGTGTATCAATGGCGGGTAGCGGAGGTCCCTGGGGCGGCAATGGCGGCTCTGGCGGTGATGATGACGAACGCAATGGGCAGCAAGGCAACGGCCAGCGCCCAGGTGGGCGGCGTCCGAATGAGGGTCCGCAGATCCCCGAAATTGACGAGCTGGTAAAGCGCGGGCAGGAACAACTGCGCGTGTTGATGGGCGGCGGCGGCAATCGTGGCCCGCGCGGCCCCAATGGCGGCGGCGCTGGCGGTCAAATTCCGCCGATGTTCACCCGCAATGGTATTTTGCTGGGTCTGGTCGCGGCACTTGGGCTGTGGGGCTTCTCTTCAGCCTATACCGTCAAGCCTGAACAGCAGGCGGTAACGCTGATGCTGGGCAAATTCAGCGGCGTCACCGAAGAGGGTCTGCACTTTGCGCCTTGGCCGGTGATGCGGGCCGAACTGGTTGAATCGCGCAAACAGCGCACCACCGATATCGGCAATGGCGCCAATGGTCCTTTGGACAACGGCCTGATGCTGACGCGCGATCAGAACATCGTCGATATTGAATTCCAGGTTGTTTGGAACATCTCGGATCCTGCCAAGTTCTTGTTTAACCTGGCCGATCCAGAAGACACCATCCGTGCTGTGTCGGAATCTGCGATGCGCGACATCATTGCGCGCTCGGAACTGGCCCCTGTGCTGAACCGCGACCGGGGCGTGATTGCGGCCGAAGTGCTGAAAGCCATTCAGGACACGCTGAACACCTATGCCGCCGGCATCAATGTGATCCGCGTCAACTTTGACAAATCCGATCCGCCAAAAGAGGTGATCGACGCCTTCCGCAAGGTGCAAGCAGCCCAGCAAGAGCGTGACCGCTTGGAAAAAGAGGCCGACGCCTACGCCAATACCGTCACCGCAGGCGCACGCGGTCAGGCAGCCCAGCTGCAAGAAGAGGCCGAAGCTTACCGCGCGCAGGTCGTCAACCTTGCTTTGGGTGAAACCAGCCGTTTCACCTCGGTTTATAACGAATATATCAAGGCCCCAGATGTGACGCGCAAGCGGATGTATTTGGAAACCATGGAAAAAGTTCTGGGCGGCATGAATAAGGTTATCCTTGATGGTGTCGATGGCGGCGCGAATGGTCAGGGTGTTGTGCCCTATCTGCCGCTGAATGAGCTGAACAAATCCACAGCCACCGGAGGGACAAACTGATGCGCGCCGCTTATCTTATTCCGGCAGCCGTTCTGGTTGGTGCCGTGGCGCTGTCTTCGGTCTTTATCGTCGACGAGCGGAAAAAGGCCTTGGTCTTGCAGTTTGGCGAGGTCAAGCAGGTGATCAACGAGCCGGGCTTGGGCTTTAAAATCCCCTTCATTCAGGATGTGTTCCTTTATGAAGACCGGATCTTGGGCCTGCCGACGCAACCCTTGGAAGTCACGCCTTTGGATGACCGCCGCTTGGTTGTCGATGCCTTTGCGCGCTGGCGCATCGTTGATCTAGAGGCGTTTCGTCGCGCCGTGGGTTCGGGTGGCGAAAACGCGGCCCGTGACAACCTTGATAAGATCATCAACGCCGAAATCCGCGAAGTTTTGGGCGGGGTTCCCAGCCAAAGCGTGCTCTCGGAAGACCGCACCGGCCTGATGAACCAGATCCGCGACCAAGCCCGTGCCAAAGCACTTGGCCTTGGGGTTGATGTGATCGATGTGCGTTTGACCCGCACCGATTTGCCCGAACAAAACCTCGAGTCGACCTTTGGTCGGATGCGGGCCGAGCGCGAGCGTGAGGCCGCTGATGAAATCGGTCGCGGCAACGAGGCCGCACAGCGGGTTCGTGCGGCAGCCGATCGTTCGGTGGTCGAAATCGTGTCGCAATCGCGCAAAGAGGCTGATGTTATTCGCGGTGAAGCAGACGCCACCCGCAACGGCATCTATGCCGAAGCCTTTGGCAAAGACCCGGAATTCTTTGCCTTTACCCGCTCGCTCACCTCTTACGAACGGGCCTTGCAGCCGGGGAATTCGTCGATCGTGATGAAGCCGGACAGCGAGTTCTTTGACTATCTGCGCAGCGAAAAAGCGCCCGCGGCACAATAACGCGGCAACACAGCAAAATTCGGGGGCCAGCGCGATGCGTTGGCCCTTTTTGCATGGCTTTTGCCTCGCAAAGCACAGGCAGCTTGCATCACAAGAGGTTGAGAATTGTGCTGCGGTCTTGCATTGTGCTGCAATCTTGCCATTTGTTGGGGGTAATGACTGCTGCGGTGACAGGCCGCAAAGGTTTTCGAATAAGGAGATCTAACGTGCCACATCTTTCCTCTGCTCAAACCTTGGGGCACCCCCGCTTTGCACCGGCGCGCGCGCCGCGCCTGCTGTTGGCGCTTGGATTGGGGCTTGGGCTTGCGCTTGCACCTGCACTACGGGTCGAGGCGCGCGGTGCGCCTGAAAGCTTTGCCGATCTGGCCGAACAGATCAGCCCTTCGGTTGTCAATATCACCACCACTTCGGTGGTGGCTGCCAGCACCGGCGGGGTGCCGATGGTGCCGCCCGGATCGCCGTTTGAAGATTTCTTCAAGGATTTCATGGGCCCAAATGGCGGCCCCAACGGTCAGGGCGGCAATGCCCCGCAACGATCCGAGGCGCTGGGCTCGGGCTTTGTGATCAGCAATGACGGCTTTATTGTCACCAACAACCATGTGATCGAAGGTGCCGATGATATCGAGGTTGAATTCTTTGGCGGCAAAAAGCTGAAGGCGAAACTGGTCGGCACCGATCTGAAAACCGATATTGCTGTTTTAAAGGTTGAAAGCCCCGAGGCGTTGCCTTTCGTGGCCTTTGGCGACAGCAATAAGATGCGGGTTGGCGATTGGGTTCTGGCGATGGGTAACCCGCTGGGGCAGGGCTTTTCGGTGTCTTCGGGCATCATCTCGGCGCGCGGGCGCGAGCTGAACGGCGCTTACGATGATTTTCTGCAAACCGATGCCGCGATCAACAAAGGCAACTCGGGCGGGCCGCTGTTTAACATGGACGGCCAAGTGATCGGCGTGAACACTGCGATCTTGTCGCCTTCGGGTGGCTCGATTGGCATCGGTTTTTCGATGTCGTCGAATGTGGTGGCGCATGTGGTCGATCAGCTGAAGGAATTTGGTGAGACACGGCGCGGCTGGCTTGGTGTGCGCATCCAAGATGTGACAACCGATGTGGCCGAGGCAATGAATTTGGCCGCAGCCTCGGGGGCTTTGATCACCGATGTGCCAGATGGCCCGGCCAAAGACGGCGGCTTGCAGGCGGGCGATGTGATCCTCAGCTTTAACGGCGCGACGATCAAGGATGTGCGGTCTTTGACCCGCACCGTGGCCGATGCGCCAATTGGTCAAGAGGTGCCGGTACTGATCAACCGCGCAGGCGCCGAGCAGACGCTTCAGATCAAACTGGGCCGCCGCGAGACCGATGAGGCCAGCGGTCCGCTGCCCGCTGCGCAAAAGAAAACCCCCGCTGCCCCCGAAACTGCCGAGGTCTTGGGGCTGACGCTGGTGCCGCTGGATGCCAAGGCGATCAAGGATCTGGGCTTGGATGCAACGGCCACTGGTTTGGCCGTCACCCGTGTTGATCAATCGTCCGAGGCCGCTGACAAGGGCGTGGCCCCCGGCGATGTGATTGTAGAGGCCGGCCAGCAAAAGGTGCTGCAACTCAGCGATCTGCAAGACCGCGTCACTGAAGCCAAGGATGCTGGCCGCAAGTCGATCTTGCTGTTGATCCGCCGCTCTGGTGATCCGCGCTTTGTGGCGCTGTCGGTTCAATAATTCTTTAAGATCAAAGCAATGGGGCGGCGGGGCAACCTGCCGCCCTTTTTGCATCAGCCGATTTCGCGCAGCAATCTGCTGCGGAACGACAGCATCCAATCCGCCCGCTCGATTGCCACAGCGCGGCCGGTGACGGTCTGCATGCTATCGGCGATTTTAAGCAGTTTGACCTCGATATGATCCAGCGCAAAGGCGCGGTCATCCAGCGGGCGGGCGCGCGCCAAAGGGTCTGCGGCATCAAACAAGCCGCCACCCATTTGGCCCGAGACATGGAACATCCGTGCAATGCCAATCGCGCCAAGCGCTTCCAGCCGGTCGGCGTCTTGCAAGATGCGCGCCTCGGGGCTTTCGGGGGGCACGGCGGCTGAAAAGCTATGCGCGGTGATGGCATGGGCGACTGCGGGCAGCTTTTCGAGCGCAAATCCGTCTTGACGCAGAAACAGGCAAGCCGCCTCTGCCGACAACCGCGAAGCCGAGGCGCGGTCGGGATGCGATTTCGGCAGGTTGACCAGATCGTGAAACATCGTCGCCGCCAGCAGCACCTCTAAATCGCAGGGCTCGTCCATCGCGATCAGCTGCGCCTGTTTCCAGACGCGGCGTAGATGGCCCAGATCATGCGCGCCATCAGCTGGATGCGCCTGCCATTGCCGCGTGACTTCGGCTTCATAGCGGCTTTTTGCGGCGGTGAGGGCAGCTTTGCTCATTGATCCTCCAGATCGGTTGCCAAAAGACCAAGCTCTTGGGCGGCGGCCAGCGACAGCACGGGGCTGTCAAGGCCACGCTCGGCCTGAAAGCGGCGGATTGCTTCGGCAGTCTCGGTACTCATTTCGCCGGTAATGGCGGCGGTATAAAGCCCGCGCGCTTTTAAAGCGCGTTGCAGCGTGGCGAGGAAACTGACCGTCAGACTGTCGGGGCAGGGCGCGCGGAACCACACCTCGCGGGTGTCTTGCACCATGCGCTGATGGATATTGCTGCGATAGCTGGCTGGTTGAGTGATCTTGCCCGCCGCGTCACGCTGTTCTTCCGAGATCAGCACCTGTTCGGTCACGGTTTCAATGATCGCGGGGGTGATATCCTTGCCCCAGCAGGCCCCCGCTTGATCTTGACGGGGCGCGGTCTGGCCGGCTTTGACCTCGATCTGCGCAATGGTCTGACCCGAAAGCACTGGCGCTTTGACCTGCGGCTGGCTGCAAGCACCAAGCACCAAGCTGCAACTTACCAAATAGCGAAACAACATGCGGGCCCGATCTGCCAAAAGACGCGTCCGGTTTGTCCGAACCAATTGCGCCAGACCATAGCGGCAAAGCCTCAGCCTGCAAACCCCCCAGCCTGAAACCCCCAGCCTGTTAAGCCCAATGATCTGACGGGGAATTGAGGTCTTTGGTCGCGCGCGGCACTGGCAAAGCCTGACAACTTGGCTTAAGTGTTTTGGCAAGTTTTCAGCAAGGCGGGATGAGAAATGGCGAAAATTACCTATGTCGAGCATAATGGCAAAGAACATGTTGTCGAGGTTGCCAACGGTTTGACCGTAATGGAAGGCGCGCGCGACAACGGCATTCCGGGCATTGAGGCAGATTGCGGCGGCGCCTGCGCTTGCTCGACCTGTCATGTCTATGTCGATCCGGCTTGGGTTGAAAAACTGCCGAAAAAAGACGCGATGGAAGAAGACATGCTGGATTTCGCATGGTCGCCTGATGCGCTGCGCTCGCGGCTGACCTGCCAGATCAAGGTGACTGACGCGCTGGACGGGCTGCGCGTGCAGATGCCGGAAAAACAGATTTGAGGCGGATCGGGGCGGCGCTGGCCGCCCTTTTCTTTGCAACGTCTGCCGCCGAGGCGAAAGAGTCCTGTGATCAGGCCTTCGGCCTAAGGGTTTGCTACAGCGATGCGGGCGGGCCTATTGGCTATGACCACAATATTTTGGGCAATACGCCCGAATGGCGCGAGCTGCGCGGCCCTGATTGGGTCTTGCGGCCTAAGGCCGGGTTTTTTGAAGATGTAGCGCCGCGTGTGGCTGATGTTACCGGCGACGGGCGGCCCGAAGTGATTGCGGTGCAGACTGATCTGATGCGCGGTGCGCGGCTGATTGTGGTTGCAGGTGACGGCAAATTGCTGGGGGCGACCGCCTATATCGGTCAGCGCCACCGCTGGATGGCGCAGGCTGGGGTGGGGGATTTTGACGGCGATGGCCGCATCGAGATTGCCTATGTTGACCGCCCGCATTTGGCCAAAGAGCTGGTGTTTCTGCGTCTTGAGGCGGGCGATCTGCGCGAAGTCGCGCGGCTCTCGGGCCTGACCAACCACCGCATTGGCGACAACGCAATCAGCGGCGGCAGCCTTCATTGCGACGGCAAAGACCAGATGATCCTTGCCTCGGGCGATTGGCGCCGGATTTTGGCGGTGCAGATCGGCCAGAAGCCGCGCGATTTGGGGCGCTATAGCCTCGCGGCGATGCGCGCAGCTCTCAGTTGTCAATAGGGGTGCGCGGTGCCGTCATAGCTTAGGAAGCAGCCGGTTGTTTCCAGAGAAAGATCTGCAAAACAACGGGTTAGTCCTGACACGGATTGCGCCACGGTGATGGCAGCACGCGCGCCACCCATATCGGTTTGCACCCAGCCTGGGTGATAGATGCCCACAGCAATGCCCTGCGGCGCAAGATCGGCTGACAGGTTGCGCCCCAAATTAAGCACCGCCGCTTTCGACGCGCGGTAGATATAGCTGCCCCCCGGCGCGCGCGTGTCCGACGCCATTTGCGACGAGATAATCGCGATCTTGCCCTTAGCGGCGCGCAGCTGCGGCAACAGCGCCTGAAGGGTCAAAAATACCCCCGTCACATTGGTCGCAAAGCTGTCGGCCCAAAGCTGCGGCGCATAGCCGGTCAGGTCTTCGTCGCGGTCCAGATAGACGCCGGCGTTGCAGATCAGCAGATCAAGCGGCGCGTCAATGTGCTGGCCTAGCGCCGCACAGGCTGCGGGATCGGTGACATCAAGCGCCAGCAAACCATCGCTGGCCTTGCGCGCGGTGCCAAAGCTGACCTCGCCCGTGCTGCGGTAATGTGCGAGCAGACCTGCGCCGATGCCGCGATTGGCGCCTGTGATCAAAACCGTCATTCAATTGGCCTTTCTGGGCGGCATAAAGGGCAGGGGGGCGACGGGGATGCCGTCTTCGATCAGCGCGCGCGCCTCCTCGGGCTTGGCCTCGCCGTAGATTGCGCGCGCGTCAATGCTGCCCTCGTGCATCCGGCGGGCCTCGGCGGCGAAGTTCAGGCCGACATAATCGGAATTCGCCTCGATCTTGCGCCGCATTTCGGCCAAAGCAGCCTCGATTTCGGTTTGCGGCTGGGTGAGGCTGGGTTTGCTGGCCTCGCCTGCGTTGCGGGCAGGGCGCACCGTGGGGGCCATCAGGGTTTTTTCAATGCTGGTGTCGCCGCACAAAGGGCAAGCGATCTGGTTTGCGGCGCGCAGCGTGTCAAAGCCGCTGGCCGATTGGAACCAGCTTTCAAAGTCATGGCTGCTGCTGCATCGAAGCGAATAGCGGATCATCTGTTCGGGCCAAATCTGAAGGACGCCTTAGCCTGCGCCGGTTTTCAGTCAGAGGCAAGGGCCGGCGTCACCAGCTGTTTTACGATCGCCTTAAGCAATTGGCGCAATTCAGGTTCTGCAACTTTGCGCGCGGCTTTTTCTGCCGCAAACCATTTGCGCCGCCGCTGCTTGCGTTCGGGGAAATCGGTGTGCAGCGCAGCAACCCGCAAGCCAAAAACCGTGACCGTGCAGGGCTTTGTCTCGGTCGCACTTAGCACCTTGTCATAGCCAAATTGGCCGATGCTTTCGGGGTTTATATCGCCGCGCACGCCTGCTTCTTCCCAAGCCTCGATCGACGCGGCCTCGGCATCAGACAGGCCTTCCATCGGCCAGCCTTTGGGGATCACCCAACGGCCAGTGTCGCGGCTGGTGATCAGCAAAACCTCAACCTTGGCGCGGTGCATGCGCCAGCAGATCGCGCCAATTTGCGCGGTGCTGTCGGCAGCTTTTTGCGGCTGCGCCTTGGGTTTCGATTTCGGCATTGCTGCAGCCTCGGGATCACATGTTTTTAGCGCTGCCATTCGCGGGCAAGCTTGGTTAGGCTATGCCAGACTGCTTTCGCGATAGCCAGAGCCGTCATGGCGAAAGGGTGAAGATTCCGTCATAAATCTGTTACAAACATTGTGTCACAGGGGAAAAATGCAGCAAAGCGGCACTCTTTTCATCGGATCCGAGATTTACCGCGGCTCGAGCTATGGCCCAAAGCACCCCTTACGGGTGCCGCGGGTGTCGACGGTGATAGATCTGGGCCGTGCGCTTGGGCTGCTGGCGGGGCGCTATCGCGCAAGCCCGCGTGCCAAACCCGCAGCCCTGACGGCCTTTCACCACCCCGCCTATATTGCCGCCCTGCAAGAGGCCGAAGCGACGGGCGATCTGCCGCCTGCGGCGCGGGCGCGGTTTCATCTGGGCAGCCTAAGCAATCCGATCTTTCCGCAGATCTATAGCCGTCCGGCCACCGGGGCGGGGGGTGTTTTGCTTGCGGCCGAGCTGTTGGCCAAGGGCGGGGCGATCTATGTGCCGGGGGGTGGCACCCATCACGGCATGGCCGACCGCGCCAATGGCTTTTGCTATTTGAACGATCCGGTGCTGGCGATTTTGGCGCTGCGGCGGGCGGGGCATCGGGTCGCCTATGTCGATCTGGACGCGCATCACTGCGACGGGGTCGAGGCGGGGCTTGCCGGGGCCGAGGGCGTGCTGCTGATCTCGGTGCACGAGGCCGCGCGCTGGCCTTTCACCGGGGCCACGGGGCAGCGAGGCAATTGCGTCAATCTGGCGGTGCCTGCGGGCTATCACGACAGCGAAGCGCGCATGGTGCTGCACGAGCTGATTTTGCCGCTGCTGCAAGCCTTTAAACCCGATGCCATCGTGCTTCAGGCCGGGGCGGACAGCTTGCTCGAGGATCCTTTGTCGCGGCTGGCGCTGTCGAACAACGCCTATGTCGAGGCCCTGCGCGCGATCACGCCCTTGGCGCCGCGGCTGCTGTTACTGGGCGGCGGCGGCTATAACCCTTGGTCGGTCGGGCGCTGCTGGACGCGGCTTTGGGCCGAACTTTCAGGGCAAGAGCTGCCCGAGGTTTTGCCCGAACCCGCGCGCGCGGTGCTTATGGGCCTGTCTTGGGGCGGTGGTGGGCGGCCCCTGCCCGAGGCGGGGCAGCTGACCACGCTGTTTGACCCCGCCCGCGAAGGCCGCGTCAATGCGCGCCTGCGTGCCGAAGTGGCGGCTTTGCGACAGGGGTTTGCACAGATCAGCGGCTTGGGCTAAACAAAACCAACACCAAACCGGAGAAGCCGCTTGAAGGTTGCCTGCATCACCGCTGTCCGCAACGACCGTTTGTTTTTGCGCAAGTGGATCGACTATTACGCCAGCAACTTTGGCCGCCAAGCGCTGTTTGTGATCCTTGACGGTTTGGACGAGACCCCGCCCGAGGGCTGCGAGGGGGTGAATTTCCTGCACCTGCGCCACCGCGATTGGCAAAGCCAGATCCGCAATGTCGCACTGCGCCGTGCGGCGATGGATCATGCGCGCGCACGCGCGATGTCGGATCTGGCGCGGATGCTGTGGCGCTATGATTATCAGGCGGTTATGGCGACCGATGTGGATGAATTTCTGATCGCGGACCCTGCGCGCCATGCCAGCCTTGCCAGCTTTTTGGCCGGGCATCGCCCGCGCCATGTGACGCTTTCAGGCTTGGGGCTGGATGTGGTGCAAGACCTGCCGCATGAGGCCGCCATCGACCCCGCGCAAGGCTTTTTGCAGCAGCGCCAAAAAGCGGTGATCTCGGACGCCTATACAAAGCCCGTCTTGGCCTTCAAGCCCGTGACATGGGGCGCGGGGCAACACCGGGTCAAGGGGCGCAATTATCATATCGACCCCGATCTTTATCTGCTGCACTTTGGTTTGGTAGATTACGAAACTGCAATGGGGCGCGCCAATGATCCAAAGTTGCTTGCCGCAGGCTGGGGCCCGCATGCCAAACGCCGCGAGGCGCTGTTTCGCAAGGTCGAGCAGGCGCAAGCCGTGGCGGGCGACACGGTGTTTGACACGGCACGCCAGCGGCTGACTTGGTCGCGCCGCATCCTTGCTTGGAATAAGCCTGCACGCTGGCGCGACGCTCCGGTGGTTGTGCTGCCAGAGCGGTTTCGCGCCTTGGTCTGACGGCTGCAAAGACACTACAGCGCCGCAAAGGCCTGCACCAAAACGAAAAAAGGACGCGAACATATGGACGGAATTTCGATTGCAGCGCAAAGCCGTGAGGCGCGCAAGGATCGCGCAGTTTACTTCTGCGTCGATGCCAAATTCTTTCCCTATGCGCTGTTTGTGGCCGATCAAATCGCCAGCAAATACCCGCAGCGCGACTTTGATCTGTGCCTGATCAGCGCCACACCGCTGCCCGAGCACCCTTTGATGGCCAAGCACGACATCCGCGTGGTGCAGATCGACGCCGCCGCTTGGGGCAGCCGTTTGCCCGCCGATGACAGGATCAGCTTTGCAGCCTATCTGCGCATCATGGCACCCGATCTGCTGGCGGCAGATTATCGCCGGATGCTCTATCTTGATGCCGATGTGTTTTATCAGCGCGGCGATTTGAACCGTCTGTTGTCGCTTGATCTGGGCGGGCGGGCGGTGGGGGCGGTGCGCGATATGGTGCAGCTGCGCAAACCAGATCGGGTGCCCGAAGATTTCCTCCCCTTTGATCTGCCCTTTGGCAAATATTTCAACTCGGGCGTCTTGCTGATTGATGTGGCGGAATGGAACGCGCAAGGCGTGACCCAGCGCGCGCTGGATTTCGCGGCGCAAAACGCGCTCAAGCTGATGGCGCATGACCAAACCGCGCTGAACGTGACGCTGCGCGACAATTGGGCCGAGCTGTCCTTGGTCTGGAACTACGAATATTCGCATCAGACCATGTATTACATGGGCTTTTTCGACGTTTGCTTTGTGCATTTCATCGGGCGGCGCAAGCCGTTCAACCAAAGCTATGGTGGCTTTGCGCGGCGCTTTACCGAAGAATATCGCAGCTTTTTTGCCCAGCATATGCCGCATTTGCAGGCCCAAGACGGGCTGCAAATCGCCAGCCAAAAGCGCAAGCATCTTTATGCAATCTTGTTCACCCTGATCAATGTCGGGCGGTTTTTGCCCAATGATGACCGCTTTGCCTCGGATTGGCAGGTGCTATAGCGCCGGCGGGCGACGGCTGGGCCAATCTGTCGCCAGATGATATGCCTGCCCCATCGCCAGGATCTGCGCATCCGCCCCCACGCGGCCGGCAAGCTGCATCCCCATCGGCAGGCCCTGCGCGCCAAACCCCACCGGCAGCGACAGCGCGGGCAGGCCGATCAGGCTGATCGGGATCACCACCTCCATCCAGCGGTGATAGGTGTCCATCGCGCGCGCGCCAATGCTTTGCGGCCAGCGCCAGTCTGCCGGAAATGGCCAGACCTGCGCCGTGGGCAAAACCACCGCGTCATAGCTGTCAAACAGCCGCGCCATTTTGGCGTAATAGCGCGAGCGGATGACGCTGGCCTCGTAAACCGCTTGCGCGCTTAGGCTGCTGCCCTGCTCGATTTCCCATAGGGTTTCGGGTTTCAATTCGGCGCGTTTGGCCGGATCGTCATAGATCGGCTTGAAACTGCCCGCATTCAGCATCGCGCGCAAAGTGGTCCAAGCCTGCCACAGCTTTTCGGCGGGAAAGGGTGGGGCTATGGCCTCGACCAGCGCGCCCTGATCGCGAAACACCGTCAGGGCAGCTTCGCACAGCGCAAGGATCCCCGGCTCCACCGCATAGGCCCCGCCCCAATCGCCCAGCCAAGCGATGCGCTTGCCGCGCAGATCGCCGTTCAGGGCGCTGTAGTCTTGCGCTTGGCGGCCAAAGGGCAGCTCGGGGTTCACGCCGGCCTGCACCGCCAGCAGCCCTGCGATGTCTTCAATCGTGCGCGCCATCGGGCCTTCGGTGGCAAGCGTGGCCAGATGGGTATCGCCCTCGGCATCATGCTGCACCAGCCCCCAACTGGGGCGAAAGCCGTAAACGTTGCAAAAGGCGGCCGGATTGCGCAGCGAGCCCATCATGTCAGAGCCATCGGCCACCGGCAGCATCCGTGCCGCCAGCGCCGCGGCCGCCCCACCCGATGACCCCCCCGCGGTGCGGCTGGCGTCATAGGGGTTGCGGGTGACGCCAAAGACGCGGTTGAAGGAATGGCTGCCATGGCCCCATTCGGGGGTATTGGTCTTGCCTATGAAAATCCCCCCCGCCTTGCGCATCCGGGCGGCCAACAGATCATCCTTGGCGGGGACAAAATCGGCAAACAACGGCGAGCCATAGGTGGTGCGCAGCCCCTTGACCGCGCAAAGGTCTTTCACCGCCAGCGGCAGCCCGTGCAGCCAACCTGCATGCGGCGCATCATCGGCGGCGCGCGCTTCGGCCATCAGATCATCAGGATCGCGCAAGGACACAATCGCATTCAGCCCGCCATTCACCGCAGCAATCTGGCGCAGATAAGCTGCCATCACCTCGGAAGGGGCGAGTTTGCGGGCGGCAATCTGGCGGGATAATTCAGAAGCAGAAAGCGCGATCAGGTCCAAGGCGGGGCTCCAGTCATTGGGGGAAAACGCCTGCGGAACAGGCCGCAAGGGGCCACTGGCCCCTTGCCCGCGCGTCAGCGCTTATCGCAATGGTGGGGGGGCGGATGCCCCCACACCGCCGCCAGATCACCTACTTTTGCAGTTCGGTCCAGATCGCGGTCATATAGTCCTGCGCCTTGGGCGAGCAGGTGGGGATGAACTTGCCCGCCGCCTTGAACTCTTCTGGGATCTGCACTTCAGGCGCGGTTTTCATGTCTTCGGGCATGAAGGGTTCCGATCCTGCAATGCCATTGGCATAGCGCGCGAAATCCGAGATCAGCGCCGCGTTTTCAGGCTCGGCGATAAAGTTCAAAAAGGTATAGGCCTCTTCGACATTCTTGGCATCCGACAAAAGCGCCACCGAATCCATCCAGACCGGATAGCCTTCCTTGGGGTAGCCGTATTTCACATCCGGATTGGCAAGCCGCACCCGCATCGTCGATCCGTTCCAGTTCACCGAAGCCGCCCAATCGTTGTTCGACAGCTTTTCGGTGGCGCCGTAATCCATCGAAATCCAATCCGGTTTGGCCGCAATCAGATCGTCGCGCACCTGTTTCAGAATGGTGGTGTCTTCGGTGCAAGGCTCGCCGCCCGCGGCCATCACCGCCAGATTGACGATGTCATTCATCTCGGGAACGATGTTGATCTTGCCTTTCAGCTCCTCTGGCACATGCAAAAAGATGTCCGAGGTGTTGATGTCGCCCTTATAGACCGAGGTGTTCACCGCAATGCCGGTGGTGCCCCATTGCCAAGGGATGGTCAGCGTGCGGCCCTGATCCCACGACACATCCATCCATTCGGGCGCGATGTTTTTGTGGTTTGGAATCTTGGACAGGTCCAGCTTTTGGATCAGGCCTTTTTCGGCATAGATCTGCACATATTGGTGGGTTGGCACCACCAGATCAAAGCCCGAACCGCCGGCCTCGATCTTGGCCAAGGCCGCGTCATTGCTGTCGTAATCAGTGACAGTGACTTTGATGCCGGTTTCTTTTTCGAATTTTTCCAGCAGTTTCGGGCCGGTGTAATTGCCCCAGTTAAACAGCTGCAAGCTGCCTTCAGCATAGCCAAACGAGGTGCTTGCCAGCAAAAGCGCTGTCGCGGAGAGTAGGTTTTTCATTGTCGTCTCCCTGTTGGTTTTGATTATTTTTGCAGTTCAGTCCAGATCGCGGTCATATAGTCCATCGACTTGCCGGCACAGGTTGGCAGGAAATGCCCCGCAGCACGGCTTGCCTCTGGGATCACCACCTCGGGCGCGGTTTGCATATCGGCGGGCATAAAGTCTTCGGCGCCGGTGATGCCGTTTGGATAGCGCGCGAAGGCCGATATCAGGGCAGCATTCTCGGGCAGCATGATAAAATCAAGGAATTTGTAGGCCGCATCGACGTTTTGCGCGTCAGACAGCAGCATCACCGAGTCCATCCACAAAGGATAGCCTTCCTTTGGATAGCCATAAACCACATTGGGATTGGCCAGCCGCGCGCGGAAGGTTTCGCCCGACCAATTCACCGAGGCCGCCCATTCGCCATTGGCCATCCGCTCGGTGGTGCCATAATCCATCGAAAGCCAATATTGCTTGGCATTCATCAGCGCATCGCGGGCTTTTTTCAGCACCGCAACATCTTCGGAACAGGGTTTGCCCCCCGCCCACATCACCGCCAGATTGACGATCTCGTTCATCTCGGGGACGACGTTGATCTTGCCTTTCAGCGCGTCTGGCGGGTTCAGGAAAATGTCCGATGTATTGGCGTCACCGCTATAAACCGAAGTATCCACCGAAATGCCAGTCGAGCCCCATTGCCAGGGGATCGAATATTCGCGGCCCTTGTCCCATTCGACATCCATCCATTCAGGCTTGATATTGCCGTGATGGGGCAGGCGGGTCAGGTCAAGTTTTTGCACCAACCCCTTTTCGACATAGATCTGCACAAAATGCGCCGAAGGCACCACAAGATCAAACCCCGTGCCCCCTGCCGAGATTTTCGCCAAGGCGGTGTCGTTGCTGTCGTAATCGGTGGTGGTGACCCGAATGCCGGTTTCGGCCTCGAATTTACTCAGCAATTCGGGCGAGGTGTAATCGCCCCAATTGAACAGATGCAATTCCTCGGCCGCAGCCAGCGAGGTGGAACACAGCAGCAGTGACAGGCCAAGCAGGGTGTTTTTCATCGGCAATCTCCGGTTCTAGTCGTTTTTGCGGGTCAGGAAGAAAAAAGCCGTCAGCAGCGCCACGGTCAGCGCCAGCAGCATCGAGGAAATCGCATTGACCTCGGGCGTCAGTTGGCGGCGCATTTGGCCCAGCATATAGGTGGGCAGGGTGTCTTGGCCGCCGGATTTCACAAATTCGGTGATCACCACATCATCAAGGCTGATCACAAAGGCCAGCATCGCACCCGCCGCCACCCCCGGCGCAAGGATCGGCAGGGTGACATAGCGAAAGCTTTGCCAAGCACTTGCGTAAAGATCCTGCGCCGCCGTTTCCAGGCTGATGTCCATGCCTTCCAGTCGCGCGCGGATCGGCAGATAGGCAAAGGGAATGCAAAACGCCGAATGCGCGGCAATCACATAGCCAAGCCCTTGATAGCCCGTGGCTTTTTTGATCATGCCAAAAAAGATCAGCAAGGCCACGGCGGTGACAATTTCGGGCACCATCAGCGGTTGGTTGATCATCACATAGATAAAGGTCTGGCCCTTGAAGGCCTTGCGCCTTGTGGTGCCAAGCGCTGCCATGGTGGCAAGCGCGGTCGAGATCACTGCCGCCGAGACCGCAATCAGCAAAGACCGTACGGTGGCGGCCTTGACCGCATCATTGGCCCAAGCCTTGCCATACCAATCCAGCGAAAACCCGCCCCAGACCGCAACCGATTGACTGGCGTTAAACGAATAGGCCACAAGCGTGAAGATCGGCAGATAAAGCGCCACAAAGACCAAAATCGCCGTGGTGGCAAAACCGGGCAGCGCCGAGACCGAAAACGAAGGTTTAGCCATGCGCGCTCTCCTTATTGGCGTATTTGACATAGACCAGCAGCGCGATGGTCACGATCACCAGAAGCGTCAGCGACAAGGATGCCCCCAGCGGCCAATTGCGGCCTTGGCCAAATTGCAGGTCGATGAAGTTGCCGATCATCATCTGCTTGCCGCCGCCCAGCACCCGCGGCGTGACATAGGCCCCCAGCGAGGGCACAAACACCAAGATAGATCCCGCGATGATCCCCGGTTTCACAATCGGCAGGATAATGCGGCGCAGCACCTGCAAGCGGCTGGCGTAAAGATCATAGCCCGCCTCCAGCAAGCGCATGTCAAAGCGGTCGATGGCTGCAAACAGCGGCAGCACCATCAGCGGCAGATAGACATAGGTCATGCCGATAAACACCGCCGTATCGGTATACATCACTTGGATCGGGCTGCTGATCGCGCCCAGTTTCATCAGCACGGTGTTCATCAGCCCTTCGGTGCGCAGCACCTCGTTCATCGCATAGGTGCGGATCAACAGATTGGTCCAAAACGGGATGGTGATCAAAAACAGCCACAAAGGCCGCGCCTTGGGCGGGCGGGTGGCGATGAACCAAGCGGTGGGAAAGCCCACCGCAAAGGTGGTCAGCGTGGTCAGCATCGACAGTTTTAGCGACCGCCAAAAGATCGTCAGATTGGCATCGGCCAGCCCATAGGTGTCGTCAAAGATATCCTTGGTGTACAGAATGCTGCGCCAGCCTTCAAACGACAGCGCCCATTCGACATTGCCGTATTTGCCCGGCGTCAAAAACGAATAGACCGCCACAATCAGCAAAGGCCCGACCGCAAACAGCGTCAGCACAATCAGCGCAGGGGTCGACAACAGCCAGCCGTTTCGGCTGGAAGCGCGGTCTTGGTCGCGTTCTGCGGCGCTCATTTAATCCTCCACAATCTGGGCGGCCCCTGGGCTGATGGCAATGCCCACCGCTTGCCCCGCCAGCAGCCCCGCATCGCCCGAAGCCGGGCTTTGCAGCCGCGCGATCACCTCTGATCCATCGCGCAGCGTCATGTTCACATGGGTGTCGGTGCCAAAATACACCAGCGAGGTCACGGTGGCCGCAATCGCGCCCGCAGCCGCTGGGTCCACGATCGACAGCTGTTCAGGCCGCAGCGTCAGCGTCACCTGTCCTGCCGCCGCCATGCCGGCGATGGCAATAAAATCTCCGCTGGCAAGGCGCGCACCGCCCGCCTCGGTTTCAGCGGTTAGAAAATTCGTCTCGCCGATAAAGCTTGCGACAAAGCGGTTGACGGGGCGGGTGTAGATCTCTTTGGGCGTGCCAACCTGTTGCAGCTTGCCCGCCGACATCACGCCAATGCGGTCAGACATGGTCAGCGCCTCTTCTTGGTCATGGGTGACAAAGATAAAGGTGATGCCGGTTTCCAGCTGCAAGCGCTTCAGTTCGACCTGCATTTCCTTGCGCAGTTTCAGATCCAGCGCCGAAAGCGGCTCGTCCAGCAACAACACCTTTGGCTTGGGCGCCAAGGCGCGCGCCAAGGCGACCCTTTGTTGCTGACCGCCCGAAAGCTGGCTGGTCTTGCGGCTGGCCAGCGCCTCCAGTTTTACCAAGGCCAGCATCTCGGCCACGGTCTTATCGACCTCGGCCTTGGGGCGGCCCTGCATTTGCAGACCAAAGCCGATGTTTTGCGCCACGGTCAAATGCGGAAACAGCGCATAGCTTTGAAACACCGTGTTCACCGGCCGCTTGTTGGGCGGCAGATAGGTGATGTCGGCCCCCTCCAGCAAGATCAGCCCGTCTGTCGGCATCTCGAACCCCGCGATCAGCCGCAGCAAGGTGGTCTTGCCGCAGCCCGAGGGGCCAAGCAGGGTGAAAAACTCGCCTTGATTGATCTGAACCGAGACATCGTCCAAAGCTTTGACAAGCGATGCGCCTTGGCCAAAGGCTTTGATGACATTGCGCGCTTCTATGGCGTTGGCTTGGGTCAAGATGACTCGCTCCCTGATATATTTTGATCATATTGGGCAGCGCTTTTTGGCGCGACGCAACATAAACTTAACCTTTCGGTCGAATCTGCCTCCAGTTTCGGCATCTTGGGCCAAGTCTGCACAGGATAATGGCATGCGGGCGTCGTAACTGCCTTCGCGCTGGTTCAGCTTTGTTTAACCTTTGGTCAGCCAAAAGCCCGCGCCGCTCTGTGGCAGCGCGTTAAACGTTGGGCGAAGGTGGAAGGCTTAGGGCAGGGTCAGCGTGACATCTTGCACAAGAGTTCCGGCGCTGTTGAACACCAGAAAATGACTGTCCTGGGTCACCACCCCGACCCAGCCTTGCCCCATCGTCACCGCAAGCGCGGTTTTGCCCGCAGGCAGGCTAAGACTAGAGGGTAATATCGGCAAAGCAGCATTTGCATTGGGCATGCGGGTGACAAGCAGGCCGACCACGGTTATGACACCGCAAATCATGGTGATCATCAGCACGATCACCAAAGCCTTTAACAAACGCAGCGAGGGCGGCAGCCTTGGCTCTTCAGGAGTATCGGTCATGGCAGGCCCTTTTGATGACGAAGATACCCCACAGGGGCAGCTTGAGGTGGAGATCGGCGAAGATGCGCCCGCACGCCTAGATAAGGCGCTTGCGGCCGCAGTGCCAGAGCAAGCCGCGCTGTCGCGCTCGCGCTTGATGAAAATGATCGACGAAGGCGATGTTTTTCTGGACGGCATTGCGGTGACCAACCCCAAAGCCAAGGTGGTCGAGGGGCAGGTCTATAGCCTGCGGCTTGCGCCTGCGGTGGATGTGGAAACCATGGCCGAAGACATTCCGCTTTCGGTGATCTGGGAGGATGGCGATCTGATCGTCATCGACAAACCTGCGGGCATGGTGGTGCATCCGGCGCCCGGCACGCCCTCGGGCACTTTGGTGAACGCGCTGTTGCATCACTGCGGCGATACGCTGTCGGGCATCGGCGGCGAGCGGCGTCCGGGCATTGTGCACCGCATTGATAAAGACACCACCGGCCTGTTGGTGGTGGCCAAATCCGACCGCGCGCATCACGGGCTTGCCGCCCAGTTTGAAGATCACAGCGTCAACCGCCATTATCTTGCGGTGGTCCACGGGGTGCCTGCGGCCAGCGACCCCCGCCTGCGCGGCATGCGCGGCGTCAGCTTTGAAGCCGGCGGCATCTTGAAAATTGCTACCCATCTGGCGCGGCACAAAACCGACCGTCAGCGCCAAGCCGTGGTTTGGGATCAAGGCCGCCATGCGGTGACCCGCGCGCGGGTGATCGAAGATCTGAAGGGCGGTGCAAGTCTGGTGGAATGCTGGCTGGAAACCGGCCGCACGCATCAGATCCGGGTGCATATGTCTTATGCCGGCCACGGGCTTTTGGGCGATCAGACCTATGGCGGCAAGCGCAGGTTGGCGCCCAAGCTTTATGGCGAAGAGGCGGCCGAGCTTGGCATGGGCTTTGCGCGTCAGGCGCTGCATGCGGCGACTTTGGGTTTTGTGCATCCGGTAACGGGCGAGATGCTGGAGTTTTCCTCGCCTCTGCCGGCCGATATGGCCGAGCTGATCGCAGCCCTGCGCTGACATAAGCGTGAAGAGAATGACATAAATCTTACATTGAGACCGATCCATGTTCATCTGACGTTAAGCTAAATGTGTAGGATGTGTCTTGAAGGCGCGTTTAAGCACACTTAAATTTGCCTGCCCGGGGGCGCAATCGCACCGGAAAAGAAGGGAGCGTCACGATGAGCACCTATGCAAACCTACCAGCACCCAGCCCCGAACAGGGGCTGAACCGCTATATGCAGGAAATCCGCAAGTTTCCGCTGCTGGAACCTGAAGAAGAATATATGCTGGCAAAACGGTGGGTTGACCACCAAGACAGCCAAGCCGCGCATAAAATGGTCACCTCGCATCTGCGCTTGGCCGCGAAAATCGCCATGGGCTATCGCGGCTATGGCCTGCCGCAGGCCGAGGTGATTTCCGAAGCCAATGTCGGGCTGATGCAGGCGGTCAAACGCTTTGACCCTGAAAAGGGCTTTCGCTTGGCGACCTATGCCATGTGGTGGATTCGCGCCTCGATCCAGGAATATATCCTGCGGTCCTGGAGCTTGGTGAAACTGGGCACCACCTCGGCACAGAAAAAGCTGTTTTTCAACCTGCGCAAGGCCAAAGCCAAGGTCGGCGCGCTGGAAGAGGGCGATCTGCGCCCTGAAAACGTCGCCAAAATCGCCACCGAACTGAATGTGACCGAAGACGAGGTGATCTCGATGAACCGCCGCCTGTCGGGGGGGGATTCGTCGCTGAATGCCACCGTCGGTTCGGATGGCGAGGGCACAACGCAGTGGCAGGACTGGCTGGAAGATGAAGACAGCGATCAGGCCGGCGACTACGAGGCGCGCGATGAATTCGACATCCGTATGAGCCTGCTGCAAAACGCCATGACCGTGCTGAACGAGCGCGAGCGCGATGTGCTGCACAAGCGTCGGCTGTCGGAAACCCCGATCACCTTGGAAGAGCTGTCGGACATCTACGGCGTCAGCCGCGAGCGGATCCGCCAGATCGAAGTGCGCGCCTTTGAAAAGCTGCAAGAGCGGATGCGCGAGCTGGCCAAAACCAAGGGCATGGTGGTGCCTGCATAAACTTGCGTCGGGTCAGCTTGGCCCGACGGTTGCACCCTGTCGCGTCAAAGGCTAGGACTGTGCGATCAAGCCAAGGGGCGATTTTTATGACGATGCTAGAAACTTTCATCAAACCCATGCACCGCGAGGGCTATAAGTTCGTCGCGATCTTTGCCGCGATCACGCTGGTGCTTTTCCTGATCTGGGATCCGCTGGGCTGGATCGGTGTTGGCCTAACGGTTTGGTGCTATTACTTTTTCCGCGATGCAAAGCGCGCTATTCCACAGGGGCGCGGGCTGATCGTCTCGCCTGCTGATGGCATTGTCAGCCTGATCGAACGCGCAGTGCCACCGCCTGAATTGGGCGTGGGCCACGCCGAATTGACCCGGGTTTCGGTGTTCATGTCGGTGTTCAACTGCCATGTGAATCGCACGCCGATTGCCTCGCGTTTGGTGAAAATGGCCTACCGTCCGGGCAAATTCTTTAACGCCGCGATGGACAAAGCCTCCACCGATAACGAGCGCAACAGCCTGCTTTTGGAACTGCCCGATGGCCGTCATCTGATCGTGGTGCAGATTGCCGGTCTTGTGGCGCGCCGCATCGTGCCCTTTGTCAGCGAAGGCCAAGGCCTGCGCACGGGCGAGCGCTTTGGCCTGATCCGCTTTGGCTCGCGTCTGGATGTCTATCTGCCCGAAGGCGTCGAGCCGCTGGTGGCGCTGGGCCAAACCATGATTGCAGGCGAAACCGTTCTGGCAGAGCTGGACCGCGACCTGCTGCGTCGCACGGCGATTTCAGAATGATCGTACAGCCCGAGGGTCGCAAACGGCGCAAAAAGCTGCATCTGGTGCAGCTTTTGCCAAATTTCTTGACCATTGCGGCGCTGTGTTCGGGGCTGACAGCGGTGCGCTTTGCGATTGCGGGGCAATTTGGCATGGCGGTCGCGCTGATTCTTGTGGCGGCGGTGCTGGACGGGCTGGACGGGCGGATGGCGCGGCTTTTGAAAAGTCAAAGCGACATGGGTGCCGAGTTGGACAGCCTGTGCGATTTGGTCAACTTTGGCGTGGCGCCTGCGCTGATCACCTATCTTTGGGCGTTTCAGGGCATGCGGTCAGAAGGCTGGATCGCCTGTTTGGTCTATGCGGTGGCCTGCCTGCTGCGGCTTGCGCGCTTTAACATCAGCAACCGTCAGCCCGAGAATGATTCCAACAGCTTTCAGGGCGTGCCCTCGCCTGCTGGCGCGCTTTTGGTCTTGCTGCCGATCTTTCTGGCCTATGCTTTGGACAGCGGCAAACCGGCGGCAATCTGGGCGGTGGCCTTGTGGATGGTAATTGTGGGCGGGTTGATGGTGGGGCGGTTCCGCACGCCTTCGTTCAAGCGCGCCACGGTCTATGCCGAAAATGTCAGCTTTGTCATTCTTGTCTTTGTGGGCGTGGTTGCTGCACTGCTGACCTACCCTTGGACCACGCTGGTTTTGGTTGATTTCGCCTATCTAGGGGCAATCGGCTATACCTTCTTACGAAAACCCGCAACCGTCGAGCCTGCCGAAGACTAAGCCCCGTTGCGCAGGCATCGGGCACAGGCTAGCCTGCCGCGAACAGTCAGGGAGGCCGGTTATGAAGGTTATGCGTTGGGGTATCTTGGGGGCTGCGAATTTCGCGCTCAATCACATGGCACCGGCGATCCATGCCGCCAAGGGCGCGAAACTGGTGGCGCTTGCCACCTCTAGCCCAGAAAAAGCCCTTGGGTTTCAGGCGTTTTGCCCAGATTTGATTGTGCATTCCAGCTATGACGCGCTGCTTGCAGACCCCAACATTGACGCGGTCTATATCCCGCTTCCGAACCACATTCATGTGGAATGGTCGCTGAAAGCACTGGCGGCGGGCAAGCATGTGCTGACCGAAAAGCCGATCGCCATGCAGGCAAGCGAGATCGACCAGATTATCGCCGCCGCACCGGACGCTGGCGCGAGCATTTGCTGCGGGTGGGCATCGTTATGGTGTCG